>DATDMU010000380.1:0-25251 GCA_036518615.1 Myxococcales bacterium
CACCAGCAGGACGAGGGCGAGGAAGAAGTTGTCGAACGCCCGCGAGGAGCCGGCAGCGCGCGCGTTGCGCAGGCGGTTGACGAGGAGCCAGATCGCGCCTGCGGCGAGCAGGACGGCGGAGACGTTGCCGAGGATCTTGAGCGGGTTGTACTGCCGCATCGGCAGGTGCATCCCGAACCCGTACTCGGCCACCGCCACCGAGGTGGTGGTGAGGATGCCGCCGACGAAGCCCCAGGCGAGCATCATGTGGCCGAGCCTTCGCGGCCGCGCGGCGCCGCACTTCTCGAAGCTGCGGTGCGCGAGGACGTCGCCGGCCACGGAGAGGAGGCCGCGGGGAAGGCCGCCGGGCGCGCCCCACGCGGTCCAGGCGCGCCGCGCTCCGGCCAGCGCCGCAAAGGCCGCGAAGGCCGCCGCCGGAACCAGCACCACGTCGATCATCCAGTGCGGCACTACCTGCGAGTAGACGAGCGGCTGCGGCAACGGCGAAAAGCCGTGGACGGCCTGGACGAAGAGCGCCCAGAAGAGGATCGGCGCGCCGAGCAGCAGCGGCCAGGTGGTCCGCGAATGCGCCACCAGCCGGGCCATGAACCTGGGCCTGCCCGCGTCCTCGATGAGGATGGAGCGGACGGCCTGCAGCGTGTCGCCCGGCCGGGCATCGCGCGGGCAGCGCGCGGTGCAGTCGTTGCACTGGTGGCAGAGCCAGATGGCCGGATCGGCGCGCAGCCGGTCGAGAAGGCCCCACTGTGCCCAGAGGATCTGCCGGCGCGGGAACATGGAGTGCGCGCTGGCGAGGTCGCAGACGGTGGAGCAGGTGGCGCACTGGAAGCAGCGCGCCGCGCCCTCGCCGCCGCGCCGGAGAAGCTCGTCGCGGAAGTCGCGGGCAACCGGCAGCGTGGTGGCCATGGTCAGAACCCCTTGAGCGGATTGGGACCGAGCTCGACGAGCCTTCGGGCGAACTCGTCGAAGAGCGCGGGGATGCGCGAGAGCTCGTCGCGCGCAAGCTCGACCACCTGCACGCGCTCCGACTCGAGCGAGAGGCGGTCCAGCGTCTCCTGCACGTTCTCCAGCCGCTTGTGCGCCAGCTCCGATCCCTTGACGTAATGGCACTGCGCGTTCTCGCCGCGCTTGCAGCCGATCAGGATCACGCCGTCGATGCCGCGCGAGAGCGCCTCGTTGATCCACACCATGTTCACCGCGCCAAGGCAGCGGACGGGGATGGCGCGCACCCACGGGTTCCAGGAAGCGCGCCTGGCCGCCGCGTCGTCGAGCGCGGGATACGCGTCGTTCTCGCAGAGCAGCGCCAGGATGCGCGGCTTCTCTTCGCTCTCGTCGGGGATCTCGATCGACTTGATCATCCCCGCGACCGCGTCCACCGAGTAGTCGGGGAAGGAGATGATCCGCTCCGGGCAGGCGCCCAGGCAGATGCCGCAGTGGCGGCAGCGCAGGGCGTTGTACTGCGGCGTTCCCTTCGCGTCCTCGTCGAGGGTGCCGAAGGGGCACTCCTCGGTGCAACGCTTGCACTGCGTGCAGCGCTGCAGGAAGAACTCGGCGGGCGCGATGTCGCCGGAGCGCGGGTGCACGGTCTCGCCGCGTCCCAGCGCGGAGATGACCTGCACCGCCTTCATCGCGGCGCCGAAGCCGTCGTCCACCGCCTCGGCCGCGTCCATGGGCGCGCGCAGCGCCCCCGCGGCGTAGATGCCGGTGCGGCGCGACTCGTAGGGGAAGCAGATGTAGTGCGAGTCGGGGAAGCCGTACGCGAGCACGGGAAGATCCGGACCTTGCCGGTATCCGAGGTTGAGGATCTCCGTGCCCTGGTGCCGGGCCAGCGCCGCGGCCTGCGCCTCTGCAGCCGTGCGCTGCGTCTCCGATTCGCTGCGCTCGATGCGCTTCTTCGCGTCGCGAAGCTGGCGGATGGCCTCGCCGTCGGCGGAGTTGGGGATCATGCCGGTGGCGAGCACCACCAGGTCCGCCTCGACGTTCACGTCCTCGCCGAGCAGGCTGTCCCTGAGGCTCACCTGCAGCCGCCCATGTCCGCCTCGCGAGACGCCGCTGACGGTGCCGCGGGCGAGCATGACCCGGCTCTGCTCCTGCGCGGCGCGGTAGAAATGCTCCAGCGCCCCGGGCATGCGCAGGTCGCGGTAGAGGACGGCGCACTCCACGTGCGGCCAGTGCCGGTGGATGGCCAGCACCTGGCGCAGCGAAGTGGCGCAGCACTCGCTCGAGCAGTACTCGAGGTGGTCCTTGTCCCGCGATCCGGCGCACTGCACGAAGACCACGCGCTCGGGAAGCCGGCCGTCGCTGGGGCGGCGCAGCGCGCGCGCGGAGAGCATCGGCTCCAGCTCGGCCGAGGTGATGACGTCGGGCGAAATTCCCGCTCCCAGATGCCCGAGGCGGTCCTTCGGATACGGCCGCGCGCCCGTCGCCTGGACGATGGCGCCGGCCGTCAACGTGCGCTTGCCCGAGGGAAGCTCCACCTCCACCTCGAAGCGGCCGGGTTCGCCGGCGATGCGCAGGATGCGCGCATCGGTGAGCGCCTGGATGCGCCCGTCCGCCTGCACCGCGCGCACCAGATCGTGGATCGGATTCTGCCCGGCGCGATCGTACGGCGGCGCGTGCGGCACCACCTCGTCGATGCCTGCCAGGTGGCCGCCCAGGGCGGCGGACTTCTCCAGCAGCACCACCGGATGGCCCATGCCGGCAGCGGCCTGCGCGGCGGAAAGCCCGGTGAGCCCGCCGCCCACCACCAGCACCGTCTGCTCGACCGTCTCGACGGCGCGCTTCGCCGCGGAGGACTTCTGCGCGCGGACCACGCTCATCCTCAGCAGATCTTCCGCGAGCGCCTGCGTGTTCTCGTCGCCGCCCGCGTGCGTCCAGGTGGCCTGCTCGCGCAGCGCGACGCGCTGGACGGGAACGCCGGCGCCGAACTGGAACACCTGCCGCTTGTGCCGCGGCGAGCAGCCGGCGATCACCGCCGCGTCGACTGTGCCGGTGTCCAGCGCGGTGCAGATCGAGGCGACGCTCCCGAAGGCGCAGAGGCGCGGACTCGTCTCCACCTGCGCGGCGCCGGCCTCGCGCGCCACCTTTTCCAGCGCAGCAGCGCTCAGGCTCTCGCCGATTCCGCAGCCCGTACAGAGAAACACGCCTACCCGTTCCATCAGAGGCTCCTCGTCGCGCAGAGCGCCCTGGCGGCCGCGCCGGTCGCGTCGCGAACGCAAGCCGCGACGTCCTCGGGCCGCCGCGCCACCCCGGCAGCGAAGAGTCGTGCACCCGGATCGTCGAGCGCGAACCCGTCGCCGTCGCGCAGGAGCGGGAGCGGCAAGGCAGAGCCTTCGCGCGGGACCATGCCGGTGGCCAGCACCACCAGGTCCGCCTCGGCATCGGCGACCTGGCCCTTCTCCACGTCCTCGACGCGAAGGACGAGCGCGCCTCCGCGCTGGGTCACCTTGCCGACCTTGCCCTTGACGTAGCGAACGCCGGCGGATTCCGCCTTGCGGAGCAAGAGCTCGTTGCGGCCGGGCGCGCGCCGGTCGATGTAGTAGATGGTGACTTCCGCGTCGGGGATCTGCTCCTTCACGTAGATCGCCTGCTTGGCGGAAACCATGCAGCACACCGCCGAGCAGTAGGGCAGGTGGTTCACGTCGCGCGATCCCGCGCATTGCACGAAGGCAACCCGCTTCGGCGCCGCCTCGTCGGAGGGCCGCACGATCCTGCCGGAGGTGGGACCGGAAGGCGCCGCCAGCCGCTCGAGCTGCACGTTGGCGATCACGTCGCGGAGCACGCCTCCGCCCAGCTCGGTCAGCTTCTCGATGGGGTAGGGCGCCCAGCCGGTCGCGACCACGACCGCGGACGCCTCGATCCGCTCCTCGGTCGGGCGCGCGTCGAGATCGATGGCGCCCGGCACCTTGCAGGCGTCGGCGCAGGCGCGGCACCCTTCAGGGCAGGCCTCGCGCGTCATCACGAATCGCCTCGGCCAGGCGTCGACGTGAAGCAGGCGGATGGCCGCCACCTTTCCCATGCCGAGGTTGAAGGGATCGTCCACCTGCGCGGGGCAGGCCCTGGTGCAGTCGCCGCAGGCGGTGCAGGCCGAGGTGACGTGCGCCGCGCTCTTCTGCACCGTCACGGTCCAGACGCCGTTGCGCTCCGCAGAGGCGACCTGCGCTCCGGTGAGCACCCGCACGCGCGGGTTGTCCTCCAGCCGCCGGGTGTTGATCTCCATTCCGCACGACGGCGGACAGAACTTGGGAAAGTAATGATGGTTGCGCAGAACCCGCCCGCCCACGCTGGCGTCCCGCTCCACCAGCACCACGTCCTGCCCCGCCTCCGCCGCCTCGAGCGCGGTGGTGATGCCCGCGATCCCTGCGCCGATCACCAGCAGTGGCTTGTTGTCCATGGCCTAGTCCGTCTGCGGCTGTTCGGCGGCGTCCTCTTCCGGCCGCAGCGTCGGCTCGCCGAAGAGCGCGAATCGCAGCCAGAGGAATGCGAAGCGCAACAGCGCGCGGTCGTCGGTGCGCAGCTCGTCCACCAGCGCGTGGTCGAGCTCGAAGCGCGAGAGGAAGCTGCTGGAGAAGACGAACTCGCGGAAGGTGTCGAGGTCGTAGCAGGCCATGAAGAACATCTCGAGCCGCCTGGGATCGAGCTGCCTGCCGCCGATGAACCAGGGATGGCTCACCAGCTCGCGGAAGCCCTTCTCCAGCTCCTCGCGCGCGAGCACGCCCTGGTCGCGCTGCCACGACTCCACCGTCCACGTCCGCGGATGCTTGCGCCCCTCGCAGAAGTCGTCCTCGCAGAGGAAGTAGCTGGGGCGGGTGGGAACGCCTGCCCGCGCCGGCGGCAGCGCCGCGGCCACCGGGTACATGCGGCACGCCCAGGGGCGCGCATCGTAGACCGAGCAGCCCTCTGGCCCCACGAAGGGGCAGCGCTTCTCCGGCGCGGGCCCCATCTTCAGCATCACCACCGGCAGGTGCAGCTCCCGCGTCACCGGAAGCAGCGTGTGCTCGTCGAGGAACTCGCGGGTGGAGAGCCCGCTGCGGCGGGAAAGGTCGAGCACGTCGGCGGGCGTGAGCACGATGTTCACGTCGGAGCAGCAGCGGGTGAAGCATTGGTTGGTCGGCTGGCAGTCGAAGCGGAACGAGGAGCGGGAGTCGAGTTGCCGCTTGTCGCGCAGCGGTTCGGGCAGGTTCTCGGCGGGCGTGCTCATGACTGTTCCTCGGGGGCCAGGATGGAACTGCGGAACGCGGACGGCGAGTAGACCGCGAGCGGCGACGACTGCCCGGTGCGTGAATCGATGCGGTGCCGGTAGGAGGCCCTCACTCCGTAGTGCTCCGCCATCCACGCCCAGCCGCGCACGTAGTACGGGCAGTCGTCGTTGAAACAGGCGAAGTCCCAGGCGTGATCGAAGATGGCCTCGGGCAGCCCGAACCGCTCGAGCTTGCCTCCGCAGTGAGGACAGGCCATCTCCGCCGCCTGGGACATCGCGACCCCCCCGCCTCAGGCCGGGAAGAGCGACTTGACCGGCACCTTCTTCATCTCCCACTCGCCGGTCTTCGGGTCGATCTTGCAGTTCACGAAGGCGTGCCAGTTCTCCTCGTCCATGGACGGCTTGTCGGCGCGGAAGTAGTAGCCGGGCCAGCGCGTCTCGGTGCGGAAGAGGATGGAGCGGACGTGCGCCTCCGCCTGGTAGAGCCGGTGCGTGTTCTCCCAGGCCCGCATCAGCTCGTGCAGATCGCGCGCGCCCAGCCGCGCCTGGTCTTCCTTGAGCAGCGCGAGCAGCTCGAGGCCGCGCTTGAGCAACGGCTCGGTGGTGGTGAAGCGCGTGGAGACGCCGCCCGCGTACTCGTCCATCATCTTCTGCAGGCGGAGCATGAACATCTTGGGCAGGATGTAGGCCGGGTTGACGTTGGGATCGGTGGTCTTGCCCTTGTTCTCCTCGTAGATCTTGAGCGGCTGCAGGATCGTCTCCTTGGTCTTCTCCAGCTCCGCATCGTCCACCACCGGCGCTGCCGGCTTCTCCTTCGCCAGGAAGCGGATGGCGCTCTTGGCGGCGATGCGGCCTTCGGTGCACGACCCGGAAGAGAACTTGTGCGAGGACGCGCCGGAGGCGTCGCCGGCCATGAACAGGCCCTTCACGGTGGACATGTTCTCGTAGCCCCAGAAGTACTCGGGCGGCGAGAGGTCCTCGGGGCCGCTCACCCACGCGCCCGAGGCGCCCGAGTGCGAGCCGATGAAGTACGGCTCGGTGGCGCTGATCTCCGAGCTCTTCTCCTCGGGAGCGGTGTTGGTGGCCGCCCACAGCGTCGCCTGCGAGATGGTCATGTCGAGGAAGTCTTCCCAGGCCTCCGACTCCAGCTCCTTCAGCTTCTTCTTCGCCGCCTTCTCGTCACCGGCGCCGGAGGAGATCTTCTGGATGGCCTCCTCGGTGCGCATGAAGAGCGGGCCCTTGCCCTCGTTCTCGTCGAGCATGCCCAGGTAGTTGCGGAGGTTGGCGGGGATGGGCTTCACCTTGCCGTAGGGCTGCCACTTCTCCAGCTCCGGCTTGCGCTCCACCATGTACTCGCCGCCCAGCGCGTTGGTGGCGCGCGACTTGAAGAGCAGGAACCAGGCTCCCACCGGGCCGTAGGCGTCCTTGAAGCGCACGGGGACGAAGCGCACTTCCTGCGAGGTCAGCTCCGCGCCGGCCTTGAGCGTGAAGTAGGTCGAGCTGCCAGCGTTCCAGGGCGGATACCAGGCGCGGCCCATGCCCTCGCCCATCGAGCGCGGCTTGAAGACGTGCACCGCGCCGCCCATGGTGAGGAGCGTGGCCTTGGCCTTGAAGACGTAGAACTTGTTCTCGCGCACCGAGAAGCCCACCGCGCCGGCGCAGCGATCGCCGTCCACCAGCGGGCCGACGATGAAGACGCGCTCGTAGATGTTCTCCTTGCCCAGCGCCGTCTTCGCCGCCTCGGCGACGATGGTCTTGTAGCTCTCGCCGCTGATCATCAGCTGCCAGCGGCCCTCGTGCACGTAGTTCCCCTTCTCGTCCTTCCAGATGGGCAGGCCCCACTTCTCGAAGAGGTGCACGGTGCCGTCGACGTGGCGGGCGATGTTGGCCACCAGGTCGTCGCGGGTGATGCCCATCAGGTCGTTGCGGACGTACTTGACGTAGTCCTCGACGCTGTTCTGGCCATCCTTGAGGCCGACGTAGAGGTTGATGGCAGAGAGGCCCATCGCCACCGCGCCCGATCGCTCCATGGCCGCCTTGTCCACCAGCGTCACCTTGAAGCCGTTCTGCTTCGCCCAGTGCGCCGCTTCCACCGCAGCGCCGCACGCCGCCATTCCGCCGCCGAGGATGAGCAGGTCGGTTTCGACGGTCACTGTCTCGAAGTTGTTCATGGCGTCTCCTTACTTGGTCCAGACCTGTGCAAGGCCCAGGGACTGGGGTTCGGTGAACAGCGCCACGTCGTCCAGCGAGCCGGCCGGAGCGGCGAAGCCTCCGCTCACCTCGGCCTTGCCCTCGGGGGTGGTGCGGTTGCGGAACTTGAAGCGCTTGACGGTCCCGTTGCGGAACTTGACCGTCCACATGATCGAGTCGGTGGAGCGCATCGGCACCACCGAGGCGCCCATGGGGATGAAGTCGGCGTACCCGCGCACGTCGATGGCCTGCTGCGGGCAGATCTTCACGCAGCTGTAGCACTCCCAGCACATCTCGGGCTCGCGGTTGAACGCCTTCATCTTGTCGCGATCGAGCGCCATCAGATCGTTGGGACAGATGTACTGGCAGGCGGTCTTGTCGAGCGCCTTGCAGCCGTCACACTTTTCGGGATTCACGAAACTGGGCATCGGTGGCCTCCGCGTGCAGAATCGAATGCGGACACCATTGGCGAATGCGCGCCATGCCGTCAAAACGATTGTTTCAATTCGATCGATAAACGCCCTTGATGGGCGAAGGGCTCAGGGCGCTGCCGCGGGGGCCGCGCCGGGCCAGGTGGCGCTCTGGCGCCGGATCTCCTCGATGCAGGTCTCCACCGCGCGCGAGGAGGCGGCCTCGTTCCAGGTGACGAGGACGATTTGCCGCACCAGCGGCGGGTCGAGCCTGGCACGGGTGAGCGTCCCGCGCCGGTTGGTCGCGCTGAGCACGTCCCGCTCGGTGACCATGTCGGGCAGGAAAGCCGCGCCCATGCCGATCTCGACCATCCGCTTGATCATCTCCACGCTCTCGCTCAGCACCACCGGCTCGACGGCGACGCCGAGCTTGTCGAGATAGCGGTGGACGAGCATCCCGGTGGGAGTCTGCTCCGAGAGCGCCACCATGCGCGCCCCCTGCAGCTGCGAAGGCCGGACGACGCCGGCGCCGAAGAGCGGATGCGAGCGCGCCGCCACCAGCGACACGTGCTCCTCGAACAGCTTCTCGTAGCGCAGGCGCTTGTCCACCCGCGGGTTGGCGAGGATGGCCAGGTCGATGCGGCTCGCGAGCATCGCCTCGATGAACTCGTCCGACTCGCGGTAGAGGACGGGGCGGACCGCCGCGGATCGCTCGCGCAGCAAGGAGAGGAGGTGCGGCACGAAGTAGGTGCCGATGCTGTTGACGGTGCCGATGCGCACCTCTCCCGCCGAGATGTCCTTGACCGCGCGCTGCGCCTCCTGCACCGCGCCGTTCACCTTCTGCGCGTGCTCGAAGAGCAGGCGGCCCGCAGCGGTGAGGCTCACGCCGCCGGGGTGGCGATCGAAGAGCAGCGCGCCCATCTCCTCCTCGAGGTGCTTGATCTGGTACGAGAGCGCCGGCTGGGTGATGTGCAGGCGCAGGGTGGCGCGCTTGAAGCCGCCTTCCTCGACGACCATCTGGAAGCAGCGCAGCCGGTTGAGGGTGGTCAGGCCGGGCTTGCCGAGGCGCTTTTCGCGGCTGTTCTCACGGAGCGCTCCCATGGTCGACGACCTCCGGCTGATCCAGAAACCACCGATCCGCGTCCCCGTCACCCCGCCGCGCTGGGACGGATTGCCGCAGGGGCATTTGCGCCCGCGGCACGCGGCTGTGCAATCGAGCGCCTTTATCGCTCCAATTGACAATTCCGTTTTGACGTTGCGGCGCCGGCGTGAAAACCCACCGGATCGCCATGAACCGTTCGCAGGCCCAGCGTCTGTTGCCGTTCCTGCGCTGGTGGCCCGGGGTCGACGGCCGGACCTTGCGCGCCGATCTCGTGGCCGGCCTCACGGGCGCGCTCGTGGTGTTGCCGCAGGGGGTTGCGTTCGCGACCATCGCGGGCCTGCCGCCGGAGTACGGGTTGTACTCGGCGATGGTGCCCGCGGTGATCGCGGCGCTCTTCGGATCCTCCTGGCACCTCATCTCCGGGCCCACCACCGCCATCTCCATCGTGGTCTTCAGCGTGGTGAGCCCTCTCGCCGAGCCGGGCGGGCCCGACTTCATCCGCCTCGCGCTCACCCTCACCTTGATGGTCGGCGCCCTCCAGCTCGCCATGGGCCTTCTGCGCATGGGGGCGCTGGTCAACTTCATCTCGCACACGGTGGTGATCGGCTTCACCGCCGGCGCCGCCATCCTCATCGCCTCGAGCCAGCTGAAGAACTTCTTCGGCGTGGAGATCGCGCGCGGCGCCTCCTTCCACCAGACCATCCGCGCGCTCGTCGCGCAGGCGGGGAAGATCGACCCGTACGTCACCTCGGTGGCGATGATCACGCTGCTCTCCGGCATGGCGCTGAAGCGACGGTATCCGCGCCTCCCCTACATGATCGGCGCGATGCTGGTGGGGAGCATCGCCGGCGCCGTGGTCAACCACCTCGCCGGGACGCAGGTCATCCGTACCGTGGGAGCGCTGCCGGCCACCTTGCCGCCGCTCTCGCTCCCGATCTTCTCCGTGCCGCTGTTCAAGGAGCTCGCGGGCAGCGCGGTGGCCGTCACCATGCTGGCGCTCACCGAGGCGGTGTCCATCGCCCGCGCCATCGCCGTCCGCTCCGAGCAGCGCATCGACGGCAACCAGGAGTTCATCGGCCAGGGGCTGGCGAATCTGCTGGGCAGCTTCTTCTCCAGCTACGCCTCGAGCGGATCGTTCAACCGCAGCGGGCTCAACTACGAGGCGGGCGCCCGCACGCCGCTGGCGGCGGTGTCGGGGTCGTTCTTCCTCGCGGCGATCCTGTTGCTGGTGGCGCCGCTCGCCGCGTGGCTGCCCATTGCGGCGATGGCGGGAATCCTCATGCTGGTGGCGCGCGGGCTCATCGACGTGAAGCACATCAAGGGCATCGTCAAGGCGAGCCGGCCGGAGACGGGAATCCTTGCCGCCACGTTTCTTGCCACGCTGTTTCTGGATTTGGAGTACGCCATCTACGTCGGGGTGGGGCTGTCGCTGGCGCTGTACCTGAATCGCTCCTCGCAGCCGGCGGTGCGGGTGGTCGCGCCGGACCATCGCGACCCGCGGCGGCGCTTCTCCTCCGAGGGGCTGGCGGAGTGCCGGCAGCTCAAGATCGTCGAGGTGCACGGGCCGCTCTTCTTCGGCGCCATCGGCCACGTGCAGGGCCGGCTGCAGCAGATGGCGGACCAGAACCCGCAGCAGAAGCACGTGCTCATCGTCGCGGACGGGATCAGCTTCGCGGACATCGCCGGCGCGGAGATGCTCGCGAGCGAGGCGCGGCGCAGGCAGAAGGAGGGCGGCGGGCTGTATCTCGTCGGGGTGAGGCAGCGGACGATGGAGATGCTGAGCACGGGCGGGTACCTCGCCGTCATCGGCGAGGAGAACGTCTTCGACACCAAGGCGAGCGCGCTCGCGCAGATCTGGGCGAAGCTCGACAAGCGGCCCTGCGAGCACTGCGAACGCCGCATCTTCGAGGAATGCCGCGCCTCGTGATTGCTCAGCCCGCTCCGGTCGCGATCTCGTCGTCCCCGCGCCCTTCGAACTGCAGCAGGCAGAAGCCGTGACGTGCCTCTGGCGGCGACGAGCATGTAGATGGGCACTTCAGCCCCCACCAGCTCGATGCCCCCGCCGCTGAACCGCCGCCCGACCCGGAGGCCCAGTGCGGCCGTGTAGAAGCGCACCGCCTTCTCCAGATCGTCGACGTCCACATTGACGATGAGCCGCGCCATTCCTTCAAGGCGCCGGCGCCGTAGCCTCGTAGGTCGCGGCAGCATCCGCCAGCACCCGCTCCGCAGCGGCTCTGTCCCCGAAAGCGGTGACCTGGATCTCGCCCGACCCCTTGTAGCTCTCGAACCACGTCTTCAGGATCGCCGTCACGCCGGCGCCCTCGAGGTCCGCGAGCGATTTTCCCTCGAACGGCGAGCCGGCGACCACCGCGATCAGCTTGTCGTCGGGGTCGCCGCCGTCGATCATCCTCATGACCGCGACGAGCTTCGCCGCCGCGATGGCGCCGCGCAGTTCCGTCCTGCCGATCACCACGACGTCGAGGGGATCGCCGTCGCCGCCGAGCGTCCGCGGGACCATTCCGTAATTGCCGGGATAACCGAGATAGGCGACGGTGCGCGGCTGGCCGTTCTTCAGCTCCCAGAAGAGGCGGCCGGTGGAGACGTCGGTCTCGAACTTGCGGACGTCGCCCTGGGGGATCTCGATGACGGCGTTGATCGTGCCGTCCGGGTTGGTCGCCGCGACGTCCGCATGGAGGTTCAGCGCCTCGTCCGGGAGGTACACCAGCGTGTCCGGCACGCCGGCGGCGTAATCGCCGGGCACGAGCCGGTATCCAGGCGCGAGCGAGAATTCGAGGCGATCCTTCCAGTCGGTTGCGCGGGCGGCGGGAGCAGATGCGAGGGCGAAGAGAACGAAGACGACGATTCGGCGAAGCGCGACACGGGACATGGGCCCTCCTCGACAGGCCCCGGGGCGGCGCAGACACCCACTCCATCCCGGCGCGCATGTCGCGGGCGCGCGTGCGCCGCCTCTCGCGGCAATGCGCCGCGTCGCCGAAGCGATTGACCGCGACTTCCGGCGCCTCCTTGACACATTGGCCCGGTCGCGCCTTGATTTGCAGCGGGGACGGACGCAGCACTCCGTTCGTGGGGGAAAAATGCGGCGCCTTTCTTCGGGCATTGCGTTCCTGGGCGCATGGATTGGATGCGCGACACTGCAGCAGGTTGGCCAGTCTGCGGCGAACAACGCCAGGCCCGCGGCGCCGCCGGTGCTCTCCGAGCGGCCGATCTCCTCGTCTTCCTGGCCCGACGATCCGGGGGCGTTCCGGGTGGGAGGCCGCCTCTTCGCCGTGAACGTCAGCTCCGATTTGTTCAACGTGCTCTCCGTGCGGATGGTGTCGGGCCGCCCGGGAGGAGGGTCGTTCGACGCGGTCGAGCTTCCACGCGGCTCGTCGGGGCAGTCCCAGCCCATCGACCGCACGCAGCTCCAGGCCGGCAAGGTCTACTTCAGGCTCACCACCGTGCAGTCGGACGCCACGAAGCAGATCGAGAACGACATCCTTGAGGTCCTCGACAACGCGTCCATCTTCGTCGACGCGCCGGGCGTGACCTCCACCGCCGATCTGGTCGTCGGCGAGAAGAGCATCAATCCGAAGTATTCCGGGACCGCGGACGCATACAAGGAGTCCACCTGGAAGGTGAAGTTCAGCCGCGATCTTTCCGGGCCGCCGGGCCAGGGGGGATTGAGCAAGTGCACCTTCAGCTTCCCCAACGTGCCCTGGCTGCTGGTCGGACAGAGCTTCCGGGCTCCGCCGGGGGCCAAAGGCAACCTCGACGTCTTCTCGGACGGGTGCAAGTCGGTGGGGCTGCTGTTCGGCGGCCAGCCGTCGAACGTCGTGGTCCTGCCCGATGCGGCCGGCCACGACACGCAGCTTCCCTTCCAGGTGCCAACCAGCGCGAAGGTCGGCGACACGTTCCGGTTCCAGGTCTTCGGACAAGACTTGTTGAAGCGGCAGTCGCTCTACGACGTGAGCGTCGAGGTGAAAGCCGCGCCGCCTCCGCCGCCCCCCAAGCCGTGCGACACCAACAACGGCAACGCCGGGAACAAGATCGCCTTCACCTTCTGCGGAGTCTGCGGGACGGATCGGATTCCACTCGGAGGCAGTTACTGTACGGCCACGGAAGCGCAATCTGCGGCGAGCTCCACGCTCTCCGGCGCCGGCTACGGCAATTGCACGGTGCTGGGCGGAAGCTGCCCGCCGTGCCCGATCACGCAGGACAATCCTTCAGGCCAGCCGGGCTCGTTCGATTTCTGCGTCACCTGTCCCGGGAACTACAAGACGACGTGGACCCAGCCCGCCTGCAGCAAGGACGACGCCGAGGCGGCGGTCCAGAACAGCAACGCCAACTGCTCTCTTGCCTCGGGGCAGTGTCCCTAGGCCTGCGCCACGGCTGAAAGGGGTGCCGATGCGACGGCTCTTCGTACCGCTGTCTCTCCTCGTATTCGCCGGCTGCCCGAAGCCAGGGACTTCGCCTGCTTCCGCGGCCTACCGCATGCCCATCCTCGAGACGGTCGTGGAAGACAACGCGGGAGCCAGGATCGTTCCCGAGGCGCCCGACGGTTCGTACATGGTCGCGGGAGGGCGGACGCTTCGCTTCCGCGTCCAGGCGGACTCGAACCTCGTCGTGCAGGTGAGCGGCACGGACCTGCCGCGCCGCGCGCAGTCGACGGCCGATTCCGGCTGGTTCGAGCCCACGGGCGGAGTGCTGAGCGCCGGCAGCCGGGGATTCTTCTGGGACATCGCCGTCGAGCTTCCCGCCAAGGCCGTCGATCCGGCGGTCAAGGACTTCGAGGTCGCCTTCGCCTACGACACCTTCACCACCGTCCAGCAGCCGAGGCTCGCGACGACGCTCCGCATCCGCGGCCGCGACGCCGCCTTCGCCGCCGCGATGCCTCGGCCGAGCGACGTCTTCGTCGACAACTCGGAGAACACCAAGCCGGACAATCACATGGAGACCTCCATCGCCGCGAAAGGCGTGACGCTCGCGGGATGGCTCGCGTCGCCGGGGCGGAACGACGGCACCTCGCCGCGCCCGACGGCGTCGGAGGATTGGCATTACGACCTCTTCCTCGATCCAGATTTCATCGAACGCAATTACGCAGGGGGCGGGATCGTCATTGAGCCAATCAGGAGCGCGGCCCTTCCCGGACACGTGGTCCCCTTGATTCGCGGCAGCGCCACGCCGATTCCGCTCCTGTCGACCAACGCCGCGGCGCGGACCAGCAAGCCCACCGCCGCGGCGTTCACGCTCGCCGGCATGGGCCACTTCGTGGCGGAGCTGAACGCCTGGCACAGCTGGTCCGGCGCGCGCGGGCCCCGGCCTTCCGGCTGGATGGCCGATCCCGATCCGGTGAAATACCCGGACAACGCGTGGCCGTTCGATCCTCGCAAAGGCAGCGCAAACGCGGGCGGGAGCGACCTGCAACCCGGCGATTACGTGATCGTCAGCGGAACGCTCTGGCAGGATTCGTCCCACACCGTGAGCGGCGCCGCGACCGACGTCGATCGCGTCCGCAAGTGCTTCGACGATCGCTTCAAGGGGCACGGCGGCTACCTCGAGATCCACCCGCTCGACGCCGTCCGCCGCGTCGATCCGCCGTCGCCGCGCAAGCACGTGGTCGGCATGTCCGCCTGCTATCCCGATCGGCCGAATTTCGACGCCGGCATCGCCCACCCGCAGCCGCCGCCGGGCGACACCTGGGCGCTGAAGTTCGACGTCATCGTCGACGACCGCTTCACCACCTCCAACGCGGTCCGGGCGGAGGTGGTGGACAACACCTGCCCCGTGCCCAGGCTGCGGGTGACCGCCAACGTGCCGGGCACGGGGAGCTTCAATGCGACCTATATCCTGTGGTGGGAGGATACCCATACGCTGCAGCAGCGCGGCACGGCGATCTGCATTCCGGCGATCGGGCCGATCCTGGGGCCGGTGCCGCCATGAGGTGGAGCAGGCGGCGTCCTCTGCGTTATGATTCGAGACATGAACGAAACCGACCGCGCCGCAGTGATCGCGATCGCCATGATGGCTGCGCGCGCCGACGGGCGTGTCGACAGCGCGGAACAGCGGGCCGTTGACGCGGTCGTCGCCCGCACCGGCAATCCCGACGTGGCCGGTCTCGCACAGCAGGTCGCCGCCGGGCAGTTGCGCGTCGCGGATCTGGCCTCGCGCCTGTCGGACGACGAGGCGCGCCGCGCGGCCTGGGAAGGCGCGCTGACCATCGTCAACGCCGATGGCTCGGCCAACCCCGCCGAGCAGGCATTTCTGGGCGAGCTCCGTGCGGCGCTGGGGTTCAGCGATGCAGACGTGGCCGAGTCCACGCGCACGGCCACTGCCCTCGCGCGCGCCCCTCTCGCCGCAGGCGCGCCGTCCGCCGTGCCTGTGGACGAGCTCATCCTCCAGCAGGCCATTCTCACCGGCGCGCTCGAGGTGCTGCCGGACCGGCTGGCGAACGTCGCCATCCTTCCGCTCCAGCTTCGTCTCGTCTATCAGATCGGCCAGCGGCACGGGCAGAAGCTCGACGCGAACCAGGTCAAGGATCTCGCCGCCACGTTCGGCCTCGGGGCCGCGGCGCAGGGGCTGGAGGGCGTGGCGATGAAGCTGATCGGCGGCCTGGCGGGGAGCCTTCTGGGCGGAATGCTCGGCGGAGCTACGCGAATCGCAACCGGCGCCGTCATCACCTTCTCGGCGACCTATGCCCTGGGCCACGTGGCGGAGCAGTACTACGCGCAGGGCAGGCGGCTCGGCGGCGCGGATCTGCAGAAGCTCTTCGCCCGCTTCCAGGACGAGGCGAAGACCATCTATCCGAGAGTGCAGCAGCAGATCGAGCGGCAGGCGAGCACTTTGAATCTGCAGAGCCTCCTGCAAGGATTCCGCAACGGTTGATCCCAGCCGAGGCTCCCGTGGAACTGAACGTCAATGGCGCCGTGCGCGCGGTCGAGGTGAATCCCGACACGCCGCTCCTCTACGTGCTGCGCAACGACCTCGGCCTCGTCGGCAGCCGGTTCGGCTGCGGCGTCGGTCTTTGCGGGGCCTGCTTCGTGCTGGTGGACGGCCGCCCGATGGCGTCGTGCGACCTGCCCGTCTCGCAGGTCGCCGGCAAGCAGGTCACCACCGTGGAAGGCCTCGGCGCGGGCGGCGAGCTGCATCGCGTGCAGCAGGCGCTCATCGACGAGCAGGCCGCGCAGTGCGGCTACTGCATGAGCGGCATCGCCGTCTCCGCGGCGGCCCTGCTCGCGGCAAACCAGCGGCCCAGCGAGAAGGAAGTGCGCGAGGCGCTCGACAAGCACCTCTGCCGCTGCGGGTCGCACAACCGCGTCGTGCGCGCGGTGCTGAAAGCCGCCCATGAATGAGCGGACGGGTCCCCCGGGCGCGCGGCGGTTCACGCAGCGCGTGCACTTCGAGCCCGACGGCACGGTGACCATCGCGACCGGCAAGGTCGAGCTGGGGCAGGGGATCACCACGGCGCTCTTGCAGATCGCCGCCGAGGAGCTGGGACTTCCGCTGGAGAAGATCCGCATTCTGCCGCCGAGCACCGAGTACAGCCCCGACGAAGGCGTGACCTCCGGCAGCCTCTCCATCCAGGAGGGCGGCAAGGGTTTGCGTCAAGCCTGCGCCGGGCTGCGCGCGCTGCTCGCGAAGAGCGGGAAGAAGAGCTACTGGGATCTCGACAGCGCCGACATCCCGGCCGACGCGCCGGAAAAGCCCGCAGCCCACTATCGCGTGGTGGGCACGAGCGCGCCGCGCATCGACCTGCCCGCGAAGATCGCAGGCCGGCCCGCGTACCTCCAGGACATCGCGCTGCCGGGAATGCTGCACGCGCGCATGCTCCGGCCGCAGCAGGCATTTGCGAAGCTCATTTCCCTTCCGGATCCGCCTGCCGGCGTGGAGCTGGTCCGCGATGGGAGCTTTGCCGCCGTGCTTGCCGCGCGCGAGGAGGACGCCATCGCCGCGGCGAAGAAGCTGCGCGCGAAGGCGCAGTGGAGCGACGGTCCGGCCGTGCCGCGCGACATGTATGGCTGGCTCAAGGCCAACGTGACCGAGAGCAAGGTCGCGCACGAGAAGGTCGACGCGGCCGCGCAGGGGCGGGGCGTCCGCCGGCTGCAGGCGGAGTACCACAAAGCCATCCTCTGCCACGCGTCCATCGGCCCCTCGTGCGCGCTCGCGCGGATGCAGGGAGACACGGTCGAGGTGTGGTCGCACACGCAAGGCATCTTCGGGCTGCGCAGGGAGATCGCGCTGGTGCTGCGCATGCCGGAGGACAAGGTCATCGTGCGCCATGCCGAGGGCGCGGGATGCTACGGCCACAACGGCGCCGACGACGTCGCGCTCGATGCCGCCATCCTCACGAAGCTCGCCAACGGGCGTCCGGTGCGGCTGCAGTGGACCCGCGAGGACGAGTTCGCCTGGGAGCCGTACGGCCCCGCCATGGCCGTGGCCCTGGAAGCGTCGCTCGACGGCGAGGGCAGGATTGCGTCCTGGCGCCACGACCTGTGGAGCAACGGCCACACGCATCGCCCGGGCCGTCCCGGCAAGGCGGTGCTGCTCGCCGCGGCGGAGCTGGCCGAGCCTTTCGAGCGCGCGCCGGCCATCGATCCGCCGCTGCCTTTCGGCGGAGCGCAGCGCAATTGCATCCCCGGCTATGCCTTCCCCGACGTGCGGGTGATGCATCACTACGTGCGCGATTCGCCGGTTCGCGGTTCGTCCTTGCGCGCGCTCGGCGCGCTTGGAAACGTCTTCGGCATCGAGTCGTTCATGGACGAGCTCGCGGCGGCGGCGGGCGCGCATCCGGTGGAGTTCCGGCTGCGCCACCTGGAGGACGTCCGCGCCCGCGGGGTGGTCGAGGAAGCGGTCCGCCGCTCGAACTGGAGTTCTTTCGCGAAGAGCGAAGGCAGAGGTCACGGCATCGCCTGGGCCCGCTACAAGAACACCGGCGCGTATTGCGCCATCGTCGCGGAGGTCGAGGCGGGCGTCTCGCTGCGAGTCACGCGCCTGGTCGCGGTGGTCGACGTCGGCCTGCCGGTGAATCCCGACGGCACCGCGAACCAGATCGAGGGCGGCTGCGTGCAGGCCACGAGCTGCGTGCTGAAGGAAGAGTGGCGGCCCGGCGCCCTGACCTGGGAGGACTATCCGATTCTCAAATTCTCGGAAGCCCCGAAGGTGGAAGTCCACATCCTCTCGAACCAGCACCCTTCGCTAGGCGCCGGCGAGTGCACCATGGGCCCCACCGCCGCCGCCATCGCCAACGCCCTGCACGACGCGCTCGGCGTGCGCGTCCGCGAGCTGCCGCTGACCACGGCGAACATCAGCAAGGCCATCGATGGTCTGGAGCCGTCGTGATCGGACGATCGATCCGTCGAACCGGCGGGCGAACTCGTTCCAGGGCTGAACGAAGCCATCTGGAGATTCCTCGAGCGTACCGGCATCGCCCCAGGCTTCACTGCACCTCCGACCCGGGCGGCGCGATCGACACCTGCCGTTGCTCCTCGACTCCCGAGACTCCTTCGACGTGCTCCAGCGCGCGTAGCTCGTCCGCCGGCACGCTGCCGGTGATGGTGCCAATCTCTTCCTGGACCTCCTCCACCTTCATTCCCGCTTTCTCGAGGCGCCGGGCGATGCTCCGGATGCGCTGGAGCGCGGCGTCGTCCACCAGCACCGTGACGTTGAGGCGCGATTGTTCGGTCATGGCTCGCCCCTTCTGCCCCGATTCTAACTGCCGGGGCCGGCGATTCCACGCCGGCCCGCGGTCCTGCAGCTCAGGGGGCCTGGACGAGCCCCGCGCCGACGTCGGAGGAGGGCAGCGGCAGCCGGCGCGCGCCCTGCGTGATCAGCCGCCAGATGTCGCTCGCGCTCGCCTTCGGCGAAGCCTCGACGAAGAGCGCCGCGATCCCGGCCACGTGCGGCGTCGCCATGCTGGTCCCCTGCAGCCTGCGGTAGCGCGTGGGCATCGGCCAGCTCGAGTACACGTCGACTCCCGGCGCGGCGATGTCCACCTGCCCGCCCATCGGGTTCAAGCCGCGGTTCGAGAAGAAGGCGATGCGCAGGTTCACGTCGACCGCGGCGACCGCGAGGATCGAGGGGCAGTTCGCGGGGTGCCCGACCGGCTCGAACCGGCCAACGCGGCGGTCGCTCTCGTTTCCTGCGGCCGCCACGATCAGCGTGCCCTTCGCCAGCGCGCGGCGCGCCACCGTCTCGAAGATCTGCGAAAACGGCTGCCCCGGCTGTACCGGCGCACCCAGCGACATCGAGACCACCCGGCAGCCGTTCGCGATCGCCCAGTTGATGCCGGCGAGGATCCATCCGTCGGCGCCGCTGCCCTGGTTGCTCAGGACCTTGCCGGCGAAGATGCGCCCGCCGAAGGCGATGCCGTAGCGCGGAAGGATGCCGGGCTGCCTCGCTCCGAGCGCGGTGCCGATGCAGTGCGTGCCGTGGCCGTTCCCGTCCTGCACCGCCTGCCCCGGGACGAACGATGCGGTGGTGATCTGCCGACCGGCGAAGTCTGGATGCCGGGTGTCGAATCCGGTGTCGAGGACCGCGACCTTCACGTCCTTGCCGCTGAATTTCGATTCCAGCACGCGCGTCGCCTGGAGCCCCCAGGTCGCCTGCGCCTCGCTGACGATCCGGGCCCCGGCCGCGGGCTCGCGGTACGCCTCCGCACCCGCCTCGCCTCCGCGCAGGTGCCGCAAGAGCCCGTCGATCGCGTCGCGGTAGCCGAGCAGGTACTCCGTCGTGATCAGCGCCGGCGCCGCAGGCGCCTCTGCGGTGAGCACCGGGGCAACAGGCTGCTCGATCACCGGCGGGAGGCTGAACGGGATGTCCGCCGGCAGCAGGCTGCCTCCGGCCGGCTGCTCGGCGAGCGCGTAGACGATGCGCTCGGGTTCGACGATGGAGAGCGGGCTGTCCTCGCCGGCGGCCGCCAGGGTGGCGCGGTGCAGGTCCGGATCTCCGCGCACGACGGCGACGCCGATCTCGTCGAACACCACGCTGTCGGCGCCGGCCGCTTCGGCGGACAGGACGCCCGCCGTGAAGTCGGCGCTGCGCGCGACCTGGAGCCCGACCTTCTCCTCGAGCATCTTGGCGCCTTCGGAGATGGCGTCCTCCTTCAAAAGGACGAGGAAGCGCCCGGTCGTTCCCTGCTCCATTGCGCCGCCACCCGGGAGAACGCCCCCGCCGGTTCCTCCATTCGTGGTGCCGCCCTGCACACGCTTTCGGGTCTGCTTCGCCATGTTCCTCCTCCTCAGGCGCGTTCGAACACCACCGCGCCAATCTCCGGAAGGTTCACCACCGAGTCGGCCGAGAGGCGGGCGCCGTATCCGCCGTTGCCCGCGTCGGCGTCGTAATCGACCCGATACTGCGGCCAGGTCGAGTTGAAGCTCTCCTTGTAGGAAGCGCCGGGGGAAAGGCCGAGATCGCCGAGGCGCTGGCGGCGATTCGCCGTGCCGAAGGTCGCGATGACGAAGAAGTGGCCGCCGTCGCGGGAGAACGCGATGGTGCGCTGGCCGCTGCCGACGTACGGCACGTCGCCGTCGTTGACGAACCCGTTGTCCCGGTTCCGCCGCAGGCCCGCCACGTCGCGGAACCAGGCGAGCACCTTCTGGTTCTCGGTGCCGGCGCGCTCGTAGCGGTCGAGGTCGAGCACGCCTCCGCCAAGGTCCTGGATGGCGAACGAGAAGGGTGAAGTCTCCGCGGCCTCGCCGCCCATGAAGCACATGGGGACGCCCTTGGCGAGGAACACCAGCGCTCCGCACGCCTTGGCCATGCGCATGCCGACGCCCCAGGGGCCGCGCATGGCGATGCGCTGCTCGTCGGAGTTGCCGTTGGCCGCGACCGAGTCGTGGCTCTCGTTGAAATGGACGACCTCGTGCGCAGGCCGGCCCGCGCGCAGATCGCTGGCGAGCGCGGAGGCGGCGTCCCCCCTGCACGCGGCGGCGTCGGCGATCGCGCTCTCCAGGGCGAAGTCCCACTCGCCATCGGCGGCGAATCCGACCATCCCCCAGTTGTTCGGTTTGTTCTCGGCGACGAGGTACGGCCACGACCGGTTGCACGCCGACGCGGCGCGCTCCAGCGCCCGCTTCAGCTCGATGAGGAAGTCCCAGCCGCCGCCGGACCCCACGTGGCCGTTGCGGATGATGTACCCGTTGTCGATGTGCCCGTTGACGATGGCTTCCGTCGCGTCCAGCCGGTACCCGTCGAGCTGGAACGTGTCCCAGAGGTAGACCACCGCCTGGCGGAAGAACTCGCGGCAGACCGGATGGTCGTAGTTGACCATGTCGCCCCACTGCGTCTCTCCGTCCACGAAGACGTCGCGGGCGGTTGCCTGCATCGGCGAGTCGGTCAGGTGGTTGTAGACGACGTCGAGCAGGACGGCCTTCCGGGCGGCGTGCGCGGCCTGCACCAGGCGCGCGAACCCGAGTGGCCCGCCGTACGACGACTCAATCGCGAAGTAGAGGCTCGAGTTGTAGCCCCAGGAGATGTACTTGGGGAACTCGTTCGCCGGCAACAACTCCACCGCCGTCACCGGAAAGCGCGCGAGGTAGCCGTTCGGCTCCAGCTCGGCGGCCACCTGCGCGAAGGGCGCGAGCACCTGGCCGCCGTCGTCCTTGTTCCGCTGCGTGAACCGGCGCGCGTGCAGCTCGAAGATCATCAGCTCGTTCCAGCGTGGCGTCTGCCACTGCGCGCCCTCGAGGACCTTCACGATGCGCTCGCGGTCCACGGCGACTGACCAGGCGTCACCCGGTCCTTCCCCCGCTTCCGCCCAGACGTATTCCGCCTCGGTCGCCTCGCGCGCCGCCGGGTCGAGCACCTCCGTCGCGCCGTCGAGCAGGAAGCGGTACTCGGCCCGCTCCGCGTCGGGCAGCCCGGCGCGCGGTACGCGGCAGAACCAGTACCGCAGGTCGGTCGTGAGCCGCAGCGGATACCCGCGGACGGCCCGGCGCTCCGGGGACGACGCCTTGCGGTCGAGGAGCAGCAGGTCGACGCGGATCGCGTGGGGCGCGAAGAGGACGAACCACAGCTCGTCGCCATCCCAGGTCGCCCCGTGCGGCAGCTCATGCGGCGCGAAGACGTTCGCGTCGACGATGGCGCGGCTGAACGCGCGCCGCATCAGCGCCGCCCGCTGCTCGGAGCCGATGACGGCGAACGAGAGCGGCGCGCGCGCCGAGAGCCCCGACTGGCCGTCGATGGTGTGGACGGTGGTCTCGTCCGCGCTGGGCCGGATGGCGCGCCGGGAGAGCACGGGTCCGTCGGCGCGCGACTCGGTCATGCCGTCGCGCGTCCGCAGCAGCTCGAAATAGTGCGGTACGCGGCGGAAGAGATGCAGCGACGCCATCCAGCGTCCGTCGGCGCCGCGCTTCGCGATCGCGGTCCCGCCCGGCGCGCCGGGAGGCTCGCCGCGGGATCCGGGCGGCTGGCCGATGCGCCACGGCAGCTCGATCTCGTCGGGAAAGGCGCTCGACGGATTGGGGTGGACGACGACGGTCACGGCGGCGTCGCGGACGGGCTGCGCCGGCAGCCACTCGGACGCGCCGAGGAGCCCGAACCGCTCCAATGGACTGGCCTCGCCGGCGCCGACGACGAGCGGCAGGTCGTATCCAGGGTCATATCCGGCGGTCCTGGCGCGGACGAGATACCGCGCCTGCGGGTAGATCGATCGCTCGAAGCGGCAGGCGACGAACTGCGAGTCGATCCCCCTCGTCCACACCGGCGTGAGCTCGACGTGGAAGTCGTCGACCTCGTCGCGGATGGCGAGGGTGGGCCGGGTGGCCGCCGCGGGCAGCGTCACCGTGATCGGCACGACGACGGGCGCGGGGAACTTCGAATGGACCGCCACCTGGCCGCTCTTCACCCACGGCGTCGCGCCGTCCACCGGCCGCCAGAAGCGGTTGCAGGTCTCCGGCTCGAACCGGCCGTCGCGCGTGACGAGCTTGAAATGAAAGCCGGCGGTCATCCAGGGTTCGAGCGCGACGGCGAAGGTGGAGATGCTGCGGGCGTCGTCGCGCGCCGTCTGTCCGAAGGAGCGGGACTCGGTCCCGCCCGGGTTCCAGGCGTAGAGGCGGCCGCCGCTGAACTTCTCCGCGGTGAGCACGCCGAAGGAAACCACGGCGCCTTGCGGGAGAGGCGGCGCGCGCCGCGGGTCCTCGTACAGGCACCGCGCGCTGAACTCGGCCGTCCACACCTCGCGGGCGGATTCCAGCGCGGGGCGGCGCACGTACACGTCAGGCTCCCACTGCTGCAGCTCGTCCGGGAACCAGAACTTGAGCGCGATCGCGCGCAGGTCGCGCGCCGACATCTCGAGGGTGAAGCGGAACAGGCCCGGCGAGATCTCCTCGCCGGCGATGTCGCGGACGTCGCCGGCAGGATCCCAGGCGTGGACGTTGACGCGAGCGTGAGCGCGGGACGACAGCAAGAAGACGTCGAAGAGCATGGCCTCCTCCGCGGAAGGTGCGGCGACCGGTTGCCCGGTGTCGCGGAGCGTCGGCACGGCATCCGATGACGGCCCGCATGGTGGGCCTGCGCTGCCGTTTGTCGATGTGACAGATTGTCCGCCATTTGCGCAAAAGATCAATCCCGGCTGCCATCGCACCGGAATATTTCAGCGAAGTGAATGGCGCGAAAGCGATTCGGACGCCTTGCCTGCGCTCCGGTCAAGTGCCGCAGGGATGCGTGCGGCGGATTGCCGGCCGCCTGACGCGCTGCTCCCGTTACAAGGAGCGCCATGGCCACCGCAAACGAGAGCCGCGTTCATATCGTACTGGTCCCGGGGTTCGGCGGATTCGACGCGCTCGGGCAACTCGAGTATTACTCGGGCGTTACTCCGCTCTTCCGCACCTGGCAGGCCGCGCGCACGCCGGGCGGCCGCCGCGCCGTCCTGCACTACTTCGACAACCTGCCGACCGCCGGCGTCCGCGCGCGCGCCGATCGGCTGAAGCGCTACCTCGCGACGCGCTTCGCTCGCGGTGAGTTCCTGCCCGACGACACCCTCGCGCTGGTGGGCCATTCGACGGGCGGCCTCGACATCCGCAGGGCGGTGCTCGACCTGGCTCGCCCGGGCGCGGCGCCCATCGCGGTCGACGGGCCCCACGGCGCGAGCTTCACGGTCGATCCCGCCGACTTGGTCCGGATGGTAAAGCGCCTCGTGTTCCTCTCCGTCCCGCAGCGCGGGACCAACATCGCCAACTGGGTCCAGAGCTATCGAGTCCAGCGGGAAGTCGTCGTCGCGCAGCTGCGCGCGTCGGTGCTCGCGGCGCAGGTGTCGCTGGTCGAAAAGGTGCAGAGCTGGCTGGCCACGCGCGTGGCGTCCGCCACCGGCTCCGACCTGCTCCTGGCGGTGCAGGATGCCCTCGCCGAGGCGGACGAGCGGAGGTGGACGCTCCGGGATCGGACGCCGTCGCGCATCGCCGCCGCGCACGAGGCGGCGGCGGAGCTTGCGCTCTGGCTGCGGCATATCGCGAGCGACTTCTCCGCCATCGACGACCTCGCATGCCGTCAGCGGGCCGAAAACAGCCCCAGCCCGGCGCACGCGAGCGCCGAGCAACGGCACGACGAAGTGACACTGTGGAAGGACCACGGGATCGAGACGCGCTCCTACGCGACGATCGGGCGTCGCCCATTCGCCTTCGCCGCCGGGTCCCAGGCGCCGGCCTGGGAGCTGTTCAACCCGAGGACCTGGCCGAACCTGACCGAGGAGACCGCAGAGGCGCAACAGATGGACTTCGTCTACCGCACCTGCTACCGGGCGTGCGCGGGCGGCCCGTTCCAGATCTCCCGACCCGCCGCCGCGACGGCGCTGCAGGGCAACCGGAAGCAGACCGTCGAAGTCTGGGACAACGACGGTATCGTCAACACCGCGTCGATGCTGTGGCCGGACGGCGACCGCACGATTCTCGTGGATGGCGACCACGGCGACATCATCGGCCACTACCGGCTCCTCCCCGCGACGCCGCCGAGCGCCCGGAAGTTCCACACCTACGATCTGCTGCGCTCGGTCCCCGAGCGCGAAGCCGACAAGTTCGCGCACGCGTTCGAACAGGTGTGGAGCGGCATCTTCGACTTCGCCGTCTCGTAGGACCGAGCCTCGACCAACTCGCGCCCGCTGGCAGCGCTTCGCAGAAATTCGCAGCGCCTGGCTCGAAGCTGGGCACAATCTGGACACAGTCGCGAATCGCTGACGCCGGAGAGGCCGGACCGCCGGAGAACTCTCCAGGCAATTCCGGCAAATTGATTGGCGGGGTGTACGGGACTCGAACCCGTGGCCTCCGGCGTGACAGGCCGGCGTTATAACCAGCTTAACTAACACCCCACAGAGTGGGCGGGACAGGTTTCGAACCTGCGACCCTCGGTGTGTAAGACCGATGCTC
>DATDMU010000381.1:0-28443 GCA_036518615.1 Myxococcales bacterium
GGGTTCGTGAAGTACAGCCGCGGGGCGCAGGGCCAGACCTGGACCCGCACCCCGCGCCTCCCCAGGGCGGCGTGAACGAAGGCTACTGCCTGCAGGTGGGCGCGCACGCCAGCGCGCCGGAGGGCAGCGCAGTGCACAGGCGGTTCACGCTGTGACTGCCGAAGGTGAAGGAGCAGACGGCGCCTGCGGCCTGGTTCAGGCAGGCGCCCAGCGCGGCCTGGATGGGCCCGTGGCCGTGCTCTGGACCGTGCTCGCCTTCGCCCATGCCGGGGCCCGGCACGCAGGCCAGGATGTCGCCCGCGTCCGACGGCAGCACCGTGCAAGTGCCGTTCACGAAGTCGTCGTCCACGCCGCCGTCGTGGTCGCGCTCGGCCACCGTCATGATGTCGCGCTCGGGCTCCGGAAACCGGCAGCCCTCGCCGCCGTCGAGCCCTTGGCAGGCCGCGGTCGCGACGGCGATGGGAAGGATGTGGTTGTCGCCGCCGTCGCGGTCGGCGTCGTCGTCGGCTTCGGCGCAGACCAGCCGGCCGTTGCCGGTGGCGTGGCAGACGCCGGTCTTCGCGTGATCGTCGTCCGGGAAGGTGCAGCTCGAGCCGGCATCTACGCCGGCGCAGGCGGCGAACGGCGGCGGCAGCCCGGGCAGGCAGTTCACGCCGCCGTCGGCCAGTTCGGCGGCGAGCTGCGAATCCAGAGGGGTTCCGTCCGCGCCGGCGGGGGCCTTGGCGGAACACGCGACAAGTGCGAGGGAGAGGGAGAAGAGGGCGCTCGAGCGCATGGCAGGCCTCCTGGCTGGCGGGGGAAATAAGGGCCGGCCGCCCGCATCGCAAGTGACCTATGTCACGGCGAAATTTTACTGTAGTTGGAAGTGCCGCGGGGTGGCGGAAGGTAAGAAAAAGCCCGCCAGTCTCACGTCTGGCGGGCGAGTGGTGACCCCAACGGGATTCGAACCCATGTTTGAGGCGTGAGAGGCCTCCGTCCTAGGCCACTAGACGATGGGGCCGCCTTGAGCTTCAGCGGGGGGCTTGTCGCTTCGTTCCCCTCTCTTGTCAACTCCGCCCGCGCCTTGACCGCCAACGCCTTTGCCGGCGCATGATGAAGCGTGGAGCAGAACCTGGTCCGCGGCTTTCCGCCGACGCGACACTCCGCCGTCGCGGCGCTGCAGGGCGGCGACCCGGCCGAGCGGGCGCGCGCCCTTTCCACCCTCTCCTCGGTGTACTGGCGACCGGTCTACAGCTACCTGCGCCTGCGCTGGCACAGGCCGCACGAGGAAGCCGCCGACCTGACGCAGGACTTCTTCGAGGAGCTGGTGGAGAAGGATCTCCTCGGCGCGTTCGACGCGCGGCGCGCGCGCCTGCGGACCTGGCTGCGCGTGTGCATCGACGCGCTGGTGGCGAACCACGACAAGGCCGCCTCGCGGCAGAAGCGCGGCGGCGGCTCGGAGCCGCTGCGGTTCGACTTCGACGGCGTGCGGGCGGAGGTGGAGCGGCTGTCCGGCGGCGCCGAGTCGCCGGAGGCGCTCTTCGAGAAGGAGTGGGCGCGCGGCGTGTTCCAGAGCGCGCTGGCGCGGCTGCGCGAAGAGTGCGCGGCCGCGGACAAGGCGCAGCACTACGCGCTCTTCGAAGAGTACGATCTCGGCGAGGCGCGGCCCAGCTACCAGGAGCTGGCGCAGCGCTTCGGGATCTCCGTCAGCGACGTCACCAACCGCCTGTTCCGCGTCCGCCGCGAGCTGCGCCGCGTGGTCCTCGACGTGCTGCGGGAGCTGGCGGCCAGCGAGGAGGAGTTCCGCGAGCAGGCCCGCGCGCTCCTCGGGGGCTGAAGCCTTGGCGACCCGCCTCGACGATCTCGCGCTCTCCCGGCTGCGCGCCGCGCTGCGCGAGCCGGATCTGTCGGGCACGAAGTACCGCCTCGCCGGCGTGGCGGGCGCGGGCGGCATGGGCACCGTCTACGTGGTCGAGGACACGGAGCTGCGGCGGCGCGTGGCGCTCAAGGCGCTCGACCTTCCCGGCCCGGAGCTCGAGGCGCGCCTGCGTCGCGAGGCGCAGGTGCTGGCCCGGCTGGAGCACCCGGGCATCGTTCCGGTCCACGAGGTGGGCGTGCTCCCCGACGGGCGGACGTACTACACCATGAAGCTGGTCGAGGGCGCGCGGCTGGATCGGCACCTCACCGCGGCGGTGCCGCTCGCCGAGCGGCTGCGGCTCTTCCTGCGCATCGCCGACGCGGTGGCGTTCGGCCACGCGAAGGGAGTGCTGCACCGCGACCTCAAGCCGGAGAACGTGATGGTGGGATCGTTCGGCGAGGTGCTGGTGATGGACTGGGGGCTCGCCAGGATCGTGGCCGAGGGGGCCGAGGCGGCCGCGGCGCGGACCACGGCGGAGAGCGCCGTGCTCGGCACGCCGGGCTTCATGTCGCCGGAGCAGAGGGCCGGCGGCAGCGCAAGCGTGGACGCGCGCGCCGACGTGTATTCGCTGGGCGCGCTCTTGCAATGGATGGCGCCGGCCGGCGCCGCTCCCGCCGCGCTGCGCGCGATCTGCCGCAAGGCGATGGCGGAGCGCCCTGAAGATCGCTACCCGGACGTTCCCGCGCTCGCCGCCGACGTGACGCGCTTCGCCGACGGCGCGGCGGTATCCGCACAGCCCGAGGGTCTGCTCGGCCGCGCGATGCGCCTCGCCAGGCGGCACCGGGTCGCTCTCGCGATCGTCGTCGCCTATCTCGCGGGGCGGGCGCTGATCCTGCTCTTCACCGGCCGGTGAAAGGAATCCGGCCCGATGGACAATGGAACTGGCGAGGGCGGATCCCCGCCCCAAGGAGCTGACGAATGAACCGCATCGCGGTTGGAATCCTGGTCGGCGGCGCGCTCGGCGTCCTCGACGGCCTCACCGCCTGGTTTACGCCGGAGGCGCGCCCGCAGATCATCGGCATCGTGGTGGGCTCCACCATCAAGGGCCTGGTGGCCGGCGCGATCATCGGCCTCTTCGCGCGCAAGGTGACGAGCCTGGGGTGGACGCTCTTCTTCGGCACCTTCGTGGGCGCGGTGCTGGCCTTCGCGGTCGCGCAGATGGGCGGCAAGTACTATCTGGAGATCATCCTGCCGGGGAGCCTGGTGGGACTGCTCACCGGCTACGCCACGGTCCGCTACGGCCGCGCGCCCGGAGCAGCGGCGCCCTCCGCCTCTCCGCGCGCGAACTGACGGCGGGCACCGCTTCCGCAGGGATGGCCCGGCTGCAGGACGAAGCCGGCCCCCCGGAACTTTGCATTGGTTGGGGGACCAGGATTCGAACCTGGATAGTAGGAGTCAGAGTCCTACGTCCTGCCGTTAGACGATCCCCCAGGAGCGCCTGGAATTGGCCGGCCTGCGGGAGCTTTCCGCGGCGGGGGCGCTCGTATACTCAGCGCCGGCGGGGCGCGTCAAGGCCAGAGCCGACGGCGCTTCGCGGGATCAGCGCGACGCGGCCTGGCCGAGCGCGGCGGCTTCCCTGCGGAACGAGGCGGCCGCCCAGGTGTCGTCCATCGAGACCAGCCGCACGCCCTCGAAGCCGTGCCGCTTCATCCAGATGAGGAGCTTGTCGCGGCCGAGATCCGTCTCCAGCCGGCCGAGCTTGGGATAGCAGACCCAGAGGAGCGACTCCGGAGGCACCTCCTCCATGCGCGCCTGGTACTTCGGCAGGTGCGCCTCGCGGGTCGCCCACAGCATCACCGCGTCGGCCAGGTCGATGGCCTTGGCGGGGTTGCGCAGCGGAGGCTGGTTCTTCTGCGGGTTGATGACGAAGACCTTCTCGTCCGGGCTGAAGAGGACCTTGTCCAGGGAGGGAAACGGCATGACACGACTCTGCCGAAAAATCGCAACCCGCCGCAAGAAGTGCAGGATTGCACTCTGTCAGGAGGTCGCAGCGGATCGTGCGCCTCGCTTGACAGGAGGAGGGCGACCTGCTCGCTGCGAGGTGCGATGCCGGGCTGGCTCCACGCACACGACTACACGGTCGCCCGCGTCGTCCTCCAGCGCGGGCTCGGTCTCGTCTACCTCCTCGCCTTCGCCGTCGCGCTCGAGCAGTTCCCCGCGCTCCTGGGCGAGCGCGGCCTGCTTCCCGCGGACAGGTTCATCGCCCGGGTCCGCTTCCGCAAGGCGCCCAGCCTCTTCCACGCCGGCTACTCGGACCGGCTGCTGGTCGCGGTGGCGCTCGCGGGCATCGCGCTGTCGCTCTCGGTGGTGCTCGGACTGCCCGATCGCTGGCCGGCGCCGCTCGGCATCGCCGCCTGGCTGGTCCTCTGGGCGCTCTACCTGTCCATCGTCAACGTGGGGCAGCTCTTCTACTCGTTCGGCTGGGAGTCGCTCCTGCTCGAGGCCGGCTTTCTCGCCGCCTTCCTCGGGCCCGCCTCGACGCCGGTGCCGGCGCTCCTGATCTGGCTCTTCCGCTGGCTGCTCTTCCGCCTCGAATTCGGCGCGGGCCTGATCAAGATGCGCGGCGATCCCTGCTGGCGCGATCTCACCTGCCTCTACTACCACCACGAGACGCAGCCGATGCCCAATCCGCTCTCGTGGTACTTCCATCATCTGCCGAAGCCGCTGCACCGGATCGAGGTCGCCGGCAGCCACTTCGCGCAGCTCGTCGCGCCGGTGCTGCTCTTCTTTCCCCAGCCCATCGCCACCTTCGCCGGGCTGGTGATGGCGGTCACCCAGTCCTGGCTGGTGCTGAGCGGCAACTTCTCCTGGCTGAACCTCACCACCATCGTGCTCACCGCCTCCGCGATGGACGACGGCGTCCTCGCGCGGGTGCTGCCGCTGCATCCGCGCGGCGCCGCTCCCCTGCCGTGGTTCGATGCCGTCGTCCTCGCGGTGACGGCGCTGGTGGTCGTCCTCTCCTGGCGTCCTGCGCGCAACCTCTTCTCGCGCGATCAGATCATGAACGCCAGCTTCGACCCGCTCCGGCTGGTGAACACCTACGGCGCGTTCGGCAGGATCGAGCGCGAGCGCTACGAGATCGCCATCGAAGGGACCAGCGACGAGCGCATCACCGGCGACACGGTCTGGCGCGAGTACGAGTTCAGGGGCAAGCCCACCGCGCTCGACCGGCGGCCCGCGCAGTGGGCGCCGTACCATCTGCGGCTGGACTGGCTGATGTGGTTCGCGGCGCTCTCTCCGGCGTACGCCGAGCCGTGGCTGGGCCGGCTGGTGAGGAAGCTGCTGGAGAACGACCGCGCCATCCTGCGTCTCATCCGGCGCAATCCCTTTCCCGACAGGCCGCCGCGCGCGGTGCGGGCCACGCTCTACCTGTACCGGTTCACCACCCCGCGCGAGCGCCGCGAGACGGGCGCGTGGTGGACGCGGACGCGCGTGGGACAATACCTGGAGCCGACGAGGCGGCCGCTGCCGAACTAGCGGATGCCGAAGCTGCGGCGCAGCGCGCTCCTTGCCGCGTGCAAACCGCACATCCCGTGGACGCCCGCGCCGGGCGGGGTGGAAGACGAGCAGAGATACAGGTTCTTCGCCGGCGTGGCGTAGGGGTCGATGGCGAGGACGGGCCGGGCGAAGAACTGCATCCCGTCGTAGGCGCCGCCGGAGATGTCTCCTCCGGCGCAGTTCGCGTTGTGCGCCTCGACCTGGCCGGGTCCGGTGACGGCGCGCGCCAGCACGGCCTCCCTGAATCCCGGCGCGAACCGCTCGAGTTGCGCCTCGATGCGCGCGGTCATGTCCACCGTCGAGCCGTTGGGGACGTGGCAGTAGGCCCAGAGGGTGTGCTTTCCCGGGGGCGCACGGGTGTCGTCGAAGAGGCTTTGCTGCGCGACGAGGACGAAGGGTCGCTCGGGATGCTCGCCGCGGGTGACGGCGGCCTCGCTCGCGGCGATCTCCTCGAAACTGCCGCCGACGTGCACGGTGCCCGCGCGGCGGCAGTCGTGAGCGCGCCAGGGAACCGGGGCGGAGAGGGCGTAGTCGAGCTTGAACACGCCCGGTCCGCGCCGGAATCGCCGCAGCGCGCGGCGGTAGGACTCCGGCAGCCGCGCCGCCGCGATCCGCTCCAGGATCGCGGGAGAGGTGTCGAAGAGGATGGCGCGCTCGCGGTCGAACCGGTCGAGCGAATCGACGCGATCGCCGACGGAAATCTCGCCTCCGAGCGCGCGCAGCGAGGCGGCGAGCGCGTCGGCGATCCGCTGCGAGCCTCCGCGCGCCAGCGGCCAGCCCGAGGCGTGCGCGGCGGCGGCGAAGATCAGCGCGAAGGACGCGGTGAAGGGCGCATGAAGTGGCAGGAAGGAATGCGCGGCCAGACCGGCCACCAGCGCGCGGGCGCGCTCCCCGCGAAAGCGCAAGGCTGCCGCGGGCAGGAGCGCGCGGCGGCCGAACCTGGCCATCAAGAGCGGATGGTGTGGAACGCGCACGATGGGCCCGAGAACGTCGCCGATCAGATCCTGGAAGCGCGCGGCGAGCGGCGCGACGATGCGAAGGTACGCTCCTGCGTCCGCGCCGAGCCCGGCGGCGGTCGCGTCCAGCGAACGGACCAGCGCGACCGCGGTGCCGTCGTCGAGAGGGTGCGCGACGGCGACGTCGGGATGGATCCATTCGAGCCCGTGCTTGGAGAGGCCCAGCTCCGCGAAGAACGGCGACGCCGCCGCCATCGGGTGGATGGCCGAGCAGACGTCGTGCGCGAATCCGGGGAGCGTCAACTCCGCGCTGCGGGTGCCGCCGCCGACGGTCGGTTGCGCCTCGTGGACGCGCACCGCGATGCCCGCGCGAGCGAGCGCCACGGCGGCGGAGAGCCCGTTCGGTCCGCTCCCGACCACCGCCGCATCGACCATGGAGCGAAAGTACTGCCGGAGCCGGAAGCGGGCCGCAAGCCGCCGGGGGTCAGCCCGGGTCGGAACCCCGTGCTGCCGCGAATTGTGCCGTCATCTCGGCGAGGAAGAGGTCGGCGGCCGCGAGCACATCGGAGGGAAGGGCGGACGGCGCCGCGAGAATCTTCTTCTCCAGGCCCTTCGCGGCGGCCCCGAGAGCGTCGAATCCGTACGAGCCGGCGCTGCCCGCGATCTTGTGCACGAGCACGCGGAGGCGCTCGACGGAATCGGGGTCGGCAGGCCGGCGGCGGGCCGCGCCCAGCGCCGCCGAGAGCCCGTCCACCTTCGCCTGACCCACCGAGACATAGTGCTCGCGCAACTCGCGATCGAGGTCGTCGGCTTCGCTCATCGCTCGTCCTCGGCCGGCAGCATGAACGAGAACGCCGCGCCCTTGCCGGGCTCGCTCTCCACCCAGATCTCGCCGCGGTGCTCGACCACCAGCGCGCGGCTGATGGCGAGCCCCAGCCCGGTGCCGCTCTGCTCGCGGCGGCGGCGGTCCGCCTGCGCGAAGCGGGTGAAGAGCTTGTCCCGGAACTCGGCGGCGATGCCTGGACCGTGATCCTCGACGCGGAACACCACTCCGCCGCGCGCGTTGCGCTCCGCCGAGAGCACCACTTCGGAGCCTCGCGGCGAGAACTTGAGCGCATTGGAGAGCAGGTTCGCGAGCACCTGCGCGATGCGATCGGCGTCGGCGCGGACGCGGGGAAGCGCGTCTTCCACCTCGATCCGCAGGCGCACCCCGGCCTTCTGCGCCCAGCCGCCGAGGCTCGCGACGGCGTCGTTGCACAGCGCCGACGGTTCCAGCGGCCGCAGATCGAGCTGCAGCTTGCCGGCCTCCAGCTTGGAGAGGTCGAGGATGTCGTTCACCAGCCGCACCAGGCGGTCCGCGTTGCGCTTGGAGACGGCCACCAGCTCGCGCGACTCCTCGTCCAGGCCGCTGTCGAGCATGAGCGAGAGCGCGCCCTTGATGCTGGTGAGGGGCGATCGGAGCTCGTGGCTGACGGTGGAGATGAACTCGGACTTCATCTGGTCCAGCTCGTGCGCGTGAGTCACGTCGTCGAAGACCTCCATCCAGCCGAGCTTCTCGCCGGCGGCGCTGACCGGCGCGGCATAGCGCCGCAGTATCCGCGGCTTGGGCTCGCCGGGGATCTGGATCCACAGGTCGCCGTCGCCGGCACTGCCGGCTTCGCGAGCCAGGGGCGCGAGGACGCCCTCCTGCCTTCCCGGGCAGAGCAGCAGCCGCAGGGTGACCTCCAGCTCGGTCCGGCTGCATTGGACCAGCGGCTCGTCGCCCAGTCCGAAGATGCGGCGGAACGCGCCGTTGACGTAGGTGACCTGCTCCTCCGGATCGAACATGATCACGCCGCTGCGGGACGCGTCGAGGAGCGCGGCCATGCGGCCGGTGGCGTCCCGCGCCTTCGCTCCCTCCTGCCGCGCCTGTTCCATGAGCTGCGCGCCGGCGATGGCGGTGGCGCCATGGCGGGCGAGGACGCGCAGCGCCTCCAGCACCTCGTCGCGCAGGGCGGTGCGGCTCCACATCGCCACCACGCCGAGAAGCCGGCCGCCGTGCTCCAGGGGGTGGCCGGCAAACGCCTTCAGGCCCTCGATGCGCGCGATCTGCGGATCCATCAGGAGCGGCTCCTCGTCGAGCTTGCTCGTGGCGACGAGCCCGCCCAGGGCGGCGACGCGGCCCACCGAGCAGTCGGCGATGGGAACGCGCTGGAGCGCGAGATCGAGCACCCCGGCGCCGCGCCCGCCCACCAGGTGCAGGCAGCGGGTGCGGTTCTCGCAGCGCGCGGCGAAGCTGCACGTGCCGCACTGATCGCCCGGACCGACCAGCCAGACCCGTGCGCTGGCGGCGCCGAAGGTACGCATGAGCGCGTCGGGAATGGCGGCGAGGATGCGGTCGACCTGGAAGGCGCTGACCACGTTCTCGGTGACCTGGCTCGCCGCGCGCAGCACCTTGACCGCCCCCGCGAGGCGATAGCGCTCCTTCTCCAGCGAGCTCACCTCCGCTTCGGCGCCCTCGGCGCGGGCGCGCAGCGCATCGACCGCGGCCAGCAGCCGGGCGGCGGGGTCGCCGTGGCCCGGCGCGACGCCGGCACGTCCTTCGGCGTCGCTGGCCAGCTCTTCCAGCGACGGCGCCGGCGGGGGGGCCTGCAGGAGAGCGAGCGTCACGGCGTCATCGTTCCCCTGGCCGCGAGCGCAAGCCCCGCCAGGATCGAGTTGACCGCGCCCAGCAGTTCGTGCGGCTCGAACGGCTTGGTCAGGTAGCGGCAGGCGCCCAGCTTCAGGCCCTGCTCCACCTCCGCGGGCTGGGCCCTGGCCGAGAGGAAGGCGAAGGGCGTGGCCGCGAATTGCGCCCGCGCGCGCATCGCGAGCAGCGTCTCGACGCCGTTCATCTCCGGCATCATCGAGTCGCACAGCACCAGATCGGGCTGCAGTCCCTGGTCGAGCAGCGCCAGGGCCGCGGCGCCGCCCTCCACCGCGGTGACCTCGTGCTTGCCCCGCCGCAGCGCCAGCCGCGCCACGAATCGGATGTCCGGATCGTCGTCGATCAAGAGGATGCGTCCCATGCCTTCTCCGGAGCTGTCAGGCGACGTCCGCGTCCAGCGGCGCGCTGCCGCCGTCCTCGAGCAGGCCGAGGACCTGTCTCGCGTGCAGGGGCTTGCGGATGTAGCCGTCGGCGCCTGCCCGCCTCGCGGCATCGCGGAGGACGGCGTCCTCTCGCGCCGAAATGGCGTAGAAGGGAGTGGCCACCCTGCGGACGTCCTTGACGAGGTGGCGGATGAGATCGATTCCGCCGAACGCGGGCATGAAGATGTCCACCAGGACCAGGTCCCACGAGCCGCTCGCCACGGGCCGGACGAGCGTAGCCGGATCGCAGACCACCTCGACCTCGGCCCCGGCGCGACCGAGCACCTGGCTGCACCAACCGAGGACGTCGGCGTCGTCGTCCACCACCAGCACGCGCTTGCGGATCGGCGGCGTGCGCCGCGCGACGCGCGGAGGCTCGGGAACGAGGGCCACGCCCGGCTGCAGCGGCCGCGGCGTGGCGATGCCGGCGAGGGTCATCAAGTCCGTCGCGCGCAGCGGCTTGAGCAGATAGCCGTCGGCGCCGAACTGCTCCGCGATGTGCACCGCCTCGTCGTCGCGGGCGGCGGTGATCATGCAGATGCGCAGGTCGTCGCCGTAGTGCCGGCGGAGGACCAGGCACACCTCGAGCCCGTCGATGCGCGGCATCATCACGTCGAGCAGCACCAGGTCGAACTGCCCGCCGGGCGGATTGCGCAGCACCTCCTCCGGACGGGAGGCGCAGGTCACCGCGCAACCCGCGCTGCCGAGCACCTTCTCGACCAGCGTGAGGACGTCGAGGTCGTCGTCCACCACCAGGACCCGCTTCTGCGGCAGCGCCTTCTCGGACGGCTGGCCGTTGACCATGGCAATCTCCCCGGGCCGCGAAGCGCTCGCCCGCCGGACGGCCGGGAGTTGCAATCCCGATGCCTGCGCCTGCGCGCGCGCGCGGCGAGCGGAGGGCGCCCCCGGACCCACCCGCGCTCCTGTCAATCGATTGACGACGAATCGTCCATTTGACTCAGGCCACCCCGACGCGGCATTTGAGTGCCGATGCCGCGCTTGCTCCTCGTCGACGACGATCTCGACATCATCGTGGCGCTGGAGCGCTATTTCGTCCGCGCCGGCTTCGCGATGACCACCGCTGCCAATGTCGCCGAGGGGATTGAGCGATTGGAGAAAGCCGCCGCGGCGCGGCTTCCCTTCGACGCGGTGATCACCGACCTCAACATGCCCGACGGCAACGGCCTGGCGGTGCTCCGCGCCGTGCGGCGGCTCTTTCCCTCCTGCCCCACCATCGTGCTCACCGGCACCGCCACGGTGGCGGTCAGCGTGGAGGCGATGCGGCTCGGCGCCCTCACGCTGATCGAGAAGCCAGCGCCGCCGCGGGAGCTCGAGCGTCAGATCCGCCTCTCCATGGGGCAGGCGAAGGAGATCGCCTCCGGCATCGACGCCGCCTCCAGCGCAGGCCTGATCGGCAGCTCGCCGCAGATCCGCGGCCTCTTCGAGACGGTGGTCCGGGTGGCGCAGACCAGCAGCACGGTGCTGGTGGAAGGCGAGAGCGGCACCGGCAAGGAGCTGGTGGCGCAGTCGATCCACCGCTTCTCGGCACGCGCGGCCGGGCCGTTCGTCGCCGTCAACTGCGCCGCCATCCCCGAGTCGCTGCTGGAAAGCGAGCTGTTCGGGCACGCGAAGGGCGCCTTCACCGGAGCCGCCCAGGACCGCCGCGGCCGGTTCCAGCTCGCCGGAGGGGGCACTCTCTTCCTCGACGAGATCGGGGAGTTGCCGCTCGCCATGCAGGGGAAGCTCCTGCGCGTGCTCGAGGAGCGCACGGTCGAGCCGGTGGGCTCGGCGAAGAGCGAGCCGGTGGACTTCCGCCTGGTCGCCGCCACCAACCGCAAGCTCGAGGAGATGGTGGCGAAGGGGCAGTTCCGCGCCGATCTGTTCTATCGGCTGAACGTGGTTCCGCTCTCCATCCCGCCCTTGCGCGAGCGGCGCGGCGACGTGGCACGGCTGGCGACGCATTTTCTCGCCCAGGCCAACGCGTCGAGAAAGGAGAAGCTCTCCTTCGACGCGGAAGCGCTGGCCGCGCTCGAGCGCCATGCCTGGCCCGGGAACGTCCGCGAGCTGAAGAACCTGATCGAGCGGCTGGCGGTGCTCAAGGACGCAGGCGCCATCGGCGCCGCCGATCTCCCCGAGGCGCTCCGCACGCCGCGGTTGCCGGCTCCGCAGTCGAGCTCCGCGCTGCCGCCCTCCGGGATCGACCTCCATGCCGCGCTCGCGGAGCTCGAGGAGCGCCTCATCGGCGAGGCGCTCCAGATCTCGGGCGGCAACAAGAGCCATGCGGCGAGCATGCTCGGGCTCAAGCGCACCACCCTGATCGAAAAGCTGAGGCGGCGCGGGAAGCCGCCCCCCGCATGACCGCGACGCGCGAAGATCGCGGGTCCCTCGCCGATCCGCCCGCGAGGATGACCGCCGGCCGCCTGCTCTTCGTCGACGACGACCCCCAGGTGCTGCGCGCGCTGCGGCGCATCTTCGAGGCGGAGGGATACGAGGTCGTCACCGCGCGCGAGCCCGCCCAGGGGTTGGAAGCGCTGCGCGGGGGCGAGTTCCACGTGATCGGCGCCGACTACAAGATGCCGCAGATGAACGGTGCGGAGTTCCTCCACCGGGCCCGCGAGCTCGCGCCCCAGAGCGTCCGCATCCTCGTCAGCGCGGTGCATGACTTCGCCGCTGCCATGGAGGCGATCAACCGCGGCGCCATCCAGCGGATCGTGACCAAGCCCTGGGAGGCCGACGATCTGATCCACCTCGTCGCCGAGGCGACCCAGACCTACAATCTGACCCGCCGCTATCAGGAGGTGCTGGCGCTCCTGCACGCGCGCAATGCCGAGCTCGAGGCGCTCAACCGGCGGCTGGAGCAGCGCGTGGTCGAGCAGGCCACGGGCGTGCTCGACGTGCTGATGACCGCGCTCGACCAGCACTGCGAGGAGGCGGCGCACTCGAGAAGCACGGCGATGCTGGCGGTGCTGCTCGGCCGCCGCCTCGGGCTGGCGGAGAGCGAGTTGACGGTCCTGGAGCAGGGCAGCCTGCTGCACGACATCGGCAAGCTCGGGCTGCCGGCGGTCCTGCTCACGCGCCAGGCGCTGGCCCCGGAGGAGCGGCGCGAGTTGCAGCGCCACCCCGAGATCGGACACGGGCTGCTCGCGCCCATCCCCTCGCTCGCGAAGGCGCGCGAGCTCGTCCTGCAGCACCACGAGCGCTGGGACGGCAGGGGTTACCCGCGCGGGCTCGCCGGCGGGCAGATCCAACGCAGCGCGCGCATCTTTCACGTGGTCGAGGCGTGGCACGCGATGATCAGCCCGCGTCTCTACCGCGCGGCGCGCTCCGCCGCAGAGGCGCGCGCGGAGATCGAGCGCTGTTCCGGGACGCAGTTCGATCCGGAGATCGTTGCCGCGTTCCTCTCCCTGCCTGACGCCGACCTGCTGGCTGCGGTCGCGGCGGGTCCGGGCCTTGGGCAGGCGCGCGCCTGCGCCAGCGTGGAGGAGTCCTAGAGAGGGCGCCCCGCAGCGCCTTTTGCGCGGTATGCGGAATACGCGCTCGCGCTTTTCGGCGATTGAAAATTCCAGTGCGCGCGCCGCACTTTGAAGATATACGTCGCGCTGCGGTATGGGGGCTCAAACAACAGACGCACGGACGAGCGTGTCCGCTCGCAGGGAGTTTCCGTGACCGTCGCCGGCATCCTGATCCTGCTGGTGGTGGTCACGCTCCTCCTCGTCTCGCGCCAGCGGCGGCTGCGCGCCGGCGAGCGGTCGGAAAAGATGGTGGCCGACGCGCTGGGGTATGCGCAGACGCTGCTGGAGGCTTCGCCGGTCGGCGTGATCACCTATCGTGCTTCCGGTGAGGCGATCGCGGCGAACACGGCCGCGGCGGCAATGGTGGGCGGCACCGTGGAGCAGCTCAAGGGCGGCAACTTCCGCGCGCTGGAGTCGTGGAAGAGGTCGGGCTTGTTCGATGCCGCGGCGGCAGCGCTGGAGAGCGGAAGCGAACGGCAGATCGAAGCGCTGCTCACCACCTCGTTCGGCCGGCGGTTGTGGGTCTACTGCAACCTCGTTCCCTTCCGGTTCGCGGGCGAGACGCAGCTTCTCACCTTGCTCACCGACGTCACCGAGCGCAAACGCGCCGACGCGGCGAATGCGTTCTTTCGCGAGCTGCTCGATCGCTCCAACGACATCATCGAGGTGATCGATCCCGGGACGGGCAAGCTGATCGACGTGAACGGCAGGGCGTGCCAGGAACTCGGCTACAGCCGCGCGGAGATCCTTTCCCTGGGCATCGACGAGCTCTATTCCGCAACCGGCTCCGATGCCTTCAGCGCCGCCTTGCAGAGCTTCCGCAATCCGGCATCGCGCTCGTGGGAGGGCATGCATCGGCGCCGGGACGGCTCGACCTTCCCCGTGGAAGTGTCGATCAGCCACGTCCAGCTGGATCGGGAGTACGCCGTCGCGATGGTCCGCGACGTGACGCGGGAGCGCCTGCTCAAGACCCAGCTGCAACAGGCGCAGAAGATGGAGACCATCGGCCAGTTCGCCGGCGCCATTGCCCATGACTTCAACAATCTCCTCTCCATCATCATGACCTACGCCAGTCTCCTCGGCGGCGAGCTGGATGGCGCAGACCCGCGCCGCGGCGATGCCGAGGAGATCGAGCGGGCGGCGGCGCGCGCGGCCACGCTCACGCGGCAGTTGCTCGCATTCAGCCGCATGCAGCTCCTCGAGCCCCGCGTCCTCGACCTGCGCGAAGTGGTCTCCGGGATGGAGAAGATGCTGCGCCGGCTGCTCACCGAGAACATCGAGCTGGTGATCGAGCCCGGCTCGCAGCCTTCATCGGTCAGGGCGGACGCCGGGCAGATCGAGCAGGTGATCATGAACATGGCCGCGAATGCCCGGGACGCCATGCCGGCGGGCGGCAAGCTGATCATCGAGACGGCGAACCTGGAGATCGACGACGCTTCCGTCCCCGAACAGGAGCGCATCGAGCCAGGTTCCTACGTGAGGCTTGCAGTGACGGACACCGGGACGGGGATGGATGCCGAGACGAGGCGGCATGTCTTCGAGCCCTTCTTCACCACCAAGGAGAAGGGAAAGGGCACGGGCCTCGGCCTGTCCACCTGCTACGGCATCGTCAAGCAGAGCGGGGGCTACATCTCGGTCTTCAGCGAGCCGGGAAGGGGCACGAGCTTCAGGATCTACCTCCCCCGCGTCGACCAACGGCCGGATACGCCGCCGCGGACGGTGGCGACCGAGGTGCGTGGTTCGGAGACGATCCTGATCGTCGAGGACGACCCGCAGGTGTGCGCGGCGGCGAAGCGCGTCCTCGAGGGAAACGGATACAAGGTGCACGCGGCAGGGGGGGTCGAGGAGGCGCTCGCCTGGTGCCGCGAGCACGGATCGCCCGACCTCCTCCTCAGCGATGTCGTGATGCCGGGCGCGACCGGTGTCGAGCTGGCCGAACGAATCCACGCGATGCATCCCCGCGCCAAGGTCGTGCTCATGTCCGGGTACACCGATCATTCCCTGTTCAAGACGGGGGCGATGCGCGAGGGAGTGACACTGCTGCAGAAGCCGTTCACGCCCGAGACGCTGGGTCAAAAGATCCGCGAGGCGCTGGCTCAATAGAGAAAGGTGACGACCACGGCGCCGCTGGGAGGTGCCGTGAGCTTCACTTCGCCGGACGAAGCCACCCACCCGTTGGCGCCGCCCAGCAGGACGAGGGGAGCCTGCGCGCCATGGCTGACCACTTGCAGCATGATGCGATCGCGCTGCGCCGCGGGAACGGCAGCGACCTTTGCCGACGAAACGACACGCACCCCGACATGGAAAGCCGCCTGCCTGGTAGCGGCGGCTGGGAAAGCGGCGAGGAGGAGAAGGGCAACGACCCGTAGCATGCCCGGCCGTAGAGCAAGATCATGGCCATCCGCAAGTGCCCTGGATTCCGCCGGTTTTCATGGAGAGCAAGCGTCAGGGCCATGTGCGATTGACGCTTGGCCGTTGGAGTTTTGACGGCGGCTCCGTCGGGTCGCTCAATCAGGATGAGCGGGAAAGCCACGCTTCGAGACGCTCCGCGACGTCCGGCGCATCGAGCAGGTCGAAGTGCCCGGCGCCGTACGACACGTGCTGGTGGGCAGCGGGGAACGCGAGCGCGAAGCGCGGGTCCCGGTGGCGGCCGAGAGCGCTGTCCACCGGGACGAGGCCGTCGCCGAGGAGATCGGAGGCGACGCAAGGCGTCTGGCTGCGCGACGCCGCCACGGCGAAGCAGCGCACGCCGGCGGGCAGCGGCACCGGAGTGCGCGGGTCGCGGCGGTAGCGCCGGGGGAGCCCGTTCCAGTCCTCGTCGAGGAGATTGCCGAAGCGCAGGTCGGCGATGCCGGCGCCGCGGTTGCCGCCGATCCGCGCCAGCGGCGCCGCGTAGGGGCTCATCCCGAGCACGAGTTCGAGGAGGTTGCCGGCGCGCTCGAGCGGCGCGCCGTGATGCGGGGTGCCGAGGAAGACGAGGGCGGAGAGATGCCGGAGCCAGCGGGAGCCGCCCACGCCGGCGTAGTGGCAGGCGCTGCGCGCGACCAGCCCGCCCATGCTGTGACCCACGAGGGCGATCTCCTCCACCGGCACCGGCCAGCCGGCGACCAGCCGCTCGAGCCGGGCGGCGAAGTCGCGGCCGTTGCTGGAGACGTGGCGGCCGCTGTTGTAGCGCAGGTACACGGGCGTGAAGCCCAGGCGCAGCGCCAGCGCCTCGCCGTGGTCGTGGCCGTTCCTCCGCCACTGGCGCGGGTTCATGCACAGCCCGTGGACCAGGACCACGATGCGCCCCGTGACCGGTCCCCGGACGCGGCGAAAGCGCATCGGAATGGCGAGGGGGTTCTTCGTCGCGGCCAGGTGGTCGCCGACGATTCCGTTGAGCGCCGAGACCAGCGCCTCGCGCCGCGGCGTGCTGGCCGGCTCCGGCATCAGCGGCAGGACCAGATCGAGGCCGCCGCCCATCAGGCGCGTGGCCGACCGGATGCCCTGATAGACGAGCCGGGTGACGCCGCGGGTGCGCGCGTCCGCGAGCGCGCCCACCGGCAGGGGTCTGCGCGCGATGGTGCCGTGCATCGACTCGACCACCCCGGTGAGGCCGAGGACGGCGTCGACGGCGAGGCGGCCGATTCCGGGGAGAGCCGACGCACGCGCTCGCTCGATCATCCATCCAGCCTGCGATGCGGAGATCGAGGGTGCAATCGCGTGCCGCAGCCGGTTACCGAATCAGAACTCTCCGCCGACCCCCGCATCCAGCGTGCCGATGCGGCCGGTGCCGTTGGCGAACGGCTGCGTGGCGCCGTTCAGCGCGGAGCGGCCCAGCGCGGAGACTCGCAGCGAGATGTGGGAGGTCACCTGGACCGAGGCCACCGCGGAGGCCCCCAGCTCGTCGAGCTCCACCGGCGCGACGTCCCGGCTGCGGAACCAGGAGACGCGCAAGAGGAGCTGCGCCCGCTGCCTGGCGCGGACGATGAACTGAACCCACGCGCTGCGGCCGGGCGACCAGCCCTCCTCCTGGAAATATCCCGCCGACGCGCCGCCCGCATCCCCGAGCAGCCGCGGCAGGTCCAGCTCCGGCCCGAGCCACCGCCGCGAGCGGGCGTTCACCACGTCGGTGCTGAGCCCGGAGACGATGGACAGGCCGAGGTGCGGATCGGGCAGCCACGATGCCGACGCCTCGGCGTGGCGGCCGCGGCCGCCGGGCAGCACGCGGCCCGGCCCGTCCAGCTCGGAGACGAAGAGGTTCTCGTAGCGCCACGAGCCGCTCAGCGAGATGGAGTCCCAGGGCCGCAGCGAGCCGTCGACGCGGATGGCGTCCACCGCTCCGGGCGCCTGCTCCTCGCCGAAGCCGAGGCGCACGTCCGCCGACGCGTCGAAGATGCGGGTGATCTGCGCGCGCCAGAGCCCCTCTCCTTCCACCCTGCGCTTCAGGTCCGCGGTCTGCGCCACGGCGACGCGGGCGTCGTGCTGGAAGTAGCGGACCACGGAGTCGGCTGCGCCCAGGTGGCGCACGCTCCAGTAGGCGCCCAGCACGCCGCGGTCGAAGGAGGGCACCAGAGTCACCTCGTCGGGAATGGTGCCGCCGAAGAGCCCCGCCTCGAGGCCGCCCGCGCTCCGGTAGCCCACCTGCGCGCCGTCGAAGATGGACTGGCCCGGCGCCCACCACGGCCGCACGCGGCCGAGCGAGATGGCGGCTCCGCCTCCCGCGAGGCGGCGGGAGACGGCCGCTTCCCAGACGTAGAGCTGGGTCGAATCGGCGGGGCGGAAGGACACCGGGTCGAACCTGCGCGTCCAGTGCCGCGCGCTCAGGTCGGCGTCGAGGGTGAAGCCGCCCCCGATGGGCGCGCCGCGAACGTGCAGGTCGGCGCGCTCCTGCTGCCACGGTCCGGCGCCGCTGGAGGCCCAGACCAGGTGGGCCACGCGCCCGTCCACCGTGCGCGCCCTGGCCAGCTCTCCGGGCTGCGGCTTGTAGTCGACCAGAGGAAACTGCGCCGATTCGACCCGGGCGCGGCGCTGCTCGAGCACCGCCGTGGGAAGCGGGGCAGGCCGCACGGGTGCAGCGGGCGCGGCGCGAGGCGAGACCGGGAACACGTCTCCCACCGCGCCCGCGCCCACGCAGGAGGCGTGCTTGTCCGAGACGTCCGCGACCTTGCAGCTTCCCGCCTTGCGGCCGCCGCGCGAGAGCGCGAGCACCTGGCCTGGGGCGAGGCCCTCTTCCGCGCCCGCGTCCAGGTAGAGGCGCGAGGCGAGGGCATAGACCACCGACCCGGTGTGCCGCGGCGGCGCGTCCGCGCGAGCGGGCGCCGCGACGAGCAGCGCGAGAACGAGGGCGCTCATCGCGTGCCTCGCATCCGCGGAGGAGCGCGCAGCGCGCCGCCCGACGGCGTGAACTGGTGGCAGGCGTAGCACTTGAGATCCTTGCACTGGAACCCGGCGACGTCGCTGTGCTGGGGGGTGACGCGCGCGCAGGCGTGGCAGCGCATGCAGTCGGCGGTGCCGGTTGCGCACTGCCCGCTGGCCACTGCGGAGGCGAGCGAGGTGTGGCAGTCGAAGCAGGAGATGCCGGCGTGCGGTCCGCCGGAGATCTGGAAGCACCGCTCGTGGCCGGCGAAGCGCGCGCCCTTGAAGCGCGAGGGGAAGTGGCAGCTCTTGCAGTCGGTGCCGAAGCCCGCGCGCGAGTGATCCAGCGCGGTCCCCGCGGTCCTCGCGAAATCGCGCTGGTGGCAGGCCACGCAGTCGAGCGTGGAGCGGGTGAACGTCCGGTCGCGCTGGTCCAGGTGGCACTCCTCGCAGGGGATGGCCGCGTGGCGGCCGGTCAGCGGGAAGTTGGTCTGCCGGTGCGCGTCGGGACCGAAGCGGCTGGTCCAGTCGCGCGCGTCGTGGCAGGAGGCGCAGCGGCTGCCCAGCTCGCCGGTGTGGGCGTCCTTGTGGCAGGCGGCGCAGGTCCGCGGCACCGGAGCGCGGTAGTCATCCGAGGTGTGGCAGGCGCGGCACGAGGCGGAGAGGTGGCGGCCCTCGAGCGGGAATCCGCTCTTCGAATGGTCGAAGGTGACCGGTCTCCAGCCCGCCGCCGTGTGGCATGCCTCGCATTTCGTGCCGCTCGCGTGCGCGGTCGCGGATCGGGCGGGCGTCGCCGGCCTGGCGGCGGCGAGCGGCCTCGCCGGCACTCCCGCAGCGAGCCAGAGCAAGAGCGCGATCATTGGACGAACCCCTTGAACGCCCCGCGGTGGACGTCCACATGGCAGCCGGCGCAGTCGGTGGGCAAGCCGCGGTACTGGCGCACCGGGGCGCCGTTTCCAGGCTTGATCTCGCGATGGCAGCCGCCGCATTCCACCGCCTCGTGCCTTCCGGAGAGCAGGAAGGTGGTGAACGGCGGCTTGTGCACGAAGGAGAGCGTCTTCCAGGCAGCGGTGCCGTGACACGCGGTGCAGTCCTGGAGGCGCGGCCCCAGCGCGAACTGGCCCGCGTGCGGATCGGCGTGGCAACTCGCGCAGGCGGTGGCCACCGGCTTGTAGCGGACCACGCCCGCCGCGTCGGGCAGGTGGCATCCGGCGCAAGGCGCCTTCTGGTGGCCGCCGGTGAGCGCGTAGGTGGACTCGCGCTGGTGGTCGAAGCGCACGTGCTGGAACGACGCGGTCTGGTGGCAGTCGGCGCAGCCGTGCTGCTTCACGCGGAGGGCGAACTGGCGCGCATGCGGATCGGCGTGGCAGTTGTCGCAGCGCTTCGATTCCACCTTGAAGAGCGCCAGGCTGATGCGGTCCGTGCGCCCGCGCTTCTTCACGAACTCGACGATGCTGGCGGCCCTGGCGAGCAGCGCCTGCTCCTTCTGGTGGCACGCGGAGCAGGCTGTCGCCGCATGGCCGCCCTGCAGCGGATAGCGGCGGTGCTGGGCGGGATCGTATTTCGCCGGCGCGAAGGACTGCAGCGTGTGGCAGCCGTCGCAGGCCGCCGGAGGCGAGCCCACCTGGCCCACGTGCGCGTCCACGTGGCAGTCGGTGCAGGCGGCGAAGCGCATGTTCTTGAACTTCGCGCGAACGCCCGGGTAGGGACCGTGGCACTTCTTGCAGGCCACCTCCAGGTGCGCGCCGCGCAAGGGATAGCGCGACTTCTCGTGGAAGGCGCGCGCGCCGCCCACGCCGCGGAGGTCCTTCCAGCCGGTGACCGCGTGGCAGCTCGCGCAGTCGGGGCCGAAGCGGTTCTGGTGCGGGTCGCTGTGGCAGTCGGTGCAGGAGGCGTAGGCCAGCGGCTTGTACCGGGCAAAGGCGCTGGAGACGGGCGGCAAGGGCGCCGACGCGTGCGTCTCCACGTCGTGCGCGAGCGCATGGCACTTCACGCACTTGACCTGGGCGTGCTTGCCCTCCAGCGGGTACTCGCTGCGCGAGTGCCTGAACCCCGGCGCGGGCCTCCACGACCTCTCGTTGTGGCAATCCTTGCAGGCGGTGCCCAGCTGGTCGCGGTGCTCGTCGAAGTGGCAGTCGGCGCACCCGGTGGGCAGGCCGAGGAAGGTCTTCGCGCCGGGGGACTTGGCGAGGCGCGCCTTCACCGCGGAATCCTGGACCAGCGCGTCGGTGTGGCACTTCTCGCAGTCGGTCTTCGCGTGCTTGCCCAGGAGCGCGTACCCGGTGCGCCCGTGATCGAAGGCGGCCTTCCTGTTGGCGCCTCCCGCCTGCGCGCCCCAGTCGACGAGGTCGACGTTCCGCCCCTGGTGCTCGTGGTGGCAGGCGTTGCAGGTGCGGTCGGCAGGCGCGAGGCGGCCGTGCAGGCCTTTCTTCTCCGCGATGCGCTGGTCGATCTCCTTGTGGCAGGAAAGGCAGTGCGCTTCCGAGAGCTGGCCGCCCTTCACGTGGCACTGGGTACAGTTCTGCAGGCCTTCCAGGTCGGCGTGCGCCCTGGCCAGCGGACCGGGCGAGAACACGTCCGCGCGCGCGCCCAGGGCGCAGAGCAGCAGCGCGGCGGCCGCGGCCCTCACAGGACCCACCTGTAGCCGAGGTAGAACGACACCGCGATGTGCGCGGCGATGGCGACGACCAGGAACACCGCCAGCGCGCCGTGGAAGAGGCGCCAGGCGCGCAAGAGCCGCTTGAGGCTTCCGTAGAACGCGACCTGCACGCGGATCTTCTCCAGCTCGCCGAACGCCTCGGCGAACTCCTCGAAGTCGTCGTGGTCGGAGAAGTGCAGCCGCGCGCGGAAGAGCTCGAAGCCGCCGCGCAGGCGCATGAAGGGCATCCGCACGAAGAGCAGGAACAGGGATCCGCCTTTCGCCGGCTTCACCGCCCGGTCGAACATGCGCTGGAGCAGGGCGCTGCCGTCGGATTCCTCGAGCAGCGGCCGCAGCCGCTCTCGCAGCCGCTCCCACTTGCCGCCCAGCTCGGCCAGCTCCACCAGCTTGCCGCCGGCGGAGGGGACGAGCCCGTAGATGTAGCGGCCGATGATGCCGGTGAGCACCACCACCAGGAGCGCCGCGGCGGTGCCGGTGGCGAGCTCGTTGTTGGACTGGAAGGCGGCGTGGAAGGCGATCACCAGCGGGCTCATGAAGCCCACGAAGGTGTGGAAGTCGAGCCAGTCGGAGATGCGGCCGATGCCGGAGAGGAAGCGCGAGCGCTTGCGCAGCGGGTAGATGAAGTTGGAGAGCATGAAGGCGGTGGCCACCACCCCCACGCCGTGCCCCCAGTGGCCCGCGGGCCGCAGCGTCGCGTGCTCGGGCGAATGCAGCCTCGCCGCCTGGGGCAGGAGGTAGTAGTCCCAGCCGCGCAGGGCGAGCCAGGCGAGGATGAGCAGGCCGGTTCCGGCATAGAGCCAGCGGGTCCGGTGCGACTTGCGCCGCTCCAGGTCGCGCGCGGCCAGGCCTTTCCGGCCAGGCATGGAGCCCGGCGCCTCGCCGAAGTGGCGCTTGAGCGAGATCCCGGCGTTGGCGAGGAACTGCAGCGGCAGCTCGCCGCCCAGGCTCGCGATCACGTAGTCGTTTCCCAGCACCAGGGGAGATCCGGAGGCGGTGAGCACCACCTCGTCCTCGAGGACCTTCTCCACCTGCGAGTTCATCACCGCCCGCACCTTGCCCTCGGAGATGAGCTTGCCGATGCGGGCGCGGTTCGCCTCCCGGGCGCGGCCGAAGCTGTCGCCGCGGTAGGAGATGGTCACCTTGACGCCGCCCTCCTCCGCCAGCTGGCTCGCCGCCTCCAGCGCCGAGTCGCCGCCGCCCACCACCAGCACCCTGCAGCCGTGGTACTGCTCCGGATCGGTCAGCGTGTAGGTGACGTTGGGCAGGTCCTCGCCGGGGACGCCCAGCTTGCGCGGCGTTCCCCTGCGGCCGGTGGCCAGCACCACCTTGCGCGCGTGCAGGGGGCCGGCGCTGGTCTGCACGGCGAAGGCGCCGTCGCGGCCCTCGATGCCGGTGACGCGAACGCCTTCCTCGATCCGGATGTTCCCCTTCTCCAGCGCGCGCTGCCAGGTGGCGAGCAGCTCTTCCTTGGAGATGCGCTTGCGTCCGAACTTGCCGTGGATGGGAAGGCGCACCGCCTCGGTCATCACCACCTTCTGCCGCGGATAGGCGGCGATGGTGCCGCCCAGGCTGCCCTGGTCCACCACGCGAAAGCTCTTGCCCGCGTTGCGCAGCGTGAGCGCGGTGGCGAGCCCCGCAGGCCCCGCCCCCACGATGGCGACGTCCACGACGCCTTCGCGCTGGGCGGCGGGCGGCATGACCTTGGCGAGGCGCTCGCCCACCTGGATGCCCTGGATGATGGCGTTCTTGATCAGGCCCATGCCGCCCAGCTCGCCGACGATGTGGACGCCGGGGCGGCTCGACTCGAAGAACTCGTCCACCATGGGCAGGTCGAGCCCGCGCTGGGAGGTGCCGAAGACCAGCGTGATCGCGCCCACCGGGCATTCGGCGGCGCAGCGGCCGTGGCCGATGCAGTGGTCGGCCTTGATCAGGCGCGCGGCGCCGTCGACCATGCCGAGGATGTCGCCCTCCGGGCACGACTTGAGGCAGGCGAGGCTGCCGATGCAGATGTCGGGATCGATCGAGGGGTGGAGCGTGGGTGGCAGCCGCTCGCCGCCGCGTTCCAGCTCCTCCGCGGAGCTGCGCTGCTTGCGCGAGCGGACGACCATCTGCCGCGCGGCGACGAGCACCGGCACGGCCACTGCGGTCGCGATGATTGCGCTGGTTGTGAGATCCAGGTCTTCCCTCCGTCGTGCTCCGGAAAAGATTGCGGCGGCGGGATGTTCGCACGCTTCGTGGCATATTCAAGGGATACTATTGCGCATGCATTCTCACATGGATAATTGCACCCCGCAGAGATTGCGCCTTTGCGCATTTAATGGGCGATCGGAAGTGCAGAATGACGGGTCCGCAGGTGTATTGCTGAATCGCCACTGGATTTGGCGACGTTCCGACGCAGCAGTGGCGTTGCGCCGCAGGCGCGCCGTTGAGGAATTCAATGGTCGCGCCGCACCAGGGAGCGCGGCTACTTCGCCGACTTCGCCGCCGGCTCCTTGCCGGGGAGGATGTAGACGCGCACCTCGCCGCGCGCCGCCTCGTAGAGGTTGGCGCCGTCCCACTCCGCGCCGGAGGGGTTGGCGATGTTCATCGCCCGCACCGCGCTCTCGTTGTGCAGCGTCTTGCGCGGATACTTCGCCGGCGGATAGGCGCGCCGGTAGAACTTCACCGCCTCGTCCCAGGGCTGCGGCAGCCGGTAGCGGTCGTCGTCGATCTTCACCGCGCCGTCGGGCAGCACGAACCCGCGCGCCTTGAAGCCTTCGGCAGCGGACACCGTCGCTGCGAGGAGCAGCAGCAAGCAGAGGAGAGCCTTCATTTGATCTTCTCCAGCGCGGCGTCGATGCGCCGCAGCGTGCGCTCCTTGCCGAGGAGCACGATGGTCTCGAACAGGGGCGGGCTCACGGTGGTGCCGGTGACCGCCACCCGCACCGGCTGCGCCAGCTTGCCCAGGCCGAGCGCGCGCTGTTCGGCGAGCGCGCGGAAGGAGTGCTCCATGCCTTGCGCGCCTTCGCCGAAGTTCCGCTCGATCAGCCCGCGCGCCTCGAGCAGGAGCGGCTTCGTCTCCGGCGTGAGCTGCTTCGCCACCGCCTTCTCGTCGTACGCCGGCAGCTCGGGGGCCACGTACGCGTTGTACGCGCTCGCGATCTCGTTCAGGTTGCGCGCGCGCTCCTGCATCAGCGCCACGAAGGCCGCGGGAACGCCGGTGAGCTTCGCCAGCTCCTGCGCCGGGGTCATCTTGATCCACTGCTGGTTCAGCCACTCCAGCTTCTGCGGATTGAAGACGCCCGCGGTGTCGCCCACGTGCTCCCAGTCGAACTTCTCCACCAGCTCGCGCAGGGTGAAGATCTCCTGGTCGCCGTGCGACCAGCCCAGCCGCGCCAGGTAGTTCACCAGCGCGCCCGGCAGGTATCCGTCGTCGCGATACTGCAATACGCTCACCGCGCCGTGCCGCTTGGAGAGCCGCTGCTTGTCGGCGCCGAGGATCATCGGCAGGTGCGCGAAGACCGGCACCGGATAGTCCAGCGCCTGGTACATGAGGATCTGCCGCGGCGTGTTCACCACGTGGTCGTCGCCGCGCGCCACCATGGTGATCTGCATCTCGATGTCGTCCACCACCGCGCCGAAGTTGTAGAGCGGCACGCCGTCGGCCCGGAGGATCACCTCGTCCTGCAGCTCCTTGTGCTGGGTGGCGATCTCGCCCTTGACCAGGTCGTCGAAGCGGGTCTCTCCGGTCTCCGGCATGCGGAAGCGCACCACCGCGCCGGGCGTGCCCCGGGGCAGCTTCTTGTCGCGGCAGGTGCCGGGATACTTGAAGCCGCGCTTCGCCTTGGCTGCCTCCGCGCGCAGCCGCTCCAGCTCTTCCCTGGTGCAATTGCAGCGGTAGGCCTTGCCCTTCGCGATCAGCGCCTCGGCGTGGCGGTCGTAGGTGGCGAGGCGCTGCATCTGGAAGTAGGGGCCGTGCGGCCCGCCCACGCCGGGGCCCTCGTCCCAGTCGAGACCCATCCACTTCATGCCGTCGAGGATCGCCTGCACGCTCGCCTCGGTGCTGCGCTCCTGGTCGGTGTCCTCGATGCGCAGGACGAAGACGCCGTGCTTCTGCCGGGCCCAGAGCCAGTTGAAGAGCGCGGTGCGAGCGCCGCCGATGTGGAGAAAGCCGGTCGGAGACGGGGCGAAGCGGACGCGGACGGGCATGAGGGTGCGGCTCTAACAGAGGCGCAGCGGTGTTTCAACGGAGTCGTGGTAGACCCGCGGAATGGAACACGGAGGCGAAGGGCCGGTGGTGGTGAGGAGCTTCACCGGCACGGGCGAGGCCGCCATCGCCCGCGGCATGCTGGAAGCGGCAGGCATCGAGGCGGTCCTGCGCAACGAACACCTCGTCGCCATCGCCTGGCCTCTGAGCCAGGCGACCGGAGGGGTATCGCTCGCGGTGGCGGCGCGGGACGCGGAGCGGGCGCGCAGGCTGCTCGACGGCGAGGTGCTGCGCCTTGCGGAGGAGCCTTTTACCGACCCCGATGCGCCGGGCGCGGGCGATTCGCTGGCGGAGCGCGCCTGGAAGTCGGCGCTGGTGGGGTTTCTCGCCATCCCGCCTCTCTTCCATTTCTGGTCGCTGTGGCTCCTCGGCAAATCGTGGGCGGCAGGAGGACCGCGCACCGACCGGGGCCGCTCCTGCGCGCGCCGCGCCCTCCTCGTGAGCGGCTGCATGGCGGTCGCGTCCATCGCCGTCTTCGTGGGCAAGCTCGTCTCCTGAGGGCACATGATCGTCGCGCTCTTCCTGCTCGCCTTTCCGGCAGTGTCGCCCCGCGGCGCGGTGGCCGCCGCCCATCCGCTGGCCGCAGAGGCGGGAGCGTCGGTGATGCGGCGGGGCGGCAACGCGGTAGACGCGGCGGTGGCCGCAGCCTTCGCGCTCAACGTGGTGGAGCCGCAGAGCTCCGGCATCGGCGGGGGCGGCTTCGCGCTGGTCTACACCGCGCGCGACCGCAAGGTGCGGGTGATCGACTTTCGCGAGGTGGGCCCGGCTGCGGCGCGACCGGACATGTACGTCAAGGACGGGCAGCCGCGGCAGGACCTGGCCAACGCCGGGCCCCTCAGCGTGGCCGTTCCCGCCGCCGTTCGCGGCTACGCCGAGCTGGTGAAGCGCTTCGGCAAGAAGCCGCTCGCGCAGATCACCAGCCCCGCCGAGCAGATTGCGCTGCGCGGGTTCCAGGTCGACCTCTCCTTCGTGCGCGCGGCGGAGGGCCGGCTCGATTGCCTCGCGGCAGACCCCGAGGCCGCCCGCGTCTTCTTGCACAAGGACGGCGACGAGTACGAGGCGCCGCAGCCGGGCGACAAGCTCATCCAGCCCGACCTCGCGCGCACGCTCCACGCCATCGGCGAGAAGGGGCCGGACGCGTTCTACAAGGGCCGCATCGCGCACGCCATCGTGGACAGCCTCTCCTCGCGGGGCGGCATCCTCACCCTCGCAGACCTCGCGCGCGTGCAGGTGCGCGAGCGGCAGCCGCTCGAGTCGAGCTATCGCGGATACCGCGTGGTGAGCATGCCTCTGCCTTCGTCGGGCGGGTTCATCGTGGCGGCGCTGCTCAACGTGCTCGAGCACGAGGATCCGCACGCAGGCGGATACCGGCCCGAGCGCTTCCTGCACGCGATGATCGAGACCGAGAAGCGCCTCTTCGCCGTCCGCCAGTCCATCGGCGATCCCGACTTCAACCCCGGCGTGGAGCAGCGCGTGCGCAGCATGGTGACGCGCGACTTCGCGGGCGATCTCTGGCGCCAGATCGGCGACGCCGCCACTCCCGCGGCGCAGCTCCTTCCCCAGCGCGAGCACGGCACCACCAGCATCGCCGCCGTGGACGAGGAGGGGAACGCCATCGCGCTCACCACCACCGTGAACGACGGCTTCGGCTCCTGCATCGTGGCCAGGGGCGCGGGCTTCGTGCTCAACGACCAGATGGACGACTTCGCGGTGGCGCCGGGAGTGGCCAACGCCTACGGGCTGCGCGGCGATGCCGAGAACGCGCCCGGCGCGGGCAAGGTGCCGCTCTCCTCGATGGCGCCGACGCTGGTCTTCGCGCCCGACGGCGCCTTCGCGCTGGCGCTGGGCGCCTCGGGCGGCTCCACCATCCCCACCACCGTGGCGCAGGCCATCGTCCACGTCGTGGACGACCACATGCCGGTGGATCGCGCCATCGCCCAGCCGCGCATCCACCACAACCTCTTTCCCGACGTGGTGCACGTCGAGCCCAACGGCCTGGAGGCGGCCACCGCACACGCGCTCATGGCGCGGGGCCACAAGCTGGAGTTCGGGTCCGAGCCGTTCCAGGCCCACGAGCGGTCCTTCTTCGCCAGCCCGTGGGGAAAGGCGTGCGGGGTGCAGGTCGATTCCGACACCGGGTGGCGGCTTGGAGCCTGCGACCTTCGGTACGACGGCGGCGGGGCAATCCCGTAGTATCTATCCGGGCATGCTTCTCTTCCTCCTCGCAACGCTGGTGCGCGGTCCGGCCGACGTCTCCTCCTTGACAGCCGCCTCCGACGCGGTGGTCCACGCGCAGGTGGTCCGCCGCACCAGCGCCTGGGGCGCGGCCGGCGGGCAGATCTTCACCACCGTGGTGCTGCACACGCTCGAGACCTGGAAGGGCCAGCCTTCTTCCGAGGTGACGGTGCTGGTTCCGGGCGGAGAGGTGGGCGAGATCGCGCAGACGGTGCAGGGCTCGGCGCAGTTCCAGGACGGCGAGGAGGTGGTGGTCTTCCTGCGGAAGCGCACGAGCGACGTGTTCGCGGTGGAGCGCTTCGCTCTGGGCAAGTTCGCGGTGGGCGCTCCCGCGGGCCTGCCCAAGCGCGCGCTGCGCGACCGCAAGGGCCTCGACTGCCAGGGCTGCGGCCCCGAGGAGGCAGACGATTTCTCCCTCGACGAGCTGCGCGCGCGCGTGCTCGGGAGCGTGAGCAAGTGAGGCATCTTCCGCTCCTTCTGGCGCTGTTCTGCGCTGCTCCCGCCCACGCGTACGTGCAGAGCACGAACAGCGCCGGCCATAAGATGTCCTGGAGCTCGCACGGGCACAGCATCCAGATCGACGCGCAGGGCTCGTCGAACGTGCCGGGCAGCGCGGGGGCCGCCGCATCCATCGACGCCGTCCGCAAGAGCTTCGCCACCTGGGCGGCGGTCAGTTGCAGCGACCTGAAATTTCCCGAGGAGCCGCTCTCGCAGGACCCCAAGGCGCGGCTGATCGGCTTCTTTCAGAACCAGACCAACCACAACCTGGTGCTCTTCCGCAGCCAGTCGTGCCAGGACGTGGCGCCCGCGAGCGACCCCTGCTGGACCTCGGGCGGCTGCGACAACGCCTTCGACTGCTTCGACGAGGCCGGGAAGGGTGGCGTGATCGCCACCACCGTCACCACCACCAACCGCGACACCGGCGAGATCCTCGACACCGACACCGAGTTCAACGGCGCGCCGCATTCGGACGGCTCGCGCTTCATCTTCACCGC
>DATDMU010000382.1:0-9494 GCA_036518615.1 Myxococcales bacterium
GTCGGAGAAGAGCCGCCCGCGCCTTTCCAGCGTGGACCCCATGATCCCCGGCAGGATCAACACGCGAGGGCCGCCGCGGACGCTGCGGGTCCTGGCATCGCGCGAGAGGTCGCGAAGCTGGTCGTAGCTCTCCGGACCGAAGTAGTCCTCGAGCGCGCCGCGGCTGTCCCCGGTGAGGAGCGCCCGCTCGACGTTCTCCGGGCTCATGGTGAAGGCGCCGTGATCGGCGGCGGCGCGCGCTGCGGCCGGTTTCGCGGGCCGGCGCGCGAAACCGGCCTTCTTCCTCGATCTGGCCATCGCACTTTCCCCCGCCCGGGTTACCGCCGTCGCGCGCGGGCGGCCTTCGCCTTGGGCGGCGTGATCTTCTTCGGGTAGATGCTGGCGGCGAATTTCGCGTCGGACGCGTCGATGTCCTTGCCCCCGATGATCGGCTTCCCGTCTTTCGTGAGGATGCCGGGGATCTGGTAGCACATGATCGACCGCGGGTCGGGTTTGGTGCCGAGCAGCGACGACTCCTCGATGGGCGTGAGCACCTGCGCGCGGACTTCCTGCTCGCTCCAGCCCTGCGTGCGCATGAAGTATTCGATGGCCTTCTGCGGATCGATCTTGTCCACCAGCGCCTTGCGCATGTGCTCGTGCGGGAAGCCGAGCGTGTGCCCCGTCTCGTGGCGCACGACGCGGTGATATTCGGATTCCGGCGTGCTCATGCTGAATGCTTCCAGGTTCATGGTCTGCCGGCTCTTGGGAATGTGCAGGATGTCGGTGCCCAGGTAGGACCAGTACCCGCCGTCCTGGCCGCCCTCGCGCGCGATGCGGACCTGGGCCGCGCCCTTCGTCTCGGCGAAGGTCACGTTGGCCGGCGCCCCCCAGGCGTTCATGTGCAGGAGGATCCTGCGCCGCAGATCGCCGGGCGGGTTGTCCATGAACCCCACGGTGAGGCGGACCCCGCCGATTCCCCAATACTTGGTCGTCACCACCGCAATCCGCTCCGGCGTGGGCACGAACTCGGGCATGACGCGGGTCAGCCTGTGCACGGGCGGATGATTGAGGGGATTGATGCCGACGGCGGTGCGGGCTGCCGGAACCAGCAGCTCCTGCGGGAGACGCTTCGGGGTACAGACGATGAGCGGGGTCACGGCGGCCTTTCGCGATTGCGCCACGTTTGGCGGAAATTACTCCATGTCGAACAGCGGATTCAATGACGGGTGCCTGGGCGGAGGCGGTGCGCGATGACGGTGACGAGCCACTTCAAGTCCCTCCAGGCGTCCTGGAAGCAGGCTCCGATGAGCATTCCCAGCCCGACTCCGATGAAGAACTTGTCGAAGGGCGTGATCCATTCGTTCAGCCGGATCCGCCTTGCCACCTCGCTCGCGCCCGCGTCCACGGCCCAGGCCGCGGCGACGACGACCGCGATCACCGCCAGCCATTCCAGCGCCCTGACCGTGCGGCGCGCCCAGGGATCGCGCAGCCATCCGGCGATCAACAGGGTTCCCAGGCCGAGCGCAGACAGGACCGCGACGCCCTTGATTCCGGTCATCATCACCGCATTCTCGTTGGTGACCGCGCCGCCCACGCCGATGAGGATGAAGAGCAGCGCGAGCAGCCGCCCCCAATAGCTGGCCACGGTCCGGTGCAGCGTGCGCGGGATGGCCACCTGTCCGAGCATGGCGAAGAGCAGCACGGCAAAGCGCGGGATCCGTGAAGCCGGCAAGCCCTTCTTCGCGGCCCACGTCCGCAGGATCTTCTCGATGATGATCCCCGCCCGGCCGGCGGAGGTGACCTGCCGCGCGCGGTCGAGCTCGAGATCGTACGCGTGCCCGTCCTTGAACAGCTTGCAGAGCCTCTCGCTGTCGCTGACGACGGCGAGCGCCTCTTGCCGGGCGGAGGGCGGCAGGTCGAAGACGCGCGCCTCCAGATGAGGCCGGAGCATGTCGTTCACGATCGCTTCGTGCGCCGCCTCGATCCGCTGCGGGTCCTTCAGGACCTGGCGGAGGATGGTCTCGGCCGCGTCGAGCCGCCCGCAAAGGATGTCGTTGTGCCGCCATTGCTCCTCGAGGAAGGCGCCGAAATGGCCGAACTGCACGCCCGCCAGCGGCGGCTTGCTCCTCGCTTTCATGTCGGCCGGGCTGATGCGCGTGATCTTCACCTCCACCGCCTCGTCGACCTCGCCGTGGGCCACGATCGGGTAGACGACCATGTCGAAGTTCTCGAATGCGTCGTAGGTCGCGCGGATGGCGGCCATCGCCTCCGAGGCCGGCTTCAATGCGCCGGAGACTCCGTCGGAAATCGCGCGCACCCGCTTGCGGACGTCTCCTCCGAAGTACTCCTTGAGCCTCGCGGCGGTCGCTCGCGTCCGGGAAAGCAGCTCGGCCACGCTGGCGTCGCGCTCCTTTCCCTTCTCGTCCGCGATGGGGGCGAGGACGCCGTCCGAGAGCAAGCCACCCGGTTTCCGGAGCGCCAGCACTTCCTCGCGCAGCGCCCGACGCATCGCCTTGCGCAGGCCGTAGAGGTCGTCGACGGCGCGCTTGAGGGCGCTGCGAGCCTCGTCCACGTCCGCTCCGCCGGTCGCCGGCAGCCGGCGAAGCACGAAGCTGAGCTTGCGCAGCCGGTACTCGAGATCGGCGTCGAGCAGGAGCTGGAGCTGGTCGCGGAACGACGGATACGAATCGAGCACCCAGATCTGCGCCAGATCGCGGATCACCTCCACCAGCTCCGGCCTGCCCACGTGGCCGGCGGAGCAGACCAGCGATGCGATCGACTCCACCACCGATTCCATCTTGAACCGGTGATATGCGGCGTATCCGAGGCCGTACCTCTCCACCAGCGGGTCCAGGCGGTCGATCCGGAGCCAATCGTCGCTGGTGAACGGCTTGAGCGCCGCCGTGCGCATCCGGAGGACGCCTGCGACGGTCTTCTCCAGGTCGAGCAGCTGCCGGTCGGCCCCGGCGCGCTCGATCCACTCGCGCAGCGCCGCGGCGTCCGCCGGCTCCGGGCCCTGGACGCTGCGCGCGACCGGGTAGGTGAACATGTCGAAGTTCTCGAACGCTTCGTACGTCTCGCGCAGCTCCGCGAGGGGCTCTTCCCCCTGCGGCAACGCCGCCCAGACCGCGTCCGACATCCGGCGGACTTCGTCGCGCACCCGGGTGGCGAGGTACTGCTTCAGCCCGGTGGCCTCGCCCCGGGTCTGCTCGAGGAGGCTGGCGATGCTCGCATCGCGCTCGTCCCCGGTCTGACGCCCGATGCGCGCCAGCACGGCATCGGCGAGGACATCCGCCCGCAGCTTCGCCACCTCCGCGCCCAGGTCCCGCTGCATCGCCTCGCGAAGCCCGTAGATTCCGTCGCGGGCCTTCTCCACCGCGCTGCGAACGCCCGGCTTCTCCGGTGGCGCCGATGGCGGCAGCCGGCGCAGGAGGAAGTCGAATCTGCGCAGCCGGTATTGCAGGTCCGCGTCGAGCAGCAGCTGCAGCTCGTCCTTGAACGACGGGTAAGCAGCCTTGACCCACTTCTCCGCCAGCTCGCGAACCACCTCGGCCTGGTCCGGTCCTGCGACCTGCGCCGCGGAGCAGACCAGCGCCGCGATCGACCCGGTCACCGAGCGCAGCTTGAGCTGGTGGTAATCCGCGTATCCCGCTCCGTACCGCTCCACCAGCGGTTTCAGGCTCTCGATGTTCGTCCACTCGCCAGGGTCGAATCGCTCCAGCGCCGCCGAGCGCCTGCGGAGCGCCTCTTCCACGCTCTGCTCGATTGCCTTGATCTGCCGGATGTTCCGGTTGCGCCCGACCACCCGCTCCAGGTCCTCGCGGATGGTCTCGTAGCCGGGCAGGGTGAGCGCGGAGAGGGTGTTCCCGATGGCGTCGGGCTTTTCCTTCTGCAGGTCTTCCAGCTGCTTCTCGAGCAGCTTCTCGGGGTCGGGCTCCACGTAGATGAGGGTCCGCTCGACGTCGAGGGCCGACTGCCTGCGCGCGAGCTCGTCGATGGCGTAGGAGAACGGCTTGTTGTCGAGGTACCCGCCGTCGCCGAACGGCCGCTGCTCGTAGTCCGCGCCCTCGAACATGAGGCGGTCGGTCCACTTCGCCGCCCGGGCGCGGGCCTTCTCCATGGCGGCCGCGTCGTTCCAGGTGAACGGCTCGAAGGCGAAGGGGAAGGACGACGTGCAGCGCGCGGCGAAAGCGAGCACGGGGTTCTGCGCCTTTCCCAGCTCGTTCTCCGCTTCCGCATCCTCCTTGCCGCCTGCGCTCTCCGCGGTGAAATGGAAACGCTGGCGGTGCCGCTTCTCCTTGGCCACCGCGTTGGCCACCGGCAGCCGCGTGATCTCTCCGCGGATGTCGGTGGTGGTGACGAAGAGATCCACGCGTCCCGCGTCGCAGGACGGACCCTCTCCGTTCGTCTGCTCGTCCATCCTGTCGAACGCTTCCACCAGCTTGACGTACATGCGCCGGCCGTTGAGCAGCGCCGCAGGAGCTTGATCGGGCCGCAGCGGCGTTCCCTCCACCGACTGCGCGTCGTTGAGCAGCATGGACAGGTCACCCTCCTCGATCCAGAGCTTGAGGACGGGATCGAGCGGAGCGTCGTTGGCCAGCGCCTTGGCGAGGAAGATGCCGTTGATGCCTCCGGCGGAAGTGCCGGAGATGACGTCGATGATGACGCGGGTGGTGAGGACGCCGTCCTTGCTCGCGGCGTCGCGGTAGATCTTCTCGACCGCGGTGAGCTTCTCGCGGGGTACGCCGGCCCGGCCCGCATCGTCCCGCGCGGGAGCCGTGGCCCGGACGACGCTCGCGAGCTCCTTGGCCACGCCGGCGATGTAGATGGCGAGCGAAACCCCGCCGTACATCACGACCGCGATACGCTTCTCGGAGTCGTAATCGACCCTGGTATCCGCCATGGCATTCCCCCTGCGTGCCGTCAGCGCCCCGGAGCCTGCGCCTCGGCGAGCCTCGCCGCAAGTTCGCCGAGGTGGTCGTCGACGCGCTGGAACGTCGCGGTCAGGTCTTGCAGGCGCGCGCTCACCGCTTCCGCGAAGCAATCGGTTCCTTCGGGCGAAACGCAAACCGGCTCCGGCGGCGGCTGCTCCCCGGGCGAGACGGCCGGCTCCTCGAGCAGGATTCTCCAGTCTTCCGCCCTCGCCAGCCGGACCTGCGAGATGCGCGGCTCGCCTGGGGATCCGTCCGGGGCAGGGCGCCGCTTGAGCCGGACGTGCATGGTCGCGCCTTCGTCGCTCCGCCGGTCGAGCGTCGATTCGGCGTGGCTGCCCAGCTCGAGCTCGAGCACCACCGCCTGCGCGCCGGGCTCGAGCGAGATGCTCTGCGGCTTGCTCTCGTCGTCGTTCCACAGCGCGATGGCGAGCGGCCCCTCCTGCCCGGGCCGGGCGCCCTGGCAGTATCGCCGGTACCGCGCCACCGGTCCGGCGGAGGTGAAGGTGAGCACCGAGGAGCCGGGATCGTCCGAGAGCAGCGCGCAGGCCCTGCCGGGCCAGCGACCCTGGAGCTGCGGACCGTCGAAGAGGAGGCCGATGACCAGGTTGGGACCCACCGCGCGGACCACCGGCTGTACCGGATCGACGCGCGCCAGGTCCTCGCAGATCAGCGTCGCCAGCACCGCGGAGTTGGGCAGCTGGTAGAACGTCACCTCGCGATTGGAGACGTCGATGTCCTCCCACAGGACCATCTTTCCGTCGCGCGGCGGCGCCTTCCCGGCAAACCCGTAGCTGTTCTGCTGCCGCCGATCGATCTTCCAGCGGTGGTGCTTGGACTGCTTCCAGGCGCTCAGGACCTCCCTCTTGCCGCTGCCGTGGCCGCCGCTGAAGAGCATGCTCAGGACGGAGTTGCGCGGGCGCGGCCCGGCGGCGGACTCCATGGCTCCGGCGACGAGGAGATCGATGTCCACGCCGCGCGCCGCGAGCATCTGGCCCACCTTCAGCGCCAGCGACGCCTCGAGCGCGGCCTCGGGAAACACGACGCCGTGGACGCGGAAGCGGGGATCCCTCGCGTCCGCCACGGCCCTCTCCACCAGCGCCTCGACGAAGCCCGCGATCGGCTCGGCGCCCTGCGCGCCGAGCGGAGCGAGCCAGTCCTGCGAGACGCGGAAGCTCCGCCAGTTCTCCTCGTCGTGCGCCCGCGTCTCGCGCAGCGCGGAGTCGCCCACCCGGTACGGGTAGGGAACCAGCATCAGGTTGAACGCCTCGACCTCCTCCTTGCCCGGAGCGGGGGGAGCGAGCGGGCTGACCAGGTAACGGGTGGTGACTTCGCCGATGGGCGGCAGCAGGGCCAGGTTGTTGGAGAGCGATCGCAGGCTGCAGCCGACCTGCGGTGTCCGCGCCTTGGGCTGTACGCAGCAGACCTCGGGTGGGACGAGATCGCAGAGCGTGGCGGCCCTTCGCCACCGCTTCTCCTCGCCCCGATCGCCGCCGTCGCAGGCAGCGGCCTGCCATTGCCAGCGCATGGCGCGGTAGGCCAGCAGCCGGCGGGCCGAATACCCCATGCCGCGCGACGCCTCGTCGGCGATGGCCAGGAGCGCGAGCGCCGCCCCGCACCAGTGGGTCTCCGCCTCGTGCCGCTCCACGTGCGCGGATACCGGTTCCGCGGCGGAGAGCAGCAATCGGTCCCAATGCCGCTGGAGCGCGCCCGCGAGGACATCCATCTGACCGGGCGCCTCTTGCTTCCGCTCGCCCACTGGACCGGGCGCGTCCTGCTCCTTGCCGCTCTTCACGTCCGGCCCGCGCCAGATCCTGCCGAGGCGCATGTAGTCCCTGGCGTCGCACTCCTCGGTCAGCGAGGCGTCGGCGTAGCAGCCGGAGAGGTTGAGCAGGGTTGCGCAGACGGCGAAGAGGTCCGGCGGCCAGACGGGGGGAAGGCGCCAGTCCGCCGACCCCGGAGGCTCCACGGTGATTCCGCTCTGCCCCTTCGCAGCGCCGGCGGGGGCCCGCGACCCGTGCGGGAGCAGGCGCTGGATGACCTGGAAGACCACCTGCATGGTTCCTCCGATCGGCCGCGAAGTCGTTCGCGGGTGGGCCGGGCTCGTGGGGAGAAAAGAAGCGCGGGCAGCACGCCGCAAAGAAGGGTGCTGCCCGGCGGATGTTGATCGGAGTTTGTCACAGGCCCGTCCCGGTCAGGGTCCGATCCCTGGTCCGGAATCGGAAGGCGATGGCTCCTTTCCGCGAAGGTCATTCCAAGGCGCGCGATGCCGCGCGGGGACCCCCGTTGCGGCGCGCGCCAGCCGAGCACAAGGGTTCATCTGCACCCCCTTTGAAACGGCCCGCGGCGACATCCATCGACTGCATAAGTAGTGCCCCGCGCGCGATTTGCGTGCTTTCGACACGTTGAGGCGAATCGGTCCGGTTCCCACGGCGAAAGACCTGCAAACGCGGCCAGTTGCCCGCAAAGCGTGCGCGGTTACCAGGATGCGAGCGCAGCGGCTGCCGCATCCACCGCCGTGGCCTCGTCCACCGGCACCGCGGTGTGCGGCACGTCCGCCGCGCTGTGGAAATGCGGGTGCCCATAGATCCCCGGGCCTTCGACGCGGACTTCGTCGAGGAACGGCTTCGCCGCGGCGTGGCCCATCTCGACGAGGCGCGCTCCCTGGCTGAAGTCGTGGGGGGCGATGGGCAGAGGGCACGGCGCGGGCAGATAGAGGACGGTGTGCTTGAGCCCGAGCAGGAGCGGCAGCACGCCCACCGCCTGGTGCCGCAGCATCAGCGTCAGGACGTAGAGGATGCCTGCCAGCCCGCGCCGCGGGGGATCGGGAAGCATTCAGGGAAAGCCGGTGTCGAAGACCACCATCGTCTTCGCGCCCAGGTCCCTGGCCGGCAAGAGCGGCACGTGCGAGGAGACTCCGCCGTCGACGAAGGTGCGCCCCTCCGCGGTGACCGGCGGGAACACTCCGGGGATCGACGCGCTCGCCAGCACGTGGCGTCTCAGATCTCCCTCCCGGAAGGCGACTGCGCTGCCGGTGGCCAGATCGGAAGCGATCACCGCGGTGGGGATGGCCAGCTCCGCGTGCGTGGCCGGCAGATGGCGCTCGATGATCCGCTTCAGCCCCGACGGCGAGGCGAGCGTTCCCATTCCCGCGGCGCAGCGGAGCGAGTTCCAGATGCCGAGGCCCGGGAAGACGTCGCCCGTCGAAAGGCCGCTCCAGATGCCGGCAAGCTCGTTCACGCGCGCTTCGCTGAAGCCCTTCGCCATGAAGGCGGCGTTGAGCGCGCCCGCGGAGGTTCCCACCAGGAAATCCGGCTGGATGCCCGCCCCGAGGACGGCGCGCAGCATCCCTGCGTGCAGCGCCCCCAGGCTGGACCCGCCGGAAAAGACGAACGCGACGGGCGCCGGACAGCGGGCAAGGATGCGAGACTCCATCGCCGCCTCTCTACACCGGAACGGCCTGCGCGGCGCGGCTTCATGTCACACGGGCCGGTCGCAGAGTGACGGGCCGGTCTGTTCGCTGTGGAACATTTTCCAGCTGCAGGGCGTGCGTGTTTTCGTGTATAGAGTCGCGCCGTGCTCACGTTCTGGCGGGCCGCGGTCGGCAAGAAAATCGTCATGGCGATCACCGGCGTGATCATGATCGCCTTTCTCATTGGCCACGTCTCCGGAAATCTCCTCGTGTTCCGCGGGGCGGAAGGGCTGAACGCGTACGCCGCGTTCCTCAAGCACAATCTCGGCGTGCTCTGGGGCGTGCGGCTCGTCCTCCTCGTCTCGGTGGTGCTGCACGTGGTGGCCGCGGCGCAGCTCACCGCCATGGGCCGCAGGTCGCGGCCGCAAGCCTACGCACGCTTCGACGCGCAGGCGGCCACCCCGGCCTCGCGGACCATGCGCATCGGCGGCGTGATCATCGCCCTGTTCATCGTCTTCCACCTCCTGCACCTGACCACCGGCACCATCCAGCCCGCGCCCTTCGAGGACGTGGAGGTGTTCCGGAACATGGTGGGCGGATTCCAGGTGTGGTGGATCACGCTGCTCTACGTGGTGTCGATGGTCTTCATCGGCCTGCACCTCTATCACGGCGGGTGGAGCTGGCTGCGCTCGCTCGGCCTGGCCCGCCCCAAGGCGCAGCCGTTGCACCGGCCCATCGCCGCCGTCCTGGCCTTCCTCATCTGGGCGGGGTTCACCTCCATTCCGCTGGCCATCTTCTTCGGGCTGGTGAGGTAAGCCATGCAGCTCGATGCCCGCATCCCGCCGGGGCCCGTCGCCCAGAAATGGGACAACCGCCGCTTCTCCGTGCGGCTGGTGAACCCGGCCAACCGGCGCAAGTACCGCATCATCGTGGTGGGGTCCGGCCTCGCCGGTGGCGCCGCCGCGGCCAGCCTGGGCGAGCTCGGCTACAACGTCGACTGCTTCTGCTACCAGGACTCGCCGCGCCGCGCCCACAGCATCGCCGCGCAGGGCGGCATCAACGCGGCCAAGAACTACCAGAACGACGGCGACAGCATCCGCCGCCTCTTCTACGACACCGTCAAGGGCGGCGACTTCCGCTCGCGCGAGGCCAACGTCTACCGGCTCGCGCAG
>DATDMU010000383.1:0-3410 GCA_036518615.1 Myxococcales bacterium
GCGCGCATATGCGCTGGTGACGGGAGGGGAAACGAGCGCGGCGGAATGTAGGGGACTGGCACCCCGCTGTCAACGCCCGATGGGTTAGATTCCGCCCGCATGGAGAATCCCGGCAGGAGGGCGGAGGAGCTGCGCGCGCTCCTGCGCGAGGCGAGCCATCGCTACTACGTCCTCGACGCGCCGACTCTCAGCGACGCCGAGTACGACCGCCTCTTCCGCGAGCTCACGCAGCTGGAAGCGGAGCATCCCGACCTGGTCACGCCCGATTCTCCCACCCGCCGCGTGGGAGCGGCGCCGAGCGAGAAGTTCGCCAGGGTCACGCACAGGCGGCAGATGATGTCGCTCGCCAACGCCATGTCGGAGGCGGAGTTCCTCGAGTTCGACGCGCGCGTGCGCAAGCTGCTGGGGACGGAGCCGGTGCGCTACGTGGTCGAGCCCAAGCTCGACGGGCTGGCGGTGACCCTGACCTACGAGAAGGGCCGCTTCGCGCAAGGAGCGACGCGCGGCGACGGCATGGTGGGCGAGGACGTCACCCAGAACCTGCGCACCATCAAGATGGTGCCGCTGCAGCTCGAGGGCACCCCGCCGGACCACTTCGAGGTGCGCGGCGAGGTGTTCATCAACAAGCGCGACTTCGTGCGCATGAACCAGGAGCGGGAGAAGGCGGGCGAGCCCACCTTCGTGAACCCGCGCAACTGCGCCGCGGGCTCCCTGCGCCAGCTCGACCCGCGCATCACCGCGCAGCGGCCCTTGAGCATCTTCTTCTACGAGGTGGGCGAGACGCCGGGGCTGACCTTCGCCGCGCACTGGGAGAAGCTGGCGAAGCTGCGCGAGCTCGGGCTGCGCACGAACCCCGAAAACGAGCTCTGCGACTCGCTGGAGGCGGTGCAGGACAAGTACCGCCGCATGCTGCAGAAGCGGCACGACCTGCCCTACGAGATCGACGGCAGCGTCATCAAGGTGGACTCCGAGGACCAGCGCCGCAGGCTGGGCGCCGTCTCGCGCACCCCGCGCTGGGCCATCGCCTGGAAGTTCCCCGCCGAGGAGGAGGCCACCACGGTGGAGGACATCTTCGTCAGCGTCGGCCGCACCGGCGCGCTCACCCCGGTGGCGGCGCTGAAGCCCGTCTACGTGGGCGGCGTCACGGTGAGCCGGGCCACGCTCCACAACGAGGACGAGCTGCGCCGCAAGGACGTGCGGGTCGGAGACCGGGTGTTCCTGCGGCGCGCAGGCGACGTCATCCCGGAGATCGTGCGCGTCATCCTCGAGTCGCGGCCCGAAGGCAGCGAGCCGTGGGCGATGCCGAAGACCTGCCCCGAATGCGGCACGGAGGTCGTGCGCGAAGAGGGGGAGGCCGTCACCCGCTGTCCCAATCCGACCTGCCCGGCGAAGAGCGTGGCGCGGCTGCGGCACTTCGCGTCGCGGCTGGCGATGGACATCGAGGGCCTCGGCGTGGAGACCAGCACCCAGCTCATCGAGACCGGGCTGGTGAAGACGCCCGCCGACCTCTACGGGCTGACCTACGAGCAGCTGGTGAAGCTGGACCGCTTTGCCGAGCTTTCGGCGAAGAACCTGCTCGCGGCCATCGAAGCGTCCAAGACCCGGCCGCTGCGGCGCGTGATCTACGCGCTCGGCATCCGCATGGTGGGCGAGGCCACCGCGCTGGCGCTGGCGCGCCGCTTCGGCAGCCTGGAAGCGCTCCTCGCCGCGTCGGTGGAGGATCTCCAGGCGGTGCGCGACGTGGGCCCGGAAGTCGCCCACCAGATCTACGGCTTTCTCGCGCTCCCCGAGCAGCGGGAGCTGATCCGCCGCCTCCTCGAGGTGGGGGTGCGGCCGGAGCCCGAGCAGGCGGTCGCCTCCGCGGGGCCGTTCGCGGGCAAGACCGTGGTGCTCACCGGCACGCTCTCGCGGTATTCTCGCGAACAGGCGAAGGCGGAGATCGAGCGCCGGGGCGGCCGCGTCTCGGGCTCGATCAGCCGGAAGACGGATCTGCTGGTGGCAGGCGAGGACGCGGGCAGCAAGCTGGCGAAGGCGCAGGAGCTGGGCGTGCGGGTGATCGACGAGAACGAGTTCGCGCGGCTGGTCGGAGAGGCGGGATGACCCGCGCGCATCTGCAGATCTCCGGCCTCGTCCAGGGAGTCTGCTACCGCGCGAGCTGCCGCGAGCAGGCGGTCCGCCTTGGCCTCACCGGCGAAGTCAGGAACCTCCCCGACGGCGACGTCGCGGCGGTGGTCGAGGGGCCCAAGGCGGCCATCGAGGAGTTGATCGCCTGGTGCAGGAGGGGCCCGGAAGGCGCCCGGGTGGCAGGCGTGCAGGTGCGCTGGTCCGACGCCCGCGGCGAGTTCACCGGTTTCCGCGTGGCGCGCTGACGCTGTGGTTGCAGGCGCCTCTTCGCGCTATGACCCCGGCCCGATGCAATTGCCCGTCCTCGACCGCCTGATCCTCGGAGCGCAACGGCCCGCCCGCTATGCGGGAGGAGAGCTGAACGCCATCCGCAAGGACCTCTCCGCGATGCGCTGCACCTGGGCGCTCGCCTTCCCCGACACCTACGAAGTGGGAATGAGCAACGTCGGGTATCGCCTGCTCTACCACGCCCTCAACGAGCGCCCCGACGTGGCGTGCGAGCGCGTCTTCATGCCCTGGCCGGACATGGAGAGAGCGCTCCGGGCAGAGCGCCGGCCGCTCTTCTCCATCGAGAGCCGCGCGCCCTTGCGCGACTTCCACGTCCTCGGCTTCACCCTCCAGTTCGAGCTCTGCTACACGACCGTCCTCGCCATGCTGGAGCTGGGGGGCATCGCGCTCTTCGCGAGCGAGCGCGGGCGCGAGGATCCCCTCGTCCTCGGCGGCGGCCCCTGCACCTACAACCCCGAACCGGTCGCCGATTTCTTCGACGCGTTCGTGATCGGCGAGGGCGAAGAGGTGGTCCACGAGATCAGCGACGCGGTCGCCTCCTGGAAGGCGTCGGGCGCGCCGCGCAAGGACCTGCTCTGGCTGCTCTCCGAGATTCCCGGCGTGTACGTGCCGTCGCTCTTTCGCGCGCACTACGGCAGCGACAGGACCATCTCCCGCTACCAGCCGCTCAAGCCCGGATACGAGAGCATCGTCCGCCGCGTCATCCCCGACCTGAACCTCGTGCCGCAGGCGGAACGGCCCATCGTCCCCTTCATGCAGGCGGTGCACGACCGCCTGCCGCTCGAGATCCAGCGCGGGTGCACGCGCGGCTGCCGCTTCTGCCAGGTGGGGATGATCACGCGTCCCACCCGGCAGCGCGATCCCAACGAGGTGAGGCAGATCGCCGAGAAGGGGCTCGCGTCCACCGGCTACGAAGAGGTGGGCTTTCTCTCCCTGAGCGCGGGCGACTACTCCTGCATCGACGGCGTGCTGGAGGACTTCTTCGACGAGTTCGGGCC
>DATDMU010000384.1:0-8171 GCA_036518615.1 Myxococcales bacterium
CCCGGGAAGCGGTACTACGGCGGTTGCGAGGTGGTGGACAAGGTCGAGCAGCTCGCCATCGACCGCGCCAAGGCGCTCTTCGGCGCCGAGCACGCCAACGTCCAGCCGCACGCAGGGTCGCAGGCGAACATGGCGACGTACTTCGCCCTGCTCAAGCCGGGCGATCGCATCCTCTCGCTCTCGCTGGCGCAGGGCGGGCACCTCACCCACGGCTCGCCGGTGAACTTCTCCGGCAGGCTCTTCGAGATCCACCACTACGGGCTCGACCCGAAGACGGAGATGATCGACTTCGACGCCGCGCACCGGCTCGCGCGCGAGGTGAAGCCGCGGGCGGTGCTCTGCGGCGCCTCGGCGTATCCGCGCACGCTGGATTTCGTCAAGCTGCGCGAGATCGCCGACGAGGTGGGCGCGCTGATGATCTGCGACATCGCGCACATCGCCGGGCTGGTGGCGGTGGGGCTGCATCCCTCGCCGGTGCCCCTCGCCGACGCGGTCACCACCACCACCCACAAGACGCTGCGCGGCCCGCGCTCCGGGCTCATCCTCTGCAAGCAGCAGCACGCCAAGGCGGTGGACAGCAACGTCTTCCCCGGCATCCAGGGCGGGCCGCTGGAGCACATCATCGCCGCCAAGGCGGTGGCGTTCAGGGAGGCGCTGCTGCCCGATTTCAAGGACTACCAGCAGCGAATCCTCGACAACGCGCAGGCGCTCGCGGCCGGGCTCCTCGAAGGCGGGCTGCGGCTGGTGGCGGGCGGCACCGACACGCACCTGATGCTCTGCGACCTGCGCCCGAAGAAGCTCACCGGCAAGGCGGCGGAGGCGGCGCTGCAGAGGGCGCACATCACCACCAACAAGAACATGATCCCGGGAGATCCGGAGAAGCCCTTCGTCACCTCCGGGCTGCGGCTGGGCACTCCGGCGCTCACCACCCGCGGCATGGGGCCGGGCGAGATGAAGCACATCGCGCGGCTGATCGTGCGGGTGCTGGACCATCCCGGCGACGAGGGCGAGATCGGCCGCGTCGCCGGCGAGGTCCGGGACCTGGCGAGGTCGTTCCCGCTCTACGCGAAGAGGCGCGGTTGAACGACTCCGGGGCGCTCCGCCGATGAAGTGCCCGTTCTGCGCCGAGCTGGAGAACAAGGTCATCGACTCGCGCCTCTCCAACCAGGGCGCGGTCATCCGGCGGAGGCGCGAGTGCCTGGGATGCCAGCGGCGCTTCACCACCTACGAGCGGGTGGAGGAGATCCTCCCGATGGTGGTGAAGAAGGACGGCCGCCGCGAGGCGTTCGACCGGCACAAGGTGCTCGAGGGGCTGAAGCTCGCCTGCCAGAAGCGGCCGGTCTCCGCCGAGCAGCTGGAGGCGGTGGTGGACGGCATCGAGCGGCGGCTGCAGGAAATGGGCGAGAAGGAGGTGCACAGCTCGGTGATCGGCGAGGCGGTGATGCGCGAGCTGGCGCGCCTCGACGAGGTGGCGTACGTGCGCTTCGCGTCCGTGTACCGCTCGTTCAAGGATCTCGGGGAGTTCATGAGCGAGCTGAAGGAGCTCATCTCCGAGCGCAAGATCCAGAAGAAGTGAGCGCGGAAGAACTCATGCGCCTCGCGCTCGCCGAGGCGGAGAAGGGACGCGGGCGAACGCACCCGAACCCGGTGGTCGGCGCGCTGGTGGTCAAGAGCGGCCGGGTGGTGGCGCGCGGGCACCACGCCAAGGCCGGACTGCCCCACGCCGAGGTGAACGCGCTGCTCGCCGCTGGTGAGCGCGCGCGCGGCGCCGACGTCTACGTCACCCTCGAGCCCTGCAACCACGTGGGACGGACGCCGCCCTGCACCGAAGCGCTGATCGCCGCCGGCGTCCGCCGCGTCTTCTTCGGCAGCGTGGACCCCAACCCCCGCGTCGAAGGCCACGGCGCGGCGCGACTGCGCAGGGCGGGGATCGAAGTGCGCGGCGGGGTCCTCCGCGAAAAGTGCGATGCGTCGAACGAGGCGTGGTTCAAGTTCATCACCGAAGGGCTCCCCTGGGTGGTGCTCAAGGCCGCGGTCACGCTCGACGGCAAGCTGGCGCGGCGCCGCGGCGGGCCGGAATGGATCAGCGGCGAGGAGGCGCGCCTGCTCGTGCACCGCTGGCGCAACCAGCTCGACGCGGTGCTGGTGGGGGCGGGGACGGTGCGCGCGGACGATCCGCGGCTCACCGTGCGGGGCGTGCGCGGCGGACGCAACCCGGTCCGCGTCGTCCTCGGAACCGTTCCCCCGCGCGCGCGCATGCTGCGGGAGCCGGGAGAGACGCTCGAAGAGTCGGGACCGCTGCGGCAGGTGCTGCGCAGGCTGGCCCGGAAGGGCCTCACCAGCCTGCTCGTGGAAGGCGGCGCGCGGGTCCACGGCGACTTCCTGCGGGCGGCCCTCTGGGACGAGCTGAGGCTCTTCGTCGCGCCCAGGGTGTTCGGCGCGGACGCGCTCTCCTGGGCCAGCTCCGCGGCATCCGGGGAGCTCGAGTTCCGCTCATTGGCGCGCGTCGGCGACGACGCGTTGCTCGTGCTCCGGCCCGCGGCGAAAGGCGCTAGCGGCGGTGCCCGCCGCCGTGGTCGTGGTGCTCGTGCTGCGCGCCGCCGTTGAACCGGCGTTGCGGCGCGGCGAAGCCCCGGCCGCGCCATCCGGGAAAGCCACGCACCGGGCGCGCCGAGCGCACGATGACGTTGACGCGGGCGCGCGGCACGATCCAGCGCCGAATCGGATGCGCGAAGTGCGCGTGCGGGACCACCACCCAGCCCGGCCAGTAGCGGCCGTAGACGAAGCCGCGGGGCGCGAGCGGCGACCAGCAGGCGTAGCCGTTCACCCAGCGCCAGGAGACCCAGGCGGGCGCCCACCTGTAGCCCGGCACCCAGAACCAGCCGAATCCGGCCCGCCATCCCCAGCGGCCGTAGTGGTATGCCGCCCAGCCCCAGGGCACCGGCGAGGCGAACGACCAGCCGTACGCGGTGCTCACCCACTGCCCGTCGGCGTAAGGCTGCCAGTCGGGACCGACTCCTGCCGGCTGCCAGACGCGCCCGTATTCGGGAGTGTCGATCCAGCGGCCGTACGGAGACAGCTGGGTCTCGAAGGTGCGCTCGTCGGGCGCCTGGGGAGGCGGCTGGGCAGCCGCGGGCGCTTCAGCCGGCATCTCCTCGTCCGGAGGAGGAGGCGGCGGCTCGAAGTCCGGCGCGGAAGGTTCCTGCTGCGCGCGGGCGGAACTCGACGCTGCCGCTGCGAAAATGGCGGCAAGGAGCAGAGCGAATCGGCTGCGTGGCATCATGCCCATTTGATGCTCCAGACCGGGGTAGATTCAAGCAAGCAGGCCTTTGCGGGAAGGTGTATACCGCCCTCGTGTTCACCGGTCTCATCGAGGATCTGGGCACGGTGGCGGCGGTCGTGCGCGTGCCGCAGGGAGTGCGGCTTTCGCTGGAGACCCGCCTCGACGGTCTCACCCACGGAGCCAGCGTGGCGGTGGACGGGGTGTGCCTGACGGCGGTGGATCTCGCACCCGGCCGCTTCACCGCCGACGTGAGCGCGGAGACGCTGGACAAGACCACCCTCGGCGAGCGCAGGGCCGGCGACCGGGTCAACCTCGAGCGGCCGATGGCGCTCGGCGACAGGCTGGGCGGCCACCTGGTGCTCGGGCACGTGGACGGCGTGGGGGAGATGACTCTCAAGCAGCCGGTCGGCGAGGGCGTGCGGGTGGAGCTGCGCCTGCCCGCGGGCACGGCGCAGCTGGTCGTGTACAAGGGATCGATCGCGCTCGACGGCATCTCGCTCACGGTGAACGAGCTGCTCGACCCGGACCGCATCGCGCTCTTTCTCATTCCCGAGACGCTGCGCGCCACGACCTGGGGCATCAAACAGCCGGGCGCGCGGGTGAACGTCGAGGCCGACATCCTCGGCAAGCACGTGGCGCGCCTGCTGCAATTCCGGACCTGAGGAGCACCATGGACGAGAACATGGCGCGGGTGGAGAAGGCGCTCGAGGAGCTGCGGGCCGGCCGCATGGTCATCCTGGTCGACGACGCGGACCGCGAGAACGAGGGCGACCTGGTCCTCGCCGCGCAGTTCGTCACCCCGGAGGCGATCAACTTCATGGCCCGCCACGCCCGCGGGCTCATCTGCCTGAGCCTGACCGAACAACAAGTCAAGCGGCTGGGCCTGACCATGATGGTGAGCGAGAACCAGAGCACCTACTCCACCGCGTTCACGGTCAGCATCGAGGCGGCGCGCGGAGTCAGCACCGGCATCAGCGCCCACGACCGCGCGGTGACCATCAAGGCGGCCAGCAACCCGGAGGCGCGGCCGGAGGACGTGGTGCGCCCCGGACACGTCTTTCCGCTGCGCGCGCGCAAGGGCGGGGTGCTGGTGCGCGCCGGCCAGACCGAGGGCAGCGTGGACCTCTGCCGCCTCGCCGGCCTCACTCCCGCGGGCGTCATCTGCGAGGTGATGAACGACGACGGCACCATGGCGCGCATGCCGGACCTGGAGAAGTTCGCCGAGCTGCACGGGCTGCACATCCTCGGGGTGGCGGACGTGATCCACTACCGCATGCAGCGCGAGGCGCTGGTCCGCCGCGGCGCCGAGGCGCAGGTGCCCACCGCCTTCGGCGGCGACATGCGCTGCATCGCCTACGAGAACGAGGTGGACAACGCGCAGCACGTGGCCTTCGTCAAGGGCTCCTGGCAGCCCGACGAGCCGGTGCTGGTGCGCGTCCATTCCAAGTGCCTGACCGGCGACGTCTTCGGCAGCAAGCGCTGCGACTGCGGTCCGCAGCTCCACCGGGCGCTGGAGATGATCGACCAGGCGGGGAAGGGCGTGCTGGTCTACCTGGACCAGGAGGGCCGCGGCATCGGCCTCGTCAACAAGCTGCGCGCCTACAACCTCCAGGACGAGGGCCACGACACGGTCGAGGCCAACGAGCGGCTGGGGTTCAAGGCCGACCTGCGCGACTACGGCATCGGCGCGCAGATCCTCCGCGACCTGGGGGTGAAGAAGCTCCGGCTCATGACCAACAACCCGAAGAAGATCGACGGCCTCAAGCGCCTCTACGATCTGGAGGTGGTGGAGCGGGTGCCGATCGAGGCGGGGTTGTCGGCGCAGAACGAGGGTTACCTCCAGGTCAAGCGGGACAAGATGGGCCACCTCCTCTCGCTGACGAAGAAGTAGGATGCTGCCGCGATGAGCACAGGTTCGCCCCCAGCGGCTGCGTCGTCTGCGGAAGGGTTGCGCTTCGCCATCGTGGCGGCGCGCTGGAATGCGGAGATCGTCGATCAGCTGCTGGAGGGGGCGCAGGCGGCCCTCTCGCGGCAGAAGGCGGCCGAGATGCGGGTCTACCGCTGCGCCGGCGTGTTCGAGCTGGCGCCGCTGGCGGCGCGGGTGGCGCGCAAGGGCGGCATCGACGGCATCGTGGCGCTGGGCTGCCTGATCCGCGGCGGCACCGACCATTACCGCGTGCTCTCCGACGCGGTCACCCGCTCGCTCTCGGCGCTGGCGCTGGAGGGCGGCACCAACCCGCGGCCGCTGGCGGTGTCCTTCGGGGTGCTCACCTGCGAGACGCCGCAGCAGGCGCAGGAGCGCGCCGACCCGCGCGGGGCGGACAAGGGCGGAGAGGCGGCGCTGGCCTGCATCGAGCAGGCGCGCGCGCTGGCGGCGGTGGGCGACTGATGGGCTCGCGGACGCGGGCGCGCGAGTGCGCGCTGCAGGCGCTCTACCAGCTCGACACCAGCGGAGGCGACGCGCGGGAGGCGGTGCGCGGGGTGATGGCGCACTTCGAGGAGGCGGACGGGGAGACCGAGCGCTTCGCGGACGAGCTGGTGCGCGGCGTGCAGTCGGAGCAGGCGCAGATCGATCTGCTCATCCAGAAGACCAGCACCAACTGGAAGCTCGAGCGCATGGCGCGGGTGGACCGGAACATCCTCCGCCTCGCCGTCTACGAGATCCTCCGCCGCGCCGACGTGCCGGTGCGGGTGACGCTGAACGAGGCGGTGGAGCTGGGCAAGAAGTTCGGCTCCGAGGAGTCGTCTGCGTTCGTCAACGGCGTGCTCGATCGCATCGCGCACATGGATCTGCCGAACCGCACGCCCAAGAAGGCTTGATGGATCTCTCCTTCTTCCCGCTCACGCTCGATGCGATGGACCAGGCGGCGGCGGAGTCGCTCTGCCTCTTCATCGCCGCCGACGAGCGTCCCCTCACCGGGCTCTCCGGCCTCGTCGACTGGCGGCTCACCGGGCGGCTGTCGCGGCTCCTGCGCGGCGGGCTCCTCACCGGCGACGCGGGAGAGGCGGTGCTCACGCAGCCGGGCACGCGGCTCTCCTACCGCAAGATGTTCCTCTTCGGCGTGGGGCCCGCCACGCAGCCGGAAGCGGAGCTGCGCGAGCGGGTGGCGGAGGCGCTGCGCAAGCTCGGCCAGGCCGGCGTGCAGGAAGCGGCCATGCAGCTCCCGGCGCGGCTCTCCCCGGAGCTGGGGGTGCGCACGCTGATCGAGGAATTGCAGGGGCCGGGCCGAGCGCTGGTGTTCGGGTCCGATCCGCAGAAGCTCATCTCCGCGCTCTCGCAGACGGCGCGGGGCGTGGCGCGCGTGGAGCAGCGCGTGGTCAAGGTGCCGCCGCCCTCGCCGGCGATCCCGCGGGCCTCGCCGCTGCCCTTCGCGCCGCAGGCGCCTTCCGAGCCGCCGGTGGCGCCGGCGCTGCCCTCCGAGCCGCCCCCGGCCAATCCCGTGCCCGAGGAGAAGAAGCCGCCCCCGCCCGGCCCGCAGCGCTACGTCCCGCAGGCGCCCAGCCAGAACGTCTTCCAGAAGAAGAAGAAATAGTCAGCGGACGCGGACGGCGATGTCGCGCCACGACGTCTCCTGCACCAGCACTCGCGCGGAAGCCGACTGGACGACCAGCTCGCGGGAGTCGCTCCAGATCGCCTGCACCCTGGCGCTGCCCGCCGCGACGAAAACGTCGCTTCTCGCCCGCTCGGGCGCCGAGGCCGCGCGCAGCGCGACGTGCGTGTCCACCGACGTTCCGCAGCGCAGCTCGAAGACGTCGGCCTGGGTGCGCCCGTCCGGCGAGCGCGACTGCGCGATCTCCTTCGCGGCGCAGGGCTCCGCTTCCGGCTGCGCCCTCCAGAAGATCAGCGTGGCGGCGCCGATGGCCAGCATCAGCGCGGAGAGGCCGAACACCAGCTTCACGGCGTGAGGCGCTCCATCATGCGCGGGAAGGGAATGGTCTCGCGCACGTGGTGCAGCCCGCACATCCACGCCACCGTCCGCTCCACGCCGAGGCCGAAGCCGGCGTGCGGGACCGACCCGTACTTGCGCAGGTCGAGGTACCAGCCGAACGCCTCGAGCGGCAGGTTGTGCTTCTCGATCTCCGCCTTGAGCGTCGCGTAGTCGTCCTCGCGCTGGCCGCCGCCGATGATCTCGCCGTACCCCTCGGGCGCGAGCACGTCCACCCCCAGCGCCACCTTGGGGTCCTTGGGGTCCTTCTTGAAGTAGAACGCCTTCATCTCCGCCGGGTAGCGGTGCACCATCACCGGCCGGTCGAACTGCTTGCAGAGGATGGTCTCCTCGTCGCCGCCCAGGTCGTCCCCCCATTTGATGGGATGGCCGGTCTTCTGAATATACTCAATGGCTTCCGTGTAGGTGATGCGGGGAAAGGGCTTCTGCACGCGCCGCAGCGCTTCCACGTCGCGCTCCAGCACCGTCTTCAGCTCCTGCTCGTGCTTTCCCAGCACCGTCTGCGCGATGTGGACCACGAAATCCTCGGCCAGGTCCATGTCGCCCTCCAGGTCCATGAAGGCGACCTCCGGCTCCACCATCCAGAACTCGGTCAGGTGCCTTCGCGTCTTGCTCTTCTCCGCGCGGAAGGTCGGGCCGAACACGTAGGCCTTGCCCACCGCCATCGCGGCGGCCTCGCCGTAGAGCTGCCCCGACTGGGTGAGGAAGGCCTTGCCCAGATCGAAGTAGGGCACCTCGAAGAGGGTGGAAGTCCCCTCGCAGGCGGCGGGCGTGAGGATGGGCGAGTCCACCAGCGTGAACCCGCGCGAGTCGAAGTAGTCGCGGATGGCCTTGATGATGGTGTGGCGCACCGCCAGGATGGCGCGCTGCCGCGACGAGCGCAGCCAGAGGTGCCGCTGCTCCTGGAGGAAGCCGACGCCGTGCTCCTTGGGCTGGATGGG
>DATDMU010000385.1:0-13706 GCA_036518615.1 Myxococcales bacterium
CGCGCTCCTCCGCCTGCGCGGCGATGCGCGCGTCCTGCTCCACCCCGAGCTGGGTGGCGTCCGTGAGCACCACCACCACGTCCGCCTTCTCCACGCTGCGCATCGCGCGCTGCGCCGAGAACACCTCCACCTTGTCCACCACCTGCCGCTTCTTGCGCAGCCCGGCGGTGTCGGTGAGGACGTAGCGGCGGTCCTTCCAGATCAGCTCCTCGTCCACCGCGTCGCGGGTGGTGCCGGGCAGCGCGGAGGCGACGAACCGCTCCTCGCCGAGCAGCCGGTTGAGCAGCGTGCTCTTGCCCACGTTGGGGCGTCCGAGCACCGCCAGCCGGATGGGCTCGACCTCCGGCGGCTCCTCCGCCGCGGTCTCGGGCAGCTTCTCCGCGATGGCGTCCATCAGCTCGTCTACGCCGCGGCCGTGCTCCGCGCTGACGGGAAAGACGTCGAACCCGGTGCGGTGCAGCTCGCCCAGGTCGAGGTCTCCCTCGCGCCGGTTGGAGTCCACCTTGTTGGCCGCGAGCAGCACCGGCTTGCCGCCCCGGCGGAGGATCCGCGCCAGCTCCTGTTCGGCGCCCGCCATGCCCGCGACCGCGTCCACCACGAAGACGATCACGTCGGCCTCGCGGATGGCGGTCTCGGCCTGCTCGCGGACCGCCTTCACCAGCTGCTCGTCGGACTTGACCGTGAATCCGCCCGTATCCACCACCCGGAAGTGCTTCCTGCCCTGCTGCGCCTCCGCGTACTGCCGGTCGCGGGTCACGCCGGGAACGTCCTCGACGATGGCCAGGCGCTTTCCCACGATGCGGTTGAAGAGGGTGGACTTCCCGACGTTGGGCCGGCCGACCACGGCGACGAGCGGGAGCATCAGCCACGGCACTCGGAAGCGTTCACCACCGGCAGGCGACGCCCCGGCGGAACGCCCTGCCGCTGCGGCGCAGGGTCGAGGACGGCCTCCTGCACGCCGCGCAGCGCCGCGAGCGAGGCGCGCTCGACGCGCACGCGGACGAGATCGCCGACCTGCGCGCTCCCCTCGAAGTGGACGGTCCAGTTCTCGCGCGAGCGGCCGAAGCCCCGGTCCTCGACGAGCACTTCCACCGCGCCGCCCACGCGCGCCTTGCGCCGCTGCAGGGTCCGAGCCATCTGCAGCGCCTGTACCTCTTCCAGCCGCCGCAGCGCCAGCGGGCGCGGCACTTCGCCCCACTCCTCCAGCTTGAGCACCGCGCCGGTGTGGGGCCGCGGGCTGTAGATGAAGGAGAAGAGGTTGTCGTACGCGGTGCGGCGCAGGAACTCGAGGTTCTTCCGGTGCTCGTCCTCGGTCTCGCCGGGAAAGCCGCAGATGATGTCGCTGGTGAGCGCGAGGTCGGCGGGCAGCGCGGCGATGCGCTCCTCGTACTCGGCGATGCTGTACCTGCGGCGCATGCGCTGCAGCACCGAGTCGGCCCCGTGCTGCACGGGCAGGTGGAAGTGCGGCATGAGCTTCGGGACGTGGTGGAAGCAGCTCACCAGATCCGCGGACAGGTCCATGGGGTGCGAAGTGGTGAAGCGGATGCGCAAGAGGCCGGGCACGCTGGCGACGCGGCGGATGAGGTCCGCGAAGCTGCAGCCGCCGGCGTAGGAGTTGACGTTCTGGCCGATGAGCGTGACCTCGCGCACGCCCACCCGGACCAGCGCCGCCGCTTCGCGCACGATCTCCGCGTAGGGGCGCGAGACCTCCCTCCCGCGCGTGTAGGGCACCACGCAGAACGAGCAGACGTTGTCGCAACCCTTCATCGCGGTGACGAAGGCGGTGGCCCGCCCGCGGCTGGTCTCGGGATCGGCCTGGGGAAACAGGTATTGCTCGGTGTCGACGAAGTCGGTGGCCACGCCGCCGCGCTCGGCGAGCGCGGGGACCTGGTCGAGGTGATCCGGGCCGAGCACGAAGTCCACGAAGGGCGCGCGGCGGAGCAGCTCGTCCTTCTCCTGCTGCGCCACGCAACCGGCCACGCCGATGTGGGTGCCGCGCTGCGCCTTGAGCAACCGGTACCTGCCCAGCGCGGAGAAGAGCTTGTCCTCGGCTTTCTCGCGGATGGCGCAGGTGTTGACCAGAACCAGGTCGGCTGCGTCCGGGGCGGCGGCCGCCTGCCAGCCCGCCCGCGCCAGGGCCTCGCCCATGCGCTGGGAATCGGACTCGTTCATCTGGCAGCCGAAGGTGTGGATGTAATAGCTGCGGGACACGGCGCGCCCGGGTATGTCAGGTCGATCGGGCACAGTCAACGGTTTCACCCTTGACGGGCAGCCTTGGGCCAAGCGACTCTGGCCGGCCATGCGCACCCTCCCCGCTCTGATCCTTCTGGCAGCCTCCGCCGCCTCGGCGCAGGGCCTCGACCGCGACACGCTGCTCACCGACGCTCCTGCTGTGCCGGCGGCGGGCACGGTGCGCGTCACCGGGTCCGGCGTCGCCACGCAGAACAGCGACAACGGCAGCACGCCGAGCGGCTCCTCGAGCTTCACCGGCAGCGTCGGCTGGTCGCCCATCGCCAACCTGCATGCGGACGTGGGCGCCTTCTTCCAGGTGGGCGCGCAGGGTCCGGCGGCGCGCGTGCGCTATCAGTTCCTCAACCAGGTGGCGCACGGGCTCGACCTCTCCGGCGGGGTGCGCTTCAAGACGGTGGGGTTCCATCCCGACGAGGGCGAGGTGGAGTTCCTCGTCGCTGCCGGCCGGCGCTTCGGCCACGTCGAGCTGGTGCTCAACGGCGTGTTCGGCGTGGAGACGGGCTCCGCGGGCGGCAAGGACGCCGAGGTCAAGGCGTTCGGCGGCTGGCGATTCAACGAGTCCGTGCGCGCGGGCATCGACAGCCGCCTGCAGGCGGAAGTGGGCGACGCGGAGCAGCCGGTGCTGGTTCCCGGCGCGGGCGCGGTGAACCCCGGCCGCGACTACGATCTCACCGCCGGGCCCGCCGTCTCCTGGCTGGTCACGCGCACCTTCCAGGTGCAGGCGCTCTTCGGCGTGGCGCAGCCGAAGAAGACCAACGTCACCGCCCCCATCGGCGTGATGTCCGCGAGCATCGACTTCTAGGAGCGCGTCCTCGCCGCTCCTTCGCGGCGCTTTGAGCCTATGTTCGTCCTCGGGCACGTCGGCATCGGGCCGCGCCTGCTCCTCGGCTTGCGCCGGCGGCTGCCGGCCCGCTGGCTCGTCCTCGGCTGCCTGCTGCCGGACCTGATCGACAAGCCGCTCTTCTACGGGCTGCTCTGGACCGAGGGGCACGCCGACGCGCTGATCGCGGGATCGCGCAGCGTCGGGCACAGCGGCGTCTTCTTCCTGCTGCTGCTCGCCGCGGCGCTGGTCGCGCGACGCCCGCCCGCCTGGGCGCTGCTCGCGGGAGTCGCGACCCACCTCGGGCTGGACATCCTCGGCGAGCTGATCATGGGCGCGGACGCGGAGACGTCGATCTGGCTCGCCGTCCTCTTCCCGCTCCTCGGCTGGCAATTCCCCAAGGCGCAGTTCTCCTCGATGCTCGAGCACCTGCGCATCTCGGCGCAGAGCGCCTACGTGATCGCGGGCGAGATCCTCGGAGCGGCCATCCTGCTGCGCGACCGGCTGCGCCGGCCTCAGTCCTCGTAGCCGGCGCGCCGCAGCCCGCGGCCGCTCTGCGTCCAGCCCGGCTCGACGCGCACGTGGAGCTGGAGGAACACGCGGGAGCCGAGCAGCCGCTCCATCTCGCGTCGCGCCAGCGTGCCGATCTCCTTGAGCCGGGAGCCGCGCTTGCCGATGACGATGGCCTTCTGGCTCTCGCGCTCCACCACCACCACCGCGGCGATGCGGACCAGCCCTCTGGGGCCGACCGCGCGCTCCGACTCGTCGAACTGCTCGATGAGCACGGCGGCGCTGTAGGGGACCTCCTGCGAGGTCTGCCGCAGGATCTGCTCGCGGACCAGCTCGGCGCAGAGCTTGCCCTCCTCCACGTCGGTCCACTGCTCCGGCGGGAACATGGGCGGCGCCTCCGGCAGGTGCTTGATCACCGCGTCGAGGAAGCCTTCGACGTTGTCGCCCTTGAGCGCCGAGAGCGGGTAGACCTCCGTCCACTCGTGCAGGTCCTTCCAGCGCGCGATCAGGGGCAGGAGCTGGGCGCGGGGAAGCTCGTCGATCTTGTTGATGACGAGGAGGGTGGGCTTGCGCGCGGCCTTCACCTGCTCGAGCGCCTTGCGGGTGGCGGAGTCCACCGCGGGGGGCCCGGCCTCGATGAGGAAGAGGGCGACGTCGGCGTCTTGCAGCGTCTGCAGGGCCGCTTGCACCATGCGGGCGTTGAGCCCGCCTTTGGCGGTGTGCAGCCCCGGCGTGTCGAGGAGCGCCACCTGCGCGTCCGGGCGGGTGACGATGCCGAGGATGCGGCCGCGGGTGGTCTGCGGCTTGGGGCTCACGATGGCGAGCTTCTGGCCCAGCAGGCGGTTGAGGAGCGTGCTCTTGCCCACGTTGGGGCGGCCCACCAGCGCGGCGAACCCGGCCCGGTGGGGGGCCTCCAATGCTCCGCCCTTCGGGCTCCGCCCGTCGCCGGCAGAGCCGGCTCCTCCGCCCAATGCTCCGCCCTTCGGGCTCCGCCCGTCGCCGGCAGAGCCGGCTCCTCCGCTCATGGCACCTTTTCGGAGCGGACGATCTCCACGTGGTCGAGCTTCGTCTGGGCGTTGCCGGCGCGCGCGATCTGCGGCACCAGGTCCTGTCCCTTCACCACCTCGCCGAAGATGGTGTGCCGGTTGTTGAGGTGGGGAGTGGGCACCTCGGTGATGAAGAACTGCGAGCCGTTGGTGTTGGGGCCGGTGTTGGCCATGGCGAGCAGGCCGGGGCGGTCGAACTTGCGGTTGCTCTGGAACTCGTCCTCGAACTTGTAGCCGGGCCCGCCGGTGCCGGTGCCCAGCGGATCGCCGCCCTGGATCATGAACTGCGGGATGACGCGGTGGAAGCTGGTGCCGTCGTAGAGCTTCGCCTTGCTCTTCTGCTTGGTGCGCGGGTCGGTCCATTCCTGCGCGCCGGTGGCGAGGCCCACGAAGTTGGCCACCGTCTTCGGCGCCTCCTTCTCGAACAGTCTGACCACGATGTTGCCGCGGCTGGTCTGGAAGACGGCATAGAGGTCGCCGGGACCCTGGGGAATGTTCGACATGGAGATCACGTCCTTTGAGTGGCAGGCAGAGAGAGCGAGAGCGAAGAGCGCCAGACGACGCATGGGGGCGCGCAAAATAGATCACGCGGGCTTCGACGTCCACGCCTCGCGGCCGGCCGCTAGCCCGGACGGGCCACCGCCCACCCGCGCGCCCGCTCGAGAAGCTCGGCCATGACGCCTGCCATCGCCTCCGAATATCGCAGGAGGGTGGTGGCGCCGCCTGCCACCGCCGCGCGCTTGCGGTTCGCGTACCGCTCGGCCTCGCCGGAATGCGCGGCGAGGTAGTCGCGCAGCGCGAGCGCATCGCGCCAGAGCGGGCCGCCCGCCTCCACCACGTGAAGGTTGAACGCCGCGTTTCCGCGCTTGCGGAAGAGGAGCCTGCCCGGGATTCCCGCCTCGCCGCAGGCCTCGTACTCGGGGATGCGCAGCCCCGGCGCGGCGTCGCGCACGCCCACCAGCAGATCGATCACCGGCGTCGCCGCGAGCCGGGGCACCGCGGTGCTGCCCACGTGCTCGACGGGCAACTCGCCCAGCGCGCCGCGGAGCCGCGCGATCTCCTCGGACGCCTGCGCGGGCCAGTGCAGATCGGGATCCACGACCGCCACCGGCTCGTCGATCAACGCGCGCTCGAGCACGTCCGGAGCCTCCAGCGCGGCGCGCGCCGCCGCCTGCTCCGCCTCCTTCTTGCTGCGGCCCATCCCGCGGCCGAGCGAGAGCCCGTCGAGGTCCACCTCCACGTCGTAGAGCCGCGCATGGTCGGGACCGGTGACGGCCAGAATGCGATAGTGGGGCGTGCGCCTGCGGCTCTGGAAGAGCTGCTGCAGCTCCGTCTTGGGGTCGCGCCCCAGCGCCTCGTTCTCGAAGAGCGGCGCGAGGAGCCGCTCCACCACCTCCTGCGCGCGCTCGATGCCGCAGGAGAGCACCACCGCGCCCAGCACCGCCTCCAGCGCGTCGGCGAGCCTGCCCGCGTTCACGCGGCCGCCGCTGCGCTGCTCGCCGCGGCCGAGCAGCAGGAGCTCCCCCAGGTCCAGCTCCCGCGCCACCATCGCGAGCGATTCCTCGCGCACCAGCGAGGCGCGCAGCCGGGTCAGCTCCCCTTCCGGCGCGTCGGGAAACCGCTCGTAGATGAGGCGGGCGCTGAGGAAGCCGAGCACCGCGTCGCCGAGGAACTCCAGCCGCTCGTTCGAGCGCAGCACCTCGTGTCCGGGCGCGAGCGACCGCTCGTGGACGTAGCTGCCGTGGCGGAGCGCCTCCATCGCCAGCGACGGAGAGAGCGCGTCTTGCGGCAATCCCAGGCGCGCGGTGAGCAGGGAGATGCGCTCGGCGTCGGTCACGGCTACGACCTGGCGGCCTCGTCCGCCACGCTGTAGGGATCGAGCTCGCGCCGGGCGATGCGCAGGGCGAGGTCGTCGAGCCGCGCGCCGCTCTGCGCGAGCTTGTCCAGCGCCACCTGGAGGAGCCGCTCGCGCAGCACCTCCACGAGGTCGTGCCGGGCGCGCTGCGCCTCGCGCGCGAGCAGGCCGTCGCCCTTGCGCAGCGACTGGTAGTGCGCGTCGATGGCGTCCCACAGCTCCGCCACGCCCTCGCCTCGCGAGGCCACGCACTTGACGATGGCGATCTCGGGCTTCCCCACGTCGGTGCCCATGGCGTGGTTCAGCTCGAGCATGGAGCGGAGATCGCGGACGGTGCGGTCGGCGCCCTCGCGGTCGCTCTTGTTGACGGCGAAGAGGTCGGCCACCTCGAGGATGCCGGCCTTGATCGCCTGGATGTCGTCGCCGAGGCCCGGCACCACCACCACCACCGTGGTGTGGGCGAGGCGGCAGATCTCCACCTCGTCCTGGCCCACCCCCACCGTCTCGATCAGCACCACGTCCTTGCCCATGGCGTCGAGCACGCGGGCGCAGTCGGAGGTGGCGCGGGAGAGGCCGCCGAGCTGGCCGCGGGTGGCGAAGGAGCGGATGAACACGCCCGGATCGAGCGCGTGGTCCTGCATGCGGATGCGGTCGCCGAGGATGGCGCCGCCGGTGAAGGGGCTGGTCGGATCCACCGCCAGCACGCCCACCGTCCTGCCCTGCGCGCGCAGGTGCGCGACCAGCCGATCGACCAGCGTGCTCTTGCCCGCGCCGGGGTTGCCGGTGATGCCGACCATCCGGGCGCGACCGGTCTTCGGCCACAGCTCGCGCAGCGCGCCTTCCGCCTCCGGCTGCCCGTCCTCGATCATGCGCATGAGCCGCGCCACCGCGCGCACGTCGCCCGCCACCACGCGGTCGGTCAGCGCGCTCATGCCTTGAGCAGCTCCCGCGCGATCACCAGCCGCTGGATCTCGCTCGTGCCCTCGCCGATGGTGCAGAGCTTCACGTCGCGGTAGACGCGCTCGACCAGGAACTCGCGGGTGAAGCCGTACCCTCCGTGGATCTGCACTCCGCAGGCGGCGGCGCGGCAGGCGGCCTCGCTGGCGAAGAGCTTGCCCATCGCCGCCTCGCTGGTGTAGGGCCGCCCCTGGTCGGCGAGATGCGCCGCGCGATGGACGAGCAGGCGCGCCGCGTCCAGCTCGGTGGCCATGTCGGCCATCATGAAGCGCAGCGCCTGGAAGTCCGCGATCGACTTGCCGAAGGCCTTGCGCTCGCGCGCGTAGAGCACGCTCTCCTCCAGGGCGCCGCGCCCGAGGCCCACGCTGAGCGCGCCGATGGTGATGCGGCCCTTGTCGAGGATCTTGAGGGTGTCGACGAATCCGCTGCCCACCTCGCCGATGCGCCGCCAGTCCTCGACGTAGACGTCCTCCATCACCAGCTCGGCGGTGTCGGAAGAGCGCATGCCCAGCTTTCCGTGCAGCGGCCGCTGCGAGAAGCCGGCCAGCGACTTCTCCAGCAGGAACGCGGTGACGCCCTTCTGCCGCTTGTCGGGATCGGTCAGCGCCAGCACCACGAACACGTCGCCCACCGTGCCCTGGGTGATGAACATCTTGGCGCCGTTGAGCACCCAGCCCTTGTCCTTGCGCACGGCCGTGCTGCGCATGCCGGCGGCGTCGGACCCGCTGCCCGGCTCGGTGAGGCCCCACGCCGCCAGCTTCTTTCCCGCGGCGATGTCCGGAATGTAGCGCTGGCGCAGCTCCTCGCTCCCGAAGCGCAAGAGGTGGGAAGTGCCGAGGCCGTTGTGCGAGGCCACGGTGAGCGCGAGCGATCCGTCCCAGCGGGCGATCTCCTCCACCACCGCGGCCACCGAGACGGTGTCGAGCTGCGAGCCGCCCAGCTCCTCGGGCACGGTCATGCCGAGAAGCCCCAGCTCGCCGAGCTGGCTGACCACCTCGCGGGGAAAGCGCTCGTCGCGGTCCCACTCCTGCGCGTGCGGCTTCACCTCGCGCACGCAGAAGTCGCGGACCATCTGCACCAGCTTGCGCTGGCTCTCGTTCAACCCGAAGTCCAAGGAGTTTCTCCTTTACAGGCGCGAGCGTATTAGCAGGAACGCCCGCCCGGCACCACCCGGCGGGCCGCGGCGAGCCGTCGCGGATTGCCCGGGGGTCATTGCCCCCGGCCGCCGAGCGAGCCGGGCAGCGCGTCCAGGTCCTCGAGCAGGCCGTCGCAGCGCTGGTAGCGGGCCGCCGGGTCCTTGGCGCACATCTTCTCCACGATGCGGGCCAGGCGCTCGTCGCAGGCGGCGAAATCGCGCAGGTGCGGCACCTTTGCCTTCGCCTGCAGGAGCATCACGTCCACCTTGCTCCTCGCCTCGAAGGGCCTGCGCCCGCTGAGCATCTGGAAGGCGGTGATCCCCAGCGAGTAGATGTCGCTGCGTGGGTCCACGGCGTGCCCCATGGCCTGCTCCGGGCTCATGTAGTACGGCGTACCCAGGACGATGCTGCCTGCCAGGTCCCTCTTCGCGTCGCGCAGCCAGGCGATGCCGAAGTCGAGGATCTTCACGGCGCCGGAATCCGCGAGCATGAGGTTGGCCGGCTTGATGTCCCGGTGCACCACCTCGCAGAGGTGCGCGTGGCGCAGGCCCTCCGCCACCTGCCGCACGATGGCGACCGCCTGCGCGGCCGGAAGCGGGCCGCCTTCCAGCGCCGCCTCCAGCGGCCGGCCCTCGCAGTACTCCATCACGATGTAGGGGAGCCCGCCTTCGTCGTCGCCGGAGACGATCTCGTAGATGCGGACGATGGCGGGATGGGCGATCCTTCCCAGCGCCTGCGCCTCGCGGCGGAACGCCTCCAGATTTCTCGGCGCGCGCTGCGTGAGCAGCTTGATGGCCACGTAGCGCTGGAGCGAGGGGTCGAGGGCGCGATAGACCGTCCCCGTCTCGCCTGCGCCGAGGACCACGGGGTCGACGTAGCGGTCGAAGGCGACCGCGCCCTGGCGTTTCGAGTCTCGCATCCGCGGCTCATTGGTATACCGGAACCATGAGCCGGCAGTCGCTCCTCCTGCTCGTCTTCGTCGTCGCCCTCGGCGAGGGGCTGCGGCTGCACTCCGGGAACCAGCCGGCGGCCGCCTATGCGTGGCTCGCCCTCGCGGAGCTGGCGGTGGGCGCGGCGGTGTTCCTGCCCGTTCGCGAAGATCCCGCGGGGCGATGGGCTGCGCTGCTCACGCCGCTGTCCCTGGTGGCGCTCGCGCTGGAGGCGTGGCAGCTCGCGGCCAGCCGGCCGGGATGGAGGACGCGACCCGGAGCTCCGATCCATGTGGTCCTCGGCCTCGTGGCCATCGCCGCCGCCGTGCTGGCGGCTGCGGGCATCTCGGGCGGATCGCGGCTCCGGCGGGCCGCGCCGGTGCTGGTGTGCGCGGCGTTCCTCTCCGCTTTCGTCTGGTTCGTCTACGCGACGCCGAACCCGTGGATCGACGTCCACATGTTCCACGACGAGTCGTTCGCGGATCTGCTCGCGGGCCGGGATCCCTACGGGCAGCTCCGCCCCAACCTCTACCCCCGCTTTCCCTTCTACGCGCCGGAGTTCCTGGCGGAGGGAGGCCGCCGCGTGAACGTCGGGTTTCCCTACCCTCCCCTGCAGCTCTTGCTCGCGCTGCCGGCGCACCTGATCGCGGGCGACTACCGGTACGGGCAGGCGATGGCGCTTCCGCTTTCGGCCGCGCTGATGATGCTGGCCATCCCCGGGCGCGCCGCCACCGCCGCCGGAGCTCTGTTCCTGATGACGCCTTCGATCCTGGTGGCGGTCGAGGGATCGTGGACCGAGCCCACGGTCGTGCTGCTCTTCTCGGCGGCGATGTTCTGCGCGGTTCGCGCGCCGCGCCTGCTTCCCTGGGCGCTGGGCGGCCTCTTCGCCATCAAGCAGTACACCATCGCGCTGGCTCCGCTCTTGCCGCTGCTCCTGCGCGACGAGGAGCGCAATGTGCGCGGCCTGGGCAAGCTGCTGCTGGGCGCCCTCGCGGTGGCTGCCGCGGTGACCGCGCCCTTCTTCCTCTGGAATCCGTCCGCGTTCCTGCGCGATCTGGTGCTCTTCCAGGTTCGCCAGCCATTCCGCCTCGACTCCTTCAGCTGGCTGGCGCTGGCCCGGCTCGCAGGATGGGCGCTGCCGCCATGGCTTTCGTTCGCCGTGCTCTTCGCGCTGCTCGCCGCGGCCGCGGCGCGCGCGCCGCGCAGTCCCGCCGGCTTTGCCGCGGCTGCCGCGCTGGCCTACTGCGGCTTCTTTTCGACGGCGAAGCAATCCTTTACCAACTATTACCTCTACGCGCTGGCCGCCGGCGCATGGGCGCTCGCGCTCGCCGGGGACGATCGTCCGGCTGCGGCGGCGCAGAGCACCCACACCGTGAACCACGGCGCGTAGTTGTTGTGGAACGCCACTCCTGCCAGCACCAGGGCGGCGCTCGCCGCCGCGAGGTAGCGGAACCAGGCGGAGGCGCCGCGCTCGCGCCTCGCGGCCAGGACGGCGGAGGCGGCCACCACGGCCGAACCGATCAGGACCCGCGCCGCCCGGTGCACGCCCGCGGATGCGTAGAAGCTCCAGTGCGTGTTGTCCGGCCTCATCGCCGCGGGCCAGACCGCCACGTTGGTCCAGAAGCCTGCGGGATCGAGAAGGATGAAGGGACCGAGCAACAGGACGAGCCCGGCTGCGCAGGCGAGCGGCGCGGCGAATCTTCCCTCTCGGCGCTGCGCGAAGAGGAGCGGCGCGAGGAGCAAGGAGGGCATGAGCTTGCACCCGATGGCCGCGGCGACGCAGAGGCCCAGCGCCACCGGCCGCTCGCGGAGAAAGGCGAGGAGCGCGGCGGCCATCAGCGCCAGCGCCCAGACGTCGGAAGCGCTGTAGTAGAGGGCGTTGCGGGCGAGGTTGGGCTCCAGCGAAAGGCAGAGGATCGCGAGCCCGGCCGCGCCCCATGCGGCCCCTGCAGCGCGCAGGCAGAAGAGAAGCAGGATCACGAGCGCGGCCCAGAAGGACAACTGAAGCGCGGGAACCGCGGCAGGCCCCGCGATGGCCTGCGCAGGGGCGGTGAGAAGCGGCAGGAGCGGACCGTACTTGTATCCGTACATCGAGCGCTCGCGCTGCGCTGCCGCGTTTCCCGCGGGAGCGGGGAGAACCAGGGCGCTCCGCGCGGAAGCATCGAGCGTCGCCCACCAGCGGCGGGCGAGAGCCGGCGCAAGGCGCGGGTCGGGCATTGCCAGCCCTGCCTGCGCGCGCTCGCGGCCGCGGGTGAAATAGGCCTCCAGATCGAGAAGCTGCCCCTGCTCGTAGGGGTCTTCGCCGCGCAGGAGCAACCTCGCCGCGCGCAGCGTGTTCTGTCCCTGGTCGAGGCGGATCTCGCCGGTGCGCGCCGCGAGCAGGATGCTCCGGACTCCGGTGCGAACGTCGATGCCCAACGCGATCACGGCCGCGGACCAGATCGCCGCTGCCGCGCGCGGCGAGCGCAGCAGCGCGGGGGCCTCCGGGCGCGCGACGAGGATCAGCGCGGCGAAGAGCGCGAGCAGGCAGCAGCGCAGGATACCCCATTCCCAGTCGTGCGCCTCGAGAAACCATCCGAACCAGACCAGGCCGGACAGCAGCGCGACGCAAGCTGCGGACCGCCACCTCACACCGGCGTCACGCTCCTCCGCTTCGGGGTCAGCGGCCGCTCGCGCTGGGCGGCGGCCTCGAAGCGGCGCACGATCTCCGCGCGCAGCCGGTCGCCGGGCACGATCGAGTCCACCACCTGCTCGGCCGCGAGCTTGTAGATGTCGATGTCCGCCTTGTACTCCTCGCGCAGCTGCTGCACGTAGGCGGCGCGCTCGCCCTCCGGCTTCTCCTGGATCTTGTTGAAGTAGACGGCGTTCACCGCCGCCTCCGGGCCCATCACCGCGATCATCGCCTGCGGCAGCGCGAGCGTGGAGTCGGGGTCGAAGGCGGGCCCGCCGAAGGCATAGAGTCCCGCGCCGTACGCCTTGCGCACGATGACGCACAGCTTGGGCACGGTGGCCTCGCTCACCGCCATGATCATCTTCGCACCGTGCCGGATGATGCCCTCGCGCTCGACCTTGGTGCCGATCATGAAGCCGGGCACGTCGGGCAGGTAGAGGATGGGGATGCCGAAGGCGTCGCAGAGGGTGATGAAGCGCGCCGCCTTGTCGGCGCTGTCGACGAAGAGCACGCCGCCCTTGTGCTTGGGCTGGCTGGCGACGATGCCCACGGGCCTGCCCTCGATGCGGGCGAAGGCGGTGATCACCTCCGGCGCGAAGAGCTTCTTCACCTCGAAGAGCGAGTCCGCGTCCACCAGCTCGCGGATGAGCGCGAACATGTCGAAGAACTTGTTCTGGTCGGGAGGGACGATCTCCTCGATGCGCTTGCCGCTGGAGGCAGGCGGGCGCGGCTCGGCGCGGGGCAGCGGCGCGGCGAAGTTCTCGGGGAAGAAGGCCAGGTAGCGGCGGGCCGCCTCGATGGCCTCCGGCTCCGTCTTCACCAATACGTCGCCGCAGCCGGAGACGCTGCAGTGCATGCGCGCGCCGCCCAGCTCTTCCAGCGTGACCTTCTCGCCGATGACCATCTCCGCCATGCGCGGCGAGCCCAGGTACATGGAGGCGTTGCCGTCCACCATCACCACGATGTCGCAAAAGGCGGGGATGTAGGCGCCTCCCGCCGCGCTGGGACCGAAGAGCAGGCAGATCTGGGGGACCAGCCCGCTCATCTGGCACTGGAGGAAGAAGATGCGCCCGGCGCCGCGCCGGCCGGGGAACATCTCCACCTGGTCGGTGATGCGCGCTCCCGCCGAGTCGACCAGGTAGAGCATGGGGCAGCGCAGCTTGAGCGCCTGCTCCTGGATGCGGAGGATCTTCTCCACCGTGCGCCGGCCCCAGGAGCCGGCCTTGACGGTGGAGTCGTTCGCCATCACCGCCACCACCCTGCCGCTCATCTTCCCGATGCCGGTGACGACGCCGTCGGCGGGCAGCTCGGGATCGGTCGCGTTGGCGAAGGCGCCGTCCTCGACGAAGCTCTCCGGATCGAGCAGCAGCCGCACGCGCTCGCGGGCGAAGAGCTTGCCCGTCTCGGCGTTCTTCTGGTGGTACTTCGGCGCCCCGCCCTTTTCGATGCGCGCCAGCGCGGCCTTCACCTTGTCGTCGAATCCCATCGCGGGCGCGCTTCTAGCGCATCGGGGGGCGGAGGGCTACATGGGG
>DATDMU010000386.1:0-5670 GCA_036518615.1 Myxococcales bacterium
TGCGGCACCTTCGACGTGGAACAGCGCATCACCGAGCCCGCCCTCGCCACCTGCGACAAGTGCGGCGGTCCGGTGAGGCGGCTCATCTCGCGGTCCTCTTTCGCCCTTCGCGGAGGCGGGTGGTACGCGGACGGGTACTCCCCGGGGGGCAAGAAGCCCGAGGCGAAGGAGGCATGCGCCTCGAAGCCGGGCGAAGGCTGCGGCGGAGGCGCGTGCAAGAAAGCCGAGGCTTGAAGCGGCCGCCTTCGCGCCTGCGGCTGGTGGCGGATGCCGACGAGCCGTTGCTCTCGTTCGTGCTCCGGCGCGGCGGCATCTCGCAGGAGCAGGCGCTGCGCGCCATCGCCGGCGGTGGCGCGTTCGTCGGCGGCAAGCGGGTGCGCGAGGCGGAGCGGGCGCTGCATCGCGGAGACCGGGTCGAGGTGGCGCTGCAGCAGGCCCAGGCGGCGCCGCTCACGCGCGAGCAGCTGATCCACCTCGACGGCTCGGTCCTGGCCGTGGACAAGCCTGCCGGCGTGGCGGCGCAGGAGGATCTCGCAGGCGGCGCCGCTTTGCCGGATCTCTGCAGCGCGCTCTTGCGCTCGCTCGGCGAGAAGGACGCGCAGGCGCTGCTCGTCCACCGCCTCGACCGCGGCACCACCGGCGTCACGGTGCTGGCCCGCACGGCGCGGGCGCAGGCGGCGCTCCTGGAGGAGTTCCGGGCGCACCGCGCCGCAAAGGAATACCGGGCGCTGGTGCTCGGCGCGCCGGCCGGGGACGAAGGGGCCGTGGAATCGCCCGTGGAGTCGCGGCGCGCGCGCACCCGCTGGCGGCTCCTCGAGCGCTACGGCATGGCAGCGGAGATCGCCGCGTTCCCGGAGACGGGCCGCACCCACCAGATCCGCATCCACCTGCGCGAGCTGGGCTGCCCGCTCCTGGGAGACAAGGCCTACGGCGGGCCTTCGTTTCTCACCCGCAAGGACGGGCTGCGCCACGACATCGAGCGCCCGCTGCTGCACGCGCTCTCGCTCTCGCTGCGGCATCCCGACGGGGGCGACCTTCGTCTCCTCGCGCCATTACCCGCCGATTTCCGCGAGGCGCAGGATTTTCTCAGGCGTTGAAAGCGCGCGGCGCCTCTGCTAAAGGGGCGCGCCATGAGCGAGAACACCGAGGTGAAGAAGGACGCGACCGGTCTCCTGATCGTGCAGAGCAAGGTCCGCGATCTGATCCGCGAGAAGGAGATGCGCACCTCGGACGAGTTCATCAGCGCCCTCTCCGAGCACGTGCGCGCGGCCGTGGAGAAGGCGGTGTCGCGCGCGAAGGAGAACGGCCGCAGCACCCTGCGCCCCGCGGATCTGTAGGCGGCGCCGGTCGTCTGGCTGACGGTGGCGCCGAAACCGGCGGCGCCGCGGCGGGCCGCTTGCTAGGCTATTTCCGGTGAGACATACGCTCGCAAATGGGCTGACCCTGCTGGTCGAGGAAAACCACGCCGCGCAGGTGGTGGCCATCCAGGTCTGGGTCCGCGTGGGCAGCGCCGACGAGCGCGACGACGAGGCCGGCCTCGCGCACCTGCACGAGCACATGCTCTTCAAGGGCACCCGGCGCCGCGGCCCCGGCGAGATCGCGCGCACCATCGAGGCCTGCGGCGGCGAGATCAACGCCTGGACCAGCTTCGACCAGACCGTCTACCACGTGGTGCTCGCCTCGCAATTCTTCGCCGAGGGCATGGACGTGCTCGCCGACGCGGTGACCAGCGCCGCCTTCGATCCCGAAGAGTTGCAGCGCGAGATCGAGGTGGTCTGCGAGGAGATCAAGCGCAGCCAGGACTCGCCCACCCGCAAGCTGTCGCGCGAGCTGTTCGCCTCTGCCTTCCAGCGCCATCCCTACGGCAAGCCGGTGATCGGCACGGAAGAGAGCGTGCGCAGCTTCACCCGCGAGGGCATCCTCCGCTTCTACCGGCGCTGGTACAGGCCGGAGAACGCCGTGGTGGTGGTGGTGGGCGACGTTCGCGAGGCCGAGGCGCTGCAGCTGGCGGAGAAGCTCTTCGTCTGGCCCCGGAGCGCGTTCGAGCCCGCGCCGCGCAGGACGCCGGAGCCGCGCCGCGAACAGCCCTCTGCGCGACTGAAGCGCGAGCCGCTCAAGGAAGGCTACCTCTCCATCGCCTGGCCGGCGCCGCCGCTGATGCACGACGACGTGGCGGCGCTCGACGCCATGTCCATCGTCCTCGGCCACGGCGAGGCGTCGCGGCTCCATCGCGCCCTCAAGCGCGACCGCCTGCTCTGCACCGAGGTGCAGGCGAGCTGCTACACGCCGGTGGATCCGGGCCTCACCATCGTGGGGCTCACGCTGCAGCCCGCGACGGTGCGCGAGGCGGTGGCCGAGGCGCTGGCGCAGACCTACCGGCTGCGCTGGGAGGAGGTCAGCGCGGAGGAGCTGTCCAACGCCTGCAGGCTCCTGGAGTCGGACGCGGTCTACCAGCGCGAGACGGTGCAGGGACAGGCGCGCAAGCTCGGCTTCTACCAGGCGAGCGCGGGCGGGCTGGAGTTCGAGGAGCGCTACCTGGAGCAGGTGGCGAACCTGACGCCGGGCCGCGTGCGCGAGGCGGCGGAGCGCTGGCTGGACCCGAACGCGCCGGTTCTGGCCGCGCTCCTGCCCGAAGGCGACGGCCCCACCGAGGCGGAGCTGCGCGCGCTCTTGCAGGAGGCAGGCCGGGTGGCGCCGCAGCCCGCTGCCCGGTCCGGAGCGGCGCCGGAGAAGCGCGCGCCGGTCAAGTTCGCGGCGCAGCCCAGGACCGGCCCGCTCATCCGCGAGGAGCTCCCCGGCGGCGGCGTGCTGCTGATCAAGGAAGAGCGGGCGGTGCCGCTGGTCGCCCTGCGCGCCGCCTGGGAGGGAGGGCTGCGCGCCGAGAGCGCCGACAACGCGGGCATCGACATGCTGCTCGCGCGCCTCGTCTCCAAGGGAACGCGCAGCCGCGGGCCCACCCAGCTCGTGCGCGAGATGGAGGCGATGGGCGGCTCCATCGGCGGCAATGCCGGCCGCAACAGCTTCGGGCTGCGCGCGGAGCTGCTGTCCCGCCATCTCTCCCAGGGGTTCGACGTCTTCGCGGAAGCGATCGCGGCGCCGGCGTTCGACCCGGAGGAGGTGCAGCGGGAGCGGACGCTGCAGATCGACGAGCTGCGCGCGAGGGAAGACAACCCGGCCGGCGTCGCCTTCCTGCTCTTCGCCGAGACGCTCTACCGGCGGCACCCGTATCGCTTCGACGCGCTCGGCACGGAGCCTTCGGTGCTGCGGCTCGATCCTGCCGCGCTCGAAGCGTACAGGGCGCGGCAGTATCCGGCGGGCGGCGTCACCCTCGCCGTGGTGGGCGACGTCGATCCGGACGAGGTCCGCAAACTCGTGCGCGAGAAGCTCTCGACGGCCGCGCCGGGCCGCCGCACGCTCTCGCCGCCGCAGGAGGAACCGATCGAGGCTCCGCGCTTCGCGGTCCGCAAGCTGGACAAGGCCCAGGCCCATCTGGTGCTCGGCTTCCCCGGCGCGCGGCTCTCCGACGAGTCGCGCTGGCCGCTGGAAGTGCTCTCCGCCGTGCTCTCCGGCCAGGGCGGACGGCTCTTCGTGGAGCTGCGCGACAAGCGGAGCCTCGCGTACAGCGTCACCAGCTTCTCGATGGAAGGGGTGGACCCCGGCTACTTCGCCGTCTACATCGGCTGCGGCCCCGGCAAGACGCAGGAGGCGCTGGACGGCATCCGCGCCGAGCTGCGCCGCGTCCGCGAGGAGCCGGTCACCGGCGCGGAGCTGGAGCGGGCGCGGACGCACCTGATCGGAACCCACGCCATCTCGCTGCAGCGGAACTCCGCCCGCGCGGCGGTGCACGCCTTCGACGAGTGTTACGGCCTGGGCGCGGACGCCTCCAGCAAGTACGCGGAGCAGGTGGCGGCGGTCACGGCCGGCGACGTGCTCGAGGCGGCGCAGCGCATCCTCCTGCCTTCCCGCGAGGTGATCGCGCTGGTGGCGCCGGAGGGCTCGGTTCCGGGCGAGCTGGCGCGGTGAGCTGGGCGGTGGTCCTCCTCCTCGCGCCCGACGAGCTGGAGCTCGCGGCCTCGGAGCTGTTCGACCTGGGCGCGCTCGGCGTGGAGCTGCAGGAGCCGGACATGCCGATGATGCCGGGAACGCCGCCGTTGCCGGAGGGCCGCGGCCGCGCCATCGCCCACTTCGAGGAGCGCTGGGCCGCCTTCGAGGCCGCGGAGGCGATGGGCGCCGAACCGCCGGTGGAGGTGGCGGCGCAGGACTGGAGCGTCGCCTGGCGCGCGCACCACCGGACCTTGCGGGTGGGGCCGCGCTCCTGGGTGCACCCGCCCTGGGAAGCGCCACCCGCCGGCGGCGCCGCGGTGGCCATCGATCCGGGGATGGCGTTCGGGACGGGCAGCCACGCCACCACCGCGCTGTGCCTGGAGCGCTGCGACGAGCTCCTGGCGGAGCTGCCGGGGGCCGACGTCCTCGACGTGGGCACCGGCAGCGGCGTCATCGCGCTGCTGGCGAAGAAGCTGGGGGCGCGCAGGGTGGCGGGCACCGAGAACGATCCGGTGGCGCTGGCGGCGGCGCGAAGCGGCGAGGCGCTCAACGGCATCTCCGGCGTGGAGTGGCTCCTCTCGGAGGATCCGTCGGCGGTGCCGGGGCAGTTCGGCATCGTCATCGCCAACATCCTGCTCAACCCGCTGATCGAGCTCGCGCCGGCCCTCGCCGCAAAGGTGGCGCCCGGGGGGCGGCTGGTGCTCTCGGGGCTCCTCGCGGCGCAGGCCGGCGCAGCGGAGCGGGCTTATGTGGAGCAGGGCCTGCGGCCGGTGGCCCGCAAGGAGCGGGAGGGCTGGGCGCGGGTGGAGCTGTCGCGTCCATGAGCGCGGCCCGGCACCGGCTCTTCGTACCGCCGCCGCAGCTCGGCGCTTCCGAGGTGGCGCTGACGCCCGAGCAGGGGCGGTATCTGCAGACCGTGCTCCGGCTCGAAGAGGGGGCCGAGATCGAGGTCTTCGACGGGCAGGGAGGGCGGTACCGCGCCCGCCTCGCCGGGCCCGGAAGGCTGCGCATCGAGGGGCGGATGGCGCAGGAGGCGCGTCCGCTCGACGTGGTGCTGGCGCAGGCGCTGGTCAAGGGCGAGAAGTTCGACCTGGTGGTGCAGAAGGCGACCGAGCTCGGCGCCGCGCGCCTTCTCCCCCTCGCGGCGGAGCGCGCGGTGGTGAGGCTCGACGCGTCTCGCGGGCAGTCGCGGGCGGAGCGCTGGAGGCGCATCGCGCAGGAGGCGGCGCGGCAGTGCGGGCGCGCGGACGTGCCGCTCATCGACGAGCCTCGCGGCTGGGAGGGGGTGTTCTCGCTCTTGCGGGACGACCCGGAGCGGCGGGGGTTGCTCCTCGATCCGGAGGAGCGCGAGCTGCGCCTGGGCGCCGCCGCGCGCGGCGCGCCGAAGCTGCTGCTTGCGGTAGGCCCCGAAGGCGGCTTCTCCGCGGAGGAGCGCGAGCGCGCCCGCGCAGAGGGACTTTTGCCTGTGGCGCTGGGCTCTTCCGTCCTCCGCACCGAGACGGCGGGGCTGGCCGCGCTGGCGGTCGTCTTGCATGTCCACGGGGCGCTGGGCTGAGAGCACCTGCCGGCCCTTCCCGGCATCGTACGCGGTCGAAGGAGGCCGCCATGCCGCGTCTCGCGTGGTCC
>DATDMU010000387.1:0-3188 GCA_036518615.1 Myxococcales bacterium
TCATCGACTTCATCGACTGGCACTGGTTCGACCCCAACTGGCTGCGCCCGCAGCTGCACTGGCCCACCTTCAACGTGGCCGACAGCGGCATCAGCGTGGGTCTTGCGATGTTGCTCCTGGAGATGCTGTTCGCGAAGAAGAGCTCCGCAGCCAAGGATACTGCCCCTGCACCGAGGAAGGCCTGATGCTGCCGGTACTGTTCACCCTGACGATCCCCACCTCCCTTGGCCTCTGGGTCTGGCTGGCCGTTTCCGCGCTCTCGGGCGCCTGGCAGGTGCGCTCCGCGCACGCGGCGGGTGAGAAGAATCTGCTCAAGACCTTCGCGGTCTGGACCGCGGGCACGGCGGCGGTCCTCTTCGCCGCGGTGCGCGCCATCGGCGGACAGAACATCCTCCACCTCGATCACCCGCTCGCCGTCCCGGTGCACACCTACGGCATCCTCGTCGCGGGCGGCTTCCTCGTCGCCATGACGCTCGCCGCCCGCAATGCGGAGCGCACCGGCCTCGACCGCGACAAGGTGATGGACCTCTCCTTCGGCATCCTCCTCGCCGCCATGGTGGGGTCGCGCGTCCTCTTCATCATCGTCAACTGGAGCGACTACAAGAACGACCTCGGCGGCATCCTCCAGTTCTGGAACGGCGGGCTCGTCTTCTACGGCGGCTTCCTCGGCGCGGTCGCTTTCTCCGCCTGGTACATGCGCCGGCACGAGATGCGCTTTCTGCCCTACGCGGACGTGCTGGCGCCGACGGTCGCCATCGGACAGGCGCTGGGGCGGCTGGGCTGCTTCTCGGCGGGCTGCTGCTGGGGCGAGGCGTGCGACGCGCGCTATCTCTTCGCCGCGCGGTTTCCGCCCGACTCGCTGGCCTACCAGTCGCAGGCCGCCAACCGCCTGATCGCGCCCGGCGCGGCCACCACCGTGCCCATCCATCCCACCCAGCTCTACGAGGCGCTGGGGTGCGCGCTGCTCTTCCTTTTCCTTACTTATTGGCGGTCGCGAAAGCGATTCAATGGCGAGCTGCTCGCGCTCTACCTCATGCTCTACGCGCCGCTGCGCGCGCTGGTGGAGACCTTCCGCGGCGACGAGGAGCGCGGGCGCGTCTTCAACTTCCTCGGCGCGTGGGCGCAGCACGCATGGTGGAACCTCTCCACCTCCGAGCTGATCAGCATCGGCATCTTCGCCGCCGGTGTGGCCGTCTACCTGACCCAGAGCCGCCGCCGCGCGTCGCCGGCGCAGGTGCCCGCGACTGCGTGATAGGGTTGTTCCGTGGCCGCGCCCAACGGGACACAGCAGCTTCCCCAGGAAAAATTCGCGGAGGAGCTCGCCGAGCTGGACGAGGCCATCCAGAACCTCCAGGTGCTCTACGAGAAGTACTTCCTCGGCATCGACCGGCGACCTCCCGAGGAGGAGCGGCAGCGCGTCTCCCGCAGGGCGCGCGAGATGCGCGAGTCGCAGGTGAAGAACACCGCGCTCAAGTTCAAGATCGGCACGCTCTTCGCCAAATTGCTCTCGTTCGAGCGCATGTGGGACCGGACGCTGCGCGAGATGGAGGAGGGCACCTACAAGCGCGACGTCTTCAAGGCCAAGCTGCGCATGCGCAACGCCGGAGCGCCGCGCGCGGTGAAGCCTGCCGCGGCGCCCGCGGAGGGGCCGCCGCAGATCCCCGAGGAGAAGCTCCGCCGCCTCTACGACACCTTCCTGGTGGCGCGCCGGCGCTGCGGGGAAGCCACCGACGGCATCTCCTACGACTCGGTCGCCTCGCGCATCCGCGCGCAGGTTCCGCAGCTGATGGAGAAGCACAAGGCCCGGAACATCGAGTTCAAGGTGGTCATCAAGGGCGGCAAAGCGGTTCTCAAGGCCGTTCCGCACAGCTGAACTGAAGCTTTCCTGACATGCACCTACATGTCGGAGCTTGCCGGGCGGGCAGGCTGTCACCACCCTTGGTCGCATGGCGAGGGGGGCGGCGGTGCGGCGGATGTGCCTGGTCATGATGCTGGGGGTGTCTGCGGCGTGCATGCGGCAGTCGGCGCCGTGGAAATCGGACGCCCTGGAACGCTCCGCCCGGATGCTGCAGAAGCTGGACAGGCTGGAAGCCGACCTGCACCAGGGCGAGTCGGAGATCGCCACCTTCACCGACCTGGTGGATCGTCATGGCCGCGCCGAGCAGATGGCCTGCAAGGTCACCGAGGAGCACGTCGACGAGATCCACCGCCTCGCGGTGGCGCAGCAGCAGAAGATCGAGCAGAAGCGGCACACGAAGAAGAAGGCCGTCGCGATGGCGCGGACGGCCGGGTCGGGCCGGGCGTTCGCCGCGAGGTAGTCCTCCGCGGCGCGGCTCTATTCGAACATCTGCTCCACCGGCACCACCTGCACGTCGCTCTCGTCCTTCACGCCGAAGGGAAACACCTCGATCTGCTTGTCGGTGGCGAGCTGCGCGGGCGGCTTTTCCGGCGTCTTGCCCTGCGCGTCCGCCTGGTAGTGGATGGGAGTGGCTGCGCCCGACAGCAGCATGCCCTTCACCTGCGCCATGTTCTTGCCGGCCAGGGCGATCTCGAGATGCGCGGGGTCGATCCACTTCCGCCAGGCGGCGTTCACCTGCTCCGCCGTCACCCGGTGCAGGGCCGCGCGCCAGGTGGCGAGAAAGCCGCCCATCCCGTAGAACGCGTCGTCGAGCGCATAGCCCAGCTTGCGCGCGTCGGTCTGGTCGAAGAGCAGGATGTAGCCGTCGAGGAAGCCCTTGGTCTGCTCCACCTCCTGCGGCGTGAACGGGTCGTCACCGAGGCTCCGCGACAGCTCGTAGAGCGCGGCGCGCAGGGCGAAGAGGCGGTTGTCGTCGCGCACCGGCCGCAGCCAGATGCTGAACTGCTGCTGGTGGCGGGCGCGGCCGGTCTGGGCGGTGGCGGCGTCGAAGCCCTCCTGCTGGAAGTACTCGATGTACGCGTAGTCGCCGTAGTTGAGCCCGCGCGCTTCCCTTAGCCGCTGCATCAGGCGGCCGTTGAACTGCCGGTGCTCGCCGAAGGCGCTGCGCGCGATGGAGAGGGCGGGCCAATCCGGGTCCTGGTGCGAGAGCCCCCAGGGCAGGCCGAGCGAGATGGCGGTGGAGTCGGCGTTCTTCTCCACCAGGAGAAAGCGCGGCCCGTGCGGCTTCTGCAGCGGGACCGCCGGCGGCGGCTGGCCCTTGGGCAGCGCC
>DATDMU010000388.1:0-3578 GCA_036518615.1 Myxococcales bacterium
TCGTTGTGGCCGTACTTGCGGTAGCAGTACAGGTCGATGAGCACGTCCTGCTGGAAGCGCTGCCGGTAGTCGATGGCGAGCTGCACCGCCCAGATCACCGCCTCCGGGTCCTCGCCGTTGACGTGGAACACCGGGGCGCGCAGGGCGCGGGCGATGTCGGTGGAGTACGGCGTGGAGCGCGCGTCCTCGGGGTTGGTGGTGAAGCCCACCTGGTTGTTGATGATCACGTGGACGGTGCCGCCGGTGGCGTACCCTTCCAGGTTGGCGAGGTTGAGCACCTCCGCCACCACGCCCTGGCCGGCGAAGGCCGCATCGCCGTGGATCAGGACCGGCAGCACCTTGCGCCGCTCCGGGTCGCGGTTCTTCGGCGCGCCTTCCCAGTTCAGGTTGCGGTCCTGCTTGGCGCGCACGCGCCCTTCCACCACCGGATCGACGATCTCCAGGTGGCTGGGGTTGAAGGCGAGCGAGAGGTGGAGGTCGCGCCCGTCGGGCATGCGCCGGTCGCTCGAGTACCCCAGGTGGTACTTCACGTCGCCGCGCCCCATCATCGTCTCGACTTCGGTGTCCTCGAACTCGGCGAACAGCTCCTTGAGATTCTTCCCGAGCACGTTGACGAGCACGTTGAGGCGGCCGCGGTGGGCCATGCCCAGCACCACCTCTTCGCCGCCCTGCGCTCCGAACTCGTCGATCAGCCAGTCGAGCAGCGGGATCAGGCTCTCGCCGCCCTCCAGCGAGAAGCGCTTCTTGCCGATGTACTTGCGGTGGAGGAAGGTCTCCAGCGTCTCCGCGTCGGTGAGCCGGGCGAGGATGCGCAGCTTCTGCTCGCGGGAAAGGCTGGGCGTGTTGCAGGTGGACTCCATCCGCTCCTGCAGCCAGCTCTTGATGGCGGGGTCCTCGCCGTGCATGTACTCCACGCCGATGGTGCGGGTGTAGGTGCGCTGCAGGCGCTGGACGATCTCCCGCAGGGTCAGCTCGGTTGCGCCGGTGCTCTTGAAATCGCCGGTGGCGAAGGTCTGGTCGAGATCGGCCTCCGCGAGCCCGAAGTTCGCAAGCGTCAGCTCGGCGGGCGGCGGCTTCAAGAGGCCGAGCGGGTCGAGGTTGGCGAAGAGGTGGCCGCGGATGCGGTAGGCGTTGATCAGCTCGGCCACGCTCTCCTGCGCCGCCTCGGCCTTGCGCCGCTCCTGCTCGGGCACGTCGAGGTCGAGGAGCGCGCCCGCGAAGTGGCCCTCCACCTGCGCCGCCGGCGCGCCGTTCCCGTTGCCGTGAGCCTGCAGGGGGGGCGCGGGAGGCTGCGACCAGGCGCTCGCCTGGAAGGGTGGGGCCGTGGGCAGGCCGTGCAAGCGCGCGAAATACTGCTGCCACTCCGCCGACACCGCGGAAGGATTGTCCCTCCAGCGCTCGTACTGATCCTCGACGAAGACCTGGTTGACGCCGAAATCGCGATCGAAGTCCATAAGGGCGCGGGAAGATAACCAAACCGCGCCGGGGAAGCTACGGCTGGCTGCTCGCGAGCAGCGCGCGCAGGAGCAGGTCGTCGGGACCGGCGAGGCGCGTCTTGTGCGCTTCCCACAGCGCGCGCGCGGAGGCGGGATCGGCGGAGGCGATGGCGCCCAGCATCCCCGCGGCCAGGACGTATCGCGCCGAGGCGGGCCGCAGCGCGGTCTCGCTCTCGAGGAGGACGCGCGCCGACGCGTAGGTGGCCTTGCCGTCCCGCTCGCCGCACGCGCGCAGGAAAGCCAGCCAGGCCCGGTCGCGCGGGGTGAACCGAGCCGCACAGGGGGTGGTCTCGATCTCGCGCCAGATCGCATCCAGCTCGCCCGGCGACAGCTCCGGGATCATCTGCTGCGCGAGATCGAGGAGCCCCTGCAACGGCAAGGCGCCGCTGCATTGGCGGATCCAGGCGATCACGCCCCGCTCCGCCTCGCTGGCGCGGGCTGGAGGCAAGGCACCGACGAGGAAGACGTCGCGCCACGCCATCGCGGTGGCGGCGCGCGAGCCGCCGGTGAAGTAGGGGGTGTCGTTCACCGAGGTGTGGGTGCCGGGCCGGGGCGTGCGCGAGATCATCTCCAGCATCGGCAGCGGCGTGCGCGCGAAGTAGAGCAGGCCCACCGCGGACGAAAAGAGAAAGCGCGCCCGCACCGCCCCCTGATCGAGCACCGGCCGGTAGTCGGAGTTCATCGGCACGTCGAAGCTGCGGAGGAGGCCCTGCCAGGAGGCGCGAGTGCCCGCGTGCCGGATCTCGATGTCCTGCAGGTTGTAGACGCCCGCGCGGGCCAGGTGCGCCGCCATCGCCGGAGTGGCCAGCACCTCCGGATCGGGAAGCGGCGGCAGGGCTCCGCCGTTTCTCGCCACCACGATCATGTCGGTGTCGTTCGAGGCGTAGACCGCGTAGTCGCTGAAGTTGGCCTCCAGCGCCTTGAGCACAGAGACCACCAGCTCGGGCTCGATCTCGTAGAGCTGGATCCACTGCGCGAACACGCCGCCCGGCGCGACGTGCCGGCGCACCAGCTCGTAGAACTCGTCGGAGAAGAGGCCCGCCACCCCGCTCACCCAGGGGTTGGACGGCTCGGAGATCACCAGATCGTACCGGTCCGGCTGGGTGGCGAAGAAGGTCTTCGCGTCGTCGTAGACGATGCGGCTGCGCGGGTCGGAGAAGGCGCGCTCGTTGAACGGCCGGAAGACCTGCGCGCCGCGCACCATCGCGGGCTCGATCTCCACCGTGTCCACGCGCGACAGGGCCGGGTTCGCGAGCAGCGTATGGGTGGTGAGGCCCGCGCCGAAGCCGATCACCGCCACGTTCCGCGGCTGCGCCGAGAGGCTCATCGGCAACGCGGCGAGCAGGATCATGGTCGCCTCGTCGGCGGAGAAGAGGTTCTCCTTGGTGACCGTCATGGTGGCGTCGGTCTTGCCGTTGGTCTTGATGACCAGCTGGTCCCTGGGGTCGCCGGTCACGTCCACCGAGGCGGTCTTGCCGTCGGCGTGGAAGACGAGTTGCTCGCGCCGGTCCAGCATCCTGCCGTGGCGGTAGACGCCGGAGGCCATCTTGTGCGCGTCGAGGTGCACGAAGAAGACGCAGAGCGCCACCGCCGCGACCGACGCGAGGGCGGGCAAGAGCCGCGGCCAGAGCAGGATTCCGAGGAGCAGATCGAGGGCGGCGCCGGAGATCAGCAGGCCCTTGAGCCCGAGGAGCGGCAGCCCGAGGTGCACCGCCGCGAACACCGCGGCGATGGCTCCCACCGTGTTCGCGGCGTAGACGGCGCCGATGCTCGGCTCGCCGCAGCCGCGCCTGAGCAGGATGAAGGTGATGAGCGGCAAGGTGGTGCCGGCGCAGAAGGTCGCGGGCAGCATGATGGCCATCGCCATCGCGCCGCTTCCGAGGTTGAAGAGCGCGTATCCGCGGTCGGTGCGGGGCAGCGTCCGCATCAGCCAGGCCATGCCGTCGAAGGTGTGGCCGTAGGCGAGCAGCGTGGCGAGGGCGAAGAGGCCCATGGCGATCTGCAGCCAGGCCAGCGCGCGCACCGGCAGCGGGAGGCGATCGATGCGGCGCTGGATGAAGAGGCCGCCCAGCGCGAGGCCGA
>DATDMU010000389.1:0-33087 GCA_036518615.1 Myxococcales bacterium
GCTGATCATCCGCACCAACGAAATTCCCGCGAGCGGCGAGGTGGACGTGGCCATCCACCTCCACGGCTATTCCGGCGACGGACCTTCCATGTCGCTGCTCAACAAGGAGCCGTTCAGCGGCCTCGACTTCGTGGACCCGGATGACACCGCCAACCCGTACTCGTGGAGGGAGCGGCCCACCGTCGGCATCCTGCCGCACGGCTTCTACTCCGGCGACGCGTCCGCGCCCGCCGACAGCATGGCCTTCATGCGCTACACCTGGCCGGCCTTCGCCACCGCCGCGGGGCTGCAGGAGCTGATCGACTTCGCGCTGCAGCACGTAGCCGGGCAGCTCGGCATCGATTCGCTCAGCCGCAAGCGGCTGCTCCTCACCGCGCACTCCGGCGGCGGCGCGGGCGCCATGGCCATCCTCGGCCACACCGACGCCGACGAGGTGCAGCTCTTCGACGCGACCTACACCTCCGCGGCGCCGCTGATCGCCTGGATGAAGGCGCGGATTTCCGCCGATGCGGCGCGCATCCAGAAGACGAGCGCGGCCGACGCGCACAAGGATCTCTGCGAGAGCGGCGGCGCCATGCGCGTGCTCTTCCTCGACCGTCCCAAGTCGGGAACGGCTGCGCAGGCGCAGGCGACGCATCGCGAGCTGGTGACCGCTCTCGGAAACGTCCCGGACGTCGCGGCGACGCTCTGCCCCTTCTGGCGCGTGGAGCACCAGGACGACTCGGACACTCCGCGGGTGGAGCACAACCCCATGCCGCGCATCTTCGGCTTCCAGTTCATGGCGGACGCGTCGGCGGACCTCACGCCCAGGGCCATCCGCCCCGAGCCTGCGGTGCCCTGCGCGCCGGCCGTCTCGCAATCGTACGGACGACGCGCCGAGGCGCGCGCCCTCGACGACAACCAGTTCATGTTCACGCAGTCGCAGGCGGTGCTCGAGCACATCGCCGACTCGCTGCGGCTGGCCGAAGGAACCCGCTTCGACCAGGTGCACTTCGACAGCGGCAGGGTCAATTTCGGCATCGGCAGCTGGACGGGCAGCACCATCGCCGCGCTCCTCGACACCTACCTCGCCCTCGCCGACGAGCAGGGCGCGCGCGACCAGCTCTTCGGCCACTTCGGCGGCGAGGCGGCGTTCACCGCGGTTCGCGACCGCTTCGCGAGCCAGGGCGCCGCCGCCACCCTCTCCGCCGCCGAGCAGACCGCGCTCGAGCAGCTGGGCGCAGACACCGGGCTGCAGGCGGCGCAGATCCGCAAGCTCGCCTCCGACGTGAAGCGCGACGTGGACAGCATCGCCGCCGACAACCGCTATCCGTTCATCGACGGCTACATGGACGGCATCACCGAGCTGGCGGCGCACGTGCTCGTGCACGCGATGCACCAGCACGGCGGAGTCAACGACCTGATCGCGGCGGTGATTGCCGCCCACGGCGGCCAGGCGGCGTTCGACGGCGAGATCACCTCTGGCAGCGTGGACGAGAAGAAGTTCCTCTCCGAGATCGGCGACCAGGTGGTCTCGCGCGTGGCGCAGAAGTACCAGCGCGGCGTCCGCGCCCGCTACGACAGGCTCATTGCCACCTATGCCGGATCGGATATCGGCTATTTCTTCCATCCCAGGGCGGCCGACGCGCCGGTGGCTCAGTCGGTGCGGCCGCTGGCCACCGACGAGCAGTACCAGCTCCACGAGTGCGCCGCGGTGCTGGCGCACGCCCGCGACGCGCTGGCGGAGACCGGCCTGGACGTGGACAGCGAGACGCTCAAGCGCGACCTCGCCGCCATAGGAAACGACGGAACGTACCCGTATATCGATTCGTACATGAGCGCCGTCAGCGAAGGGGCGGCGCAGGTGCTGGTCCATGCCATCCACCAGCATGGCGGGTTCAAGGACCTGATCGCGGCGGTGGTGGCGGCGCACGGCGGCGAGGACGCGCTCGGCAAGGACATGGTGGCCGGCACGGTGACCGAGCCCACGCTCTTGCAGGAGATCGCGGCGCAGGCGGTGGCGAGCGCGCCGGCGGCCGGCCGCGCGGCGGTACGCAATCATTACGACAGCCTCGCGGCGGCCTATGGGTCCTCGCCGCTCTCGTACTACTTCGAGCCGCAAGCGACCGGCGCCGCCGCTTCCGCGCCGGTGACGCCGACCTCGTCGTACCTGCCCACCAGAGTGCGCAACTTCTGGGGTCTGGACGCGCGCCGCAAGCACCACGCCACCTGGCACTACGTGCGCGGCTGGACCCGGCTGCCTGGGCCCGAGCAGGCGGACTGGGCGGCGAAGGGATGGAAGCCGCCGCGCGACGACGCATCGCCGGGGTCCGGCATCGACTTCCTCGGCATGCACCGCCAGATGGTGGCGCACCAGCAGGCCGCGCTGAAGCTGGCGAAGGATCCCCTCTACACCATCTCCGCCGGCTGGGCGCCGGTGCCCTTCGATCACGCCGACCCGGATTGGCCCATGCCGGCGGTTGCGGGTCCGCCCTTCGTGAGCAGCGAAAAGGCGCAGGCGGCCACCGACGGCTGGAAGGACATCATCGCCAGGCGCTTCGAGAACGACGCCTGGCTCGCCACCGTCTCCCTCGACGAGCTGGGGCGGCAGATCGAGGGCGGCGGCATCCACGGATGGCTGCACTACCACTGGTCCTCGGACGCGCCCGCCGATCCGCTGGCGCCGCTCGACGGCGCGCGCTTCAACGACTGGCTCGGCCATCCCTTCTCCTCGGCGGCGAACCCGGCGTTCTGGAAGCTGCACGGCTGGATCGACGACCGGATCACGCAATGGGAGAGCGCCAACGCGACCGCCGCGGCGCCGCTTCTGGCGAAGGCGTGGACCGGACCGATGCCCGCCTCGCCCTCCGCGCTGGCGCTCTCGGAGATGCCCAGGGACGGCATGGAGGGAATGCCCGCCGTGGACGCGGCGCTCTGGAACCGCTACCGCGCGTCGATCGCAGAGTGGCGCTTCACCACCCTCTCGCCGGAGGAGTACCTGTCCGCGTTCCCCGACCAGCCGCGCATGGCGGGCCGGCGCTTCGGCGCCGCCAACTCCTACTGGCCGGAGAAGTACCCGGTGCTCGGCGTGGACGTCTCCGTCTGGGACGGCAAGATCGACTGGAACAAGGTGCAGGGCTGGAAGAACGCCGACGACAATCCGGTGGCGTTCGTCTTCGTCAAGGCCACGGAAGGCCCGACCAGCAAGTTCCCCGGCGGCATCTTCGACTCGCAGTTCGAGCGCAACTGGGCACTCTGCAGCGGCCGCGAGACGCACCAGAGCGCAGCGGTGCTCGCCCGGCTGGTCCACGCGCTCGATCCCGACGGCACGAGCGGCATCACGAAGGACGACGTCAAGCGCGACCTGGAGTCGATCTCCGCCGACGGAAAGTATCCGTACATCGACGGCGGCATGGGCGCGATCAGCGAGCTGGCCGCGCAGGCGCTGGTCCGCGCCATCCGCCAGCACGGCGACTTCAAGGACCTGGTGGATGCGGTGGTGGCGAAGCACGGGGGCAGCGACAAGCTCTCCGGGGAGATGGTCAAGGCGCTCGACGCGGGAAAGAGCCTCGAGCCGCAGCTGCTCAAGGAGCTGACCGACGAGGCGGTGGCGCAGACGCCGGCGGTCGAGCGGCCCAAGGCGCGCGCCGGCTACGACGCAGCGCTGAAGAACTTCATCGACACCGGCATCTCGTACTTCTTCTCGCCCGGCACGCAGAGCACCGGCATCTTGCGCGGCGCGTACCACTTCTTCCACCCGGCGCACGCCGGCGCCGATCAGGCGCAGCAGCTGATCACCGCCCTCGGGCGCGCCGGCGGGTTGCGCCCGGAAGACCTGCCGCCGGTGGTCGACTTCGAGACCGGAGACGGGCTCGCCGACAAGGCGCGCATCGCCAACGAGCTGTACGACTGCCTCTCCACGCTGGAGACCGCGCTCGGCCGCACGCCGTTCATCTATTGCAACCTGCAATGGAAGGAATGGATCGACGCAGGCGACGACGCCCGCTTCGCCCGCTTTCCGCTCTGGTTCGCGCGCTACGACCGGGGCGACTCCAACCCCACCTCGCTCGATCCCTCGAAGCCCGGCGCCACTCCGATCGCGTTCAGCGCCGGCAAGGTGGCCGAGGATCCGCCGCTGCCGCTCACCCGCTACGCCTCCGACTGGACCTTCTGGCAGATGCGCATCGTGCCGGGAAACGAGATCGACGGCATTCCCACCAAGGTGGACTGCAACGTCTTCAATGGCACCCGCGCGCAGCTGGAGGCGCTGACCGCCGGCGCCGCCGACCAGGCGCTCGCAGCCGGCGACGAAGACCGCGGGATCGAGGCGCCCATCCCCGAGATGCCCGCTGCCGCGCAGGGCCTTTCCGACGACGACCGCGGCATCGAAGGCCCCATTCCCGAAGAGGTCACCGCCGCCGCCTGAGATCCCGAGGAGGATTCCACCCATGCAGCCTTCTGCTCATTCGAAGAACGGCGCGCGCCGCCGCTACGGCGCTTCCCCGGAGTACCCGCAGGCGTCGCGCTTCGAGCCCGCCGCCGCCGGCAACTTCCGACCCGCGGCCCGGACTTCCGCCAGCCGCGTCATCATCCACATCACCGACGGCAGCACCACCTCGGGCACGGTGAGCTGGTTCAAGGACCCCAGGGCGGGCGTCAGCGCCCACTACGTGGTGGGCCGCGACGGCGAAGTGGTGCAGATGGTCAAGCACAGCGACGTGGCCTTTCACGCGCACGGCGCCAATGCCGACTCCATCGGCATCGAGCACGTGGCCCGCGCGCGGCCCAACACCCCGCCCACCGATACCGAATACGGCGCCTCCGCGGCGCTGGTGCGCTGGCTCTGCGACTCGTTCGCCATCCCTCTCGATCGCGAGCACATCCTCGGCCACTGCGAGGCGGATCCGGCGACGGCGCACAAGGCGTGCCCGAACGCGGTCTGGGACTGGGACTACTTCATGGGCATGGTGTCCTCCGGCGCGTCGTCGGCGAAGCAGGCGGTCTCCGAGGGCCTCGCCACCCGCAGCACGCGGCCGCACCCCGGCGCCCACGAGCGCTACGGAGGCGCCGCCGTCGCCCTCTCCTCGCCGGAGACCGGCTCGGACTTCGTCGCCCGCATCCAGGGCCTGGGCGACGCGAAGCGGGAAGCCGCCATCCTCGACGCCATCCAGGCGGGGCACGTTCCCGACTTCATGGGGAGCCTCAAGGAGGTGGCGCTCTCCTTCACCGACGGCTCGGGCCAGAGCCACGGCGCGGTGGTCAAGGTGACCCCCGACTACCTCTGCGTGGGCGACGACGCCGATCCCTTCCGCACGCCGATGAAGCCGGCCACCGCCCAGCGCATCGCCGACTCGTACGGGATGCTCCTTCCGACGCGCAAGCTGGTGGACGCGATCTGGAAGGCCGCCGCGGTCAAGCTGGACCCGAGGCCCATCGACAACGCGGAGGGCACCTCGACCGCAGCCTGGGTCAAGCACAACCAGATCGTCGAGGGGCAACTGGGCGGCGCGCACGGCGAGCTGACTGCCGGGCACAAGAAGGACGTGGTGGTCACCAGCCAGCTCGCGAGCAAGCCCGGCAAGGTGGCCATCTACGGGTGGCACCAGGCCAACGGCACGCCCATCCAGCCGCTCTCCACCGTGCACGGCGACTTCTACGCCGACTACAGCCACGGCATCCGCCTCGTCGCCGGTACCATCGTGGTGGACGGCGAGGAGCAGAAGCTGGAAGACGTCTACCGCGACCCGCTGCTCTGCGGGCTGGTGAGCGACGAGGGACCGCTCACCTTCACCCGCTATCCGGCGTCCTGACCTACTTCAGCTCCCCGAGCGAGAGGTCGATGAGCGCGCCCTGGAAGAGGCGCGCGTCGGCCACCCGCTTGAGCACGTCGGCCTCCACGTCGGCGAGCGAGCTGCCGCCCACCTTGAGCAGGCCCAGCCAGGGCAGGTCCACCTCGCCGCCGTCGTTCACGGTGTACGAGCCGGACGCCTTGTCGAGCGCGCCGCCCGGCCCGAGGATGCGGAGCCAGAGCGTGTCGCCGGGGTTGACCGGCTGCTCGTAGGAAACGGTCTTCTGCGAGAGCGAGGCGTTGACGGTGGCGGCGGTGAAGATCTTCGCCGCGACCAGCGCCGCCTGCACCTGCTTGCGCAGATCGACCAGCTTGAGCTCGCGCGCGCGGAAGGGCTGCAGGCCGGGAATGCGCAGGACGACGCCGCCCTCTTCCCCGGCGGTGGGGTCGGCTTTCACCGGATACTCGTGGCTGTATCCGGAAGCGACCGCGCCCGACGGATCGCGCACCTCGATGGCGACGACCTGGTTCTGCGCGAGCGGAGGCGGGCCCATCTCCTCGTCGCCCATGTCCGACATGTCGTCCTCGCCGAGGACCAGGTCTCCGGCCCACTGCAGGCGTCCGGCGGCGGAGCCGCGCGATCCGAATCTGGCGCTGCCCGCGAAATCCAGCGCGACGCGAAGCCAGGGCGGAGAATGGAGCGGCGCGGAGAGCGAGACGGCGCGGCCGCCGGTCGCCGCGGCCAGATAGTAGAGGCGGCGGATGCCGCCGAAGCGGCGCAGCACCGCCGCCGGCAACACCCAGACCGAGTGGCCGCTGGACGCGCGCCCGGGCGCGCCGGGGGCAGCATAGAAGCTGTGGTCGCGCCGGACCTCGGAGGCGCCGCGGGCGAAGAGCCGCGGGTCGGTGGCGCACGCCACCTCGTATCCGCAGCCCGGCGGCACCTGCACGTGGAAGCTGGCGTCGGGAAAGCGCGGCGAGACCTGATCGCGGCAGGGCACGATGCGCGGTGCGTTCATGGCATTCCTCCCAGCGCGAGCGCGTGGAGCGCGCCGTCCTCGCCGACGTAGAAGACGCGAGCGGCGCCGCCCGCGCTGGTGCCCGCCGGATCGCCCGCCGGGCGCGCCGCGCCGGACACCCCGGCGGCGGCGATCAGGTCGGTGTGCCGCCACCTGCCGCCCAGGCGGGTCAAGGCGTGCAGGTGATCGTCGCCGGAGCGGTACACGACATGCGCGCACGCGCTGTCGCCAAAGGCGCAGGGAGCGGAGGCGGCCAGGGGGGCGCCGGGCGCGAGCGCGTGCAGGTCCGCGTGCGACCAGCCGGACTCGCCGCGCTCGAGCAGGTGAAGCCGCCCTCCCGCGCCGCCATAGGCGATGCAGTCGCGATCGCCCGCCCGGAATGCCGAAGGCGCGGAGGACGCCGGCGGCGCCGCGCGCAGCTCGGTTTCGACCGGCCGCTCGCCCCAGGTGGTGATGGCGAGATTGCCGCCCGGCTCGCTCCGGTGCACCGAGCAGGGACCTTGGCGCGAGAGCCACGCCGCGGGATCGCCGCCGGGGGCTTCGCGGGAGTCGTGCGTCCACCCGCGCTCCCCGCCGTGGAGCGCGTGCAGCCGGCGGTCGCGCCCGCGGTAGAAGATCCACGCCTCGGTTCCCGACCAGAGTGCGCGGGGATCTCCCGCGGCCAGAGGCGCGTCGGCCAGGGTTTCTTCGCGCCAGCCCTCGCCTCGGGAGCAGAGCCGCAAGGCTCCCGCGCGGTCGCGGTACACCACGCAGCGACGCGCGCCCAGACGGAACGCGGCCGGATCTCCGGCAGCCTCGGGCGCCGCGATGGGCTCGGTGACCAGATCCAGCGCGTCGGGCAGCGCCCATTCGCGCACCTGGCCGCGCGGCAGCGTCCAGTAGCCGCGGACCGCGTCGTCCACCAGCAGCGACGGGCGGCCTGCCGCGCGCCGCGGACCTTCGCGCGCCGCGGGCAACTTCAAGTAACGCTCCAGCACGCCGAAGGGCGCGCCCAGCCGCGGCGCCTCGCCATCGCTGCGCCAGACCGGAGGAGCCGGCTTTGCCGGCGACGGGCGGAGCCCGCAGGGCGCAGCACGAATCGACATGCTCTCCGTGCGCGAGCTGCTGCTCCAGCGCGAGCCGCGGCCGCGGGCGGCGGAGAAGAGGATGTTCGCCGGCGCGCCGGCGAGCCTGGAGGCGGCGGCGAGCCCCGCCGCGAACTGCTCGAAGGGCACGGTGTAGCGCTCGCCGCGGCCCACCGGCCAGGGGTCGAGGACCTTGACCCAGGTTCCCTGCGGCGTGCCGTCGCCGTGGGCACCGGCCACGACGATGACGTGCAGGTCCGGCGACGCCTCGCCCACCCAGAGCGGACCGCGCTCTTCCAGCAGCTCGCGCAGCCTCTGCACCGTGAGCGGCAGCGCGGGCGCGCTGGAGAGGCCCCACGCCCTGGCCAGCTCCTCCACGTCGTGCGGGCGCAGGCCCTCGCGGTACTCCTCCCAGCGCCCGCTGCCGCGCGCCAGCTCCTCCGCGTCCACGTCGATGCAGTCGCGCCAGCCGATGATCATCGCCGCGCCCGCGGCCCAGCAGCTCATGCCGGTGAGCTGCGGCACGAGCGGCACGTGGTGGAAGACGTCGAACTCCTCGCGCACCTCGTGGGAACGCTCCACCGCCGCGCTGCCGAGCCGGCCGCGTCCAAGGTAGTTGCCGATGCCGGAGGCGAGCGCTGCGGCGATGCGCTCGCGATGGAGCGCGTCGCGCAGGCGGCGCTCCTCGAGCGGATCGGTGAGATAGGCCAGCTCGGCGAGGCACGCCGCGGTGGAAGGGCCGTGCAGGCCCGGCGCCAGCACGCCGAGAAGGCCGTCGCGCACGCCGCGATCCGGCAGCCGCGTGGCGCTGGTCAGGGCCTGCAGCAGATCGCGCGCCAGCGCGCGGCTGTGCTCTCCCGCGCGCGGATGGACCCACATCTCGCTGCCCTGGACCGCGGGGTCGCCGTCGCCGTTCAGGTGCAGCGACACGAACGCGTCCGCGCCGCGCGCAGCGAGCGCGCGCTCGCGCAACCCCAGGTTCACGTCGCCGTCGCGGGTGAGCCTCGCGCAGATGCCGTGCGCGCCGAGGAGCCGCCGCAGGCGGAGCGCCAGGTCGAGGGTGACCTCCTTCTCCATCAACCCCGAAGGGCCGAGCGAGCGGTTCGGAGACGACCCGCCCACCATCGCCATCCCGCCGTGGCCGGCATCGATGACGACGCTGGCCCTAGGCATCGTCGTCCTCGAGCGCGCGCCGGTCGGTTCCCTTGCCCGCGTCGAGCGCGATGATTCCGCGCAGGTCCGGCGGCAGGTGCACCACCTGCGTCCGCAGCGCCTTGCCGTCCTCGCCCACCTGCTCCATGCCGTTGACCCGCCACGCCTGGATGTCGAGACCGGCCGCGTCGGCCCAGAACCCGCCGCCGCCGAGCTGGCGCAGGACCAGCGGCTGCTCGTTGTCGATCTCAGACCCCTCGATGTCGGCGGAGGCGGAATTCCAGCCGTCGCTGGCGACCAGCCGGACCGCGTCGGCGCTCCTCACGCGTCCGAGCGGCAGCGTCGCCGTGTTGCCGCAGGCGTCGGCGGTGAAGAAGGGAACGGCGATCTCGCCCTCGTTCCCGCCGTCGCCGAGGAGCTGCACCAGCTCGACGGTGAGGCGGGGGACGGCGCCGTCGGGGTGCCGGTAGGTCCACTGCAGCTCGCCGTCCTGCAAGCTCACGCCGGTGAGCTGGGGGCGGTTGTTCAGGCGGACGAACCGGCACAGCTCCGTCCCGTCGTCGAGCCGCAGCTCCACCCGCGCCATCTCCGCGGTCACCGGCAACAGCTCGGTCAGCCAGGCGGGGCGGTCGGCCGAAACCGCGCGAAGCGGCGTGTGCGACAGCTCGCGTCCCCTGCCATCGAGCGCGACGGCGACCAGGCGGGTATCCGCGGGGGCGCCCGGTCCCGTCCCGCGGCGCTCCTGCCGCGGCGTCTCCATCACCAGGCGCTCGCCGGGGAGCACCTGGCCGACGAGCCGCAGCCGATCGGCGACGATCCGATCTCGCGCTTGCGAGACGGTCCGGTCGGACGGAAACGCTGCCGCCATCAGCCCGGAGAGCCCGTCCAGCGACGCCACGCCCACCGCCTGCGCGCCCTCGGCGGAAAGCGACGCGAAGCTGCGCGGGAGCGCGATCTCGCGGCGCACCGACGCGAGCAGCTCGATGGGCGGCTCGTCCGGCGCGCCGAACGGCCTGCGCACCAGCACCGCCCAGAGCGCGTTCTCGAAGCCCGGGCTGCGCATCGCCGCGGCCGAGAGCGCCTCGAGCAGCTCTCCCACCAGCGGATCGTCGCCGCTGGCCACCGGCCGCGGCAGGACCGCGAGCGCGTCGGGAACGAAGGGCAGCTCCACCACCCGGACGGTGAATCCGGCGCCCCGGGCCGCGCCCAGCGCCGCCTCCAGCTCGTCGCTGGAGACCGTCTCCTCCGCGCCGTCGTCGCCCAGCACCGTGGGCCGGAAGGCGACCAGCGTGACCGACTGGCCGGGGTCGACGCGCACCTTCATGTCGCGGCGGCGGTCGCTCGACACTTCCCCGCCGGTGAGCGCGACGGTGAAGCGGGTGACGTCGCGGAGCTGTTCGGCGGGAATGCTGAACGTCACCGTGCCGGGGGGATCGTCCGCGGAGGACTTGATCGAGATGCCGTCGACGATGAGCACGCCCTGCGCGCGCGCCGTCTCGGGGAGGAGCAGCACCTCCACATCGAGCGGCGCGCCGAAGAAATAGGGCTGCTGGTGGCCGTTCTGCCGGACCACGACGTCGGCGATGGCGGCGCGCGTCCCCGCGGTGGCGCTCAACTCCACCGCCTTGCCGCGAAGAACCTGGTCGCCGCGGCGAAGGATGGGCGTCAGGGTGATGCGCACCTCTCCGTCCTGCATCGGCGCAGCCAGGGAGATGGTGCCCGAGGACGGCAACTTCTCGCCCCCCGGCTCCTTCTCCACCTCGGTCGCGGCCTGGCTCTCCCACTTCAGCACCAGCGTTCCGCCCGCATCGACCGAAGAGGGAGTCAGCTCGGCGGAGATCTCGGGCGTCCCTCCGTAGAAGCGGTTTCCCGAGGTGCGCGGCGGCGCGGCGAGGAAGAGCGGCGTCGGCGCTCCCGGCGGCGGCGCGTAGGGATCGATCAGCTCCACCGGGATGGGCGCGTCGTCGAGCCGGGCGACCACGCCGAACTCCTTCAACTGCTCGCGGAGCTGCAGCCGGAACTCGTGGGAGCGGGCCACGCGGTTGTCGTCGGAGAAGCCGATCCACCCCGGGGCGGCGCCGGCGGGCACCTCCACCACCAGCTTGCCGCCGACGAACTTCGGCCTGGTGATCGGCTCGATGGGCCGCGCTCCCGGCGCGGCGAACACCACGTGCAGCGACGCGGGGATCTCCAGCCCGCCCTCCACGATGGGCGCGGTCAGGGCCAGCTCGATGGTCTCGCCGGCGACGGCCACGTTCGGGGTCACCTCGCTGACCATCGAGAAGGCGCCGTCCCACGCTCCGGGCTTCTCACCCGCCAGGTCCACCACGTGCCTCATCAGATTGTTCAGCGTCACCCAGCGGCCGCGCTCGACCGGGTCGGACTGCACCGGCCTCAGCACCGACGCGTCGCCCGGCTGCCCGCCGTCGCGCTCGACCAGCTCCCTCACCATGGCGCCGAGCGTGTCTCCGGTGGGGCCGCGCGGCTCCAGCCGGCCCAGCGTCTCCGCTCCGGCGCAGAGGAGCGCCACCCCCTGGACGGTCCGGGCAAAGAGCTTCACCAGCGGCTCGGCCACCGCCACGCGCACCGCGGCCACCCCCAGGAGCACCAGCGCGCCGTGGTGCAGCACGCCGGCCGCGTAGCTGAGCGGCGGCATCTTCTTGTGGTCGAAGGCCTTGAGGATGCGCTGGGTCTCGTCCACCAGCGCCGCCCACGGCGCGGAGAGATAGAGAAGCGCGCGCAGCCGCTCCTGCGCCAGCACGTCGTCGCCCAGCGCGGCCGGCGTCTCGTCGGCCATGAACTGGAGCAACTGCACCGGGCGCACCAGCAGATCGCGCTGCGCCGCGCCGATCTTGCCCGCGCTCACCGCCGCATCGACGCGGCCCAGGACCGCGTGCCAGGCTGCCTCGTGCACGATGGAGAGATGCTCGGTGGTCATGGATTTGCGCTCTTGCCGTCCGCCGCGGGCGCGGTCATCGCGTCCGGGGGCTTGGGGGCCGCGGCGTTCGCATCGGCCGTCTTCGCTCCGGCCGTGCCCTTGTCCGCGGTCTTGCTCGCATCGGCCGCCTTCTTCGCATCGGCCGCCTTCTTCGCGTCCGCCGCCTTCTGCGCGTCGGCGGCCTTCTGCGCGTCCGCCGCCTTCTTCGCCTCCTCGGCCTTCTTGTCGTCCGCGGCCTTCTTCTCCGCCGCCTTCCTGGCCTCCTCGGCCTTGCTCTCCTGCGCCTTGCGGTCGTCCTCGGTCTTCTTGTCCGGCCCCGTCACCGTGGGCATCTTCTCGTCGCCGAGGAGGCTGCCGCCGCCGGAGACGTCCTCCGGCACGCGCGCAACCGAGTTCAGCTTCACCCGCGCCTTCTCGTTGGCCATCTTGTCCAGCGGCACCTGCTCGGTGCGGAAGGCCAGGTCCACGCTCGAGCGCAGCCCGGCGCGCACCGCGATCTCGTCCTTGGACAGCTCGCTGTCGCTCTGCACCGAGCTGTGCGAGGCGGAGAAGGAGGCGCTGGCGCTGAACGGCCCGTAGGCCGCGCTGGCGCTCACGCCCGTGGCGATCGAATCCGCCGTCTGCCCTGCGTGCTGCGCGTCGTCGATGGACTTGGCGTCCACCCGCATGTCCATCGAGGCGTGCAGCCGTCCCTCGTCCACCACGATCCGCTGCAGCCCCATCTGGATCAGCGTGCCGAGGATCTGCTGCCGATCCTTTCCAATCTTCGCCCGCGCCAGCGGCAGGAAGGTGCCGTCCAGGTCGCCCGCGTCGATGGAGTCCACCTGCTCGTCGGTGGCGCCGAGGCCGTTCTTGAGCGTGCTGCGCATCTCGGTCAGGTCCACGCCGTCCTTGACCGTGAGCGAGCTGCCGTCGCGCGCGAGGAAGGGAAACTTTCCCACCGCCCACGCCAGCACCGCGCCGTCGTCCACGTTCTGCATGGTGAAGTCGTCGGCGGACGCGGCGACGTTGTCGAGCATCTCGGCGATGGCGGTGATCTGCTGCAGGTTGGAGGTGCAGATGGCCTGGAACACGCCGTTGATCAGCGAGGTGACGTAGGCGGGAAAGTCGATCGCCTTCTTCAGCGCCGCCACCGAACCCGCCGCCGACTTCACCGCGCGGAAGTCCTCCTTCGGCGGCGCCGCCTGCGCGGTGGCCAGCGGCGTGCGTGCCCGCCGCGGCCGCTGCGCGATGCCCAGCTCTTCCGCGGCGAGGTCCGCGCCGAGCAGCGCCACGTTGACCATCTTGGAGGCCAGCTCGCGCCTCAGCTCCGGGTCCGCCTGGGCGTACCCCGGGGATTGAAGCAAGAGGTCGCGGACCGCCAGCCGCGCGGCGGCGACGACGTCCGCCGGCCGCTCGACTTCGGCGCGGGTGGCAGGCGCGGCAGTCACGGCTGCGCCTCGGCCTGCCACGCCTCCGCCGCCTGCACCACCTCATCGACCCTGCCGATGGGCACGTTGCCGCCCTCGAGCGACGGCGCATTGTCGGCGAGCCAGGCGACCAGCGCGTGCGCGGACGCGGCGCGCGACAGGTGCGGCCGCGGCACGAGCTGCCGTCCCAGCACCTCCTGCCCGTGCGTCTCCAGGATCATCCAGGGCCCGCCGCCGCCGAGCGCGCGAGAGATCTCCGCGTCTCCCAGGATCTGGAGGGCGAGCCGCACGTGGGCCACGATGTCGCGCGCGGCATATGCCGCCATGCCGGCGCAGCGCAGCGTCAGCTCCGCGGCCAGGTCGCGGCCGGCGAGGTTGGCGCGCACCACCAGATCGCCGATGGGCTGCGCGGTGGACGCCTTGCCGATCTCGGCCAGCGCCGCCACGAAGGCCGCGAAGAGCGGCTGCACTTCGCTGGAGTCGGGGCGGGCGGGGTCGCCGAAGATCTGCGCGTACAACTCGCGCCGCTCCTCCGCGGTGAAGCGCTCGTGCCGCCCGCGCCAGTACAGGCCCAGCCGATCGCCGCCGCGCTCCAGCGGCAGGATGAGGGTGCCCTTCATCAATCCGTCCGCGAGCGCCTCGACGAACTGCGGCAGCCCCGCCTGCTCCACCTCCCAGGTCCAGAACAGCACCGACGCCACCCGCAGGAGGCCGGCATCGATGCGCCCGCCGGAGACCGGCGGCAGATCGATCTCCTCCAGCGCGCCCCGCCCGAAGCGCTGCGCCGTCTCCACCGCGTGGAGCGCGAGCATGCGGTCGCAGGCATCCAGCCCGAGCCGCGCCGGGGCCACCGCGATCATCTCTTGGACCGCTCCTGGGCTGCCGCCATCTCGTCGGGCGACGCCATCCGCTCCAGCGGGAAGGTCTCGCTCTTGAACCGCACCAGCACCGACCCGGAGAGGTTGGCGTGCGCCTTGAGCTTGTCGTCGCTCTGCCCGGCGGTTCGCGCGTGCGCGGTGCTGACGCTGGTGTTGACGGTGTCCGACGACGAGCCGCCGGTTCCCCAGAAGCTGTTGTCCTCGGAGTGGGCGGCGTCGTAGTGCGTCCTGGTGCTGTCGAAGCCCGTCTCGGTCTCGCCGTGCGTCTTCGACTCGGCGGTGACGTCGAAGATGACCGACGCCTTGATCTCGCCCTCGGTGACGATGATGCGGTTGATGCCCATCATCACCATCGAGGCGATCTGCTGCTGGCGCTGCTTGGCCATCTTGAGCTGCGCCGACTCCATCAGCTTCTGCTCCTGGTCCTCGTCGGAGACGTCCAGCTCCTCCTGCAGGCCGAGGAAGTTCTTGAAGTCGGGCTTGTCCTTGTCGTCGACGTTGTCCTGCATCGCCAGCTTGCCGCCCTCGATCTTGAGCGCGCTGGGGAACTTGTCGCGCAGGAAGCCGCGCGCCTGGTCGGGCGTCACGTGATCGCGGGCGAACTCCGGCGTGCTCTTGACCACCGCCTCCATCAGCTTCGAGTACGCCTCCATCTGCTGGATGGAGCTGCGCACGATGGAGGTGTAGACGCCCTCGATGAGGCCGGAGACGAACTTGGGGAAATCGACCGTGTCCACGAAGCGCTTGAACACGTCCGGCGCGGCCTGCGCCGCCGGTCCGAAGGGCGGGGGCTGCTTCTTGTCGTCCGCGAGCGCCGCGGCCAGCGGAGCCTCGGGCGGCGCCGCCTCCGCGCCGGCGCTGCGGCTGGCCGCGTCCGCCAGATGGGGATGGCCGGCCAGCGGATCGGTGAGGTACGAGAGCACCTTCACCATGCGGTTGGCGAGCGCGCCCTGCTCCTCCTTCGGCAGCTTCTCGAACGACTCCGAGGCGAGCAGCGTCTCGTGCACGTAGCGGCGCACGCCGTCGGGGCCGGCGTGGCGGAGGTCCTCGATGGCCTGTGGGGTGATCATTTTGCGGCGCCTTTCTGGGCGGGCGGCGGCTGGGCGGGCGGCGGCGTGGGCTGTGCGCGCTGGTTGAGCAGCGACATCCCGCCGCTGTCCACCATCTTCTCGAGCGGGAAGGTCTCGGACTTGAAGTTGAGCTGGACGTCGCCGGAGAGCTGCGCCTTGAGCGACGCCTTCGACTCGCTGGTGTCGTCCACCGCGCTGCCCACGGTGGTGCTGTGCGACTGGCTGGCGGAGAAGCCGCCTCCCGCCGCGCCCCACGGGCTCCAGGTCGCGGCGGCGGCCGCCTCGGTGGAGGAGGACGACTGCTCGTCGTGCAGCTCGGCCTTGGCGGTGCGCTTGGCCTGATCGCTGGCCTGGATGTCGAAGACCACCTTGGCGTTGATCTTCCCGTTGGTGACGACGATGCGGTTGATGCCGAGCAGCACCATGGTGGCCATCAGCTGCTGCCGCTGCCTGGCCATCTCCAGCTTGGCGGCGTTGACCAGCTGCAGCTCGGCCGCCTCGTCGGAGAGGTCCACTCCGGAGAGGCCGAACTCCTTGCCGATGTCCACGCCCTTGTCGTCGGCGCCCTCCCTCATCGCCAGCTTCGCCGTGTCGCCGCTGGTGTCGATCTGGACGATGGAGGGGTAGCGCCGCGCGATCTGGTCGCGCACCTGCGCGTCGGGAATGTGATCGGAGGCGAACTGGTCCACGCTCTTGGAGACCGCCGCCAGCATCTCCGCGTACGCCTGCATCTGCTGGATGGAGGCGTCCACCACCGCGTTGAACACGCCCTTCACCAGGCCGGAGACGAAGGCGGGGAAGTCCACCTTCTGCACCAGCTGGCCGAAGCCCTCGATGCCCTGCTTCATGCCCTTGGCGTCGAAGGCCACCTGGCCCGGGTCCTTGGCGAGGCGCTTCTTGAGGTCGTCCACCGGATCGGACGCGAGCGCCTTGGCCCGCGCGGGCGACGCCGCCGGATCGAGCCAGGCCGGGTCGGCCAGGAAGCGGGAGACGTTGACCATGTCGTGCGCGAGCTGCGCCTGCGCCTCGGGCGCGAGGCTCTTGTACGCGGCGGACTCCTCGAGGACCCCGCGCACCGCCGACCGGACGTGATCCAGCTCTGGCTTGTCCACGGCGCGCTCGCGCTAGTGCGCCGGGGCCGGCGCGGGAGTTTGCGCAGGCGGAGCGGCTGGAGGCGGGGAGGCCGGCGCCGGCGCTGCCGATGCCGCGGGAGGAGTGGCCCGTCCCGCTCCTGCCTGCGCCTGGTTGAGCCGCGCGAGCTGATCGGTGTTGACCATCTTCTCCAGCGGGAAGGTCTCGCTGCGGAAGTTGATCGCCACCTCGCCCATCATCTGCCCCGACGCCTGCAGCGAGGCGGTGGTGTCGCTCTGCACCTCGGAGGTCACCTTCACGTTGGGGGTGGTGACGCGCTGGTAGTCGCCCTGCGCGTAGTTCCAGGTGCCGGCCCCGTCCTTCCACTGCCCGGTCGCCGTGTCGCCGGCCTTCTGCACCACCGTGGTGTCGCCCAGGTTCTGGTAGTCGTAGTCCTCGGCGTGGGTGGTCTTCTGATCGCTGGCGGAGAACTGGAAGCGCATCTTGGCGTTGATGCGGCCGTCGGTGACCACGATGCGGTTGATGCCCATCAGGATCACGGTGGCGAGCAGCTGCTGCCGGCCCTTGGCCACCTCGTCGCGCGCCGCGGGCACCAGCGTGTTCTGGATGGTCTCGTCGTCGAGGCTATCCACCGGCTCGGGCAGGCCCAGGTCCTTCTGGAAGTTGGGGAGGTCGCCCTCGTCGGCGCCCTGCTTCATCGTCACCTTCGGGTCGCCCTGCGAGGTGTCGAGCTGGAAGACCTGGGGATACTTCTTCACCAGGAAATCCTTCCCCTGGTTCTGGCTCACGTTCTCGTCGCGGAACTCGTTGAGCGACTGGGCCACCGACTTCACCATGTCGGCGTAGGCGTTCATCTGCTCGATGCTCGACTTGACGATGGAGTGGAAGGTGCCCTCGATCAGGCTGGCGACGAAGGCGGGGAAGTTGATCTCCTTCACCATCCGCGCCGCTTCGGTGACGCCGGTGCGCACGCCCTCGCCGAGCTGCGGCTGCCTCGCCTGCGCCGACTGGGTGTCGAGCGCGTACACGTCCGCCGGCGCCCGGCCGGGAGCCTCGGTCAGCGCCGCCACGATGTCGGCGGTGTGGCGGAGCACCTCCTCGCGCTTGTGCTGCGGCATGGAGAGGAGCGCTGAGTTCTTGCCCAGCTTGGCCCGCACCTGCCGGGCGATCTCGTTGGTCTGGTTCGCGGTCAGCTTCGGCATCGCCGGCTCCTGTCACTGCAGCGCGGTTGCGTAGGGATCGTCGGAGACGCTGCGGGAGCGCGAGGGGCCGCGCTCGTAGCCGGTGGGACGGAAGTAGAGCGTGAGCCGGCTGCCCACCTGCGGGCTGACGCGAACGCTGACCACCGAGATCGAGCCACAGGATTCGGCCCCCTCGTCCAGGCTCATCGCCTGGATCCAGTTGCGCAGCGCGCGCTGCGAGTCGGGCCGCTGCGCGAGGTGCATCTGGATGAGCCCGTGCATCTCGCGGGGCGGGTCGGCGATGCCGGGCAGCAGGATCTCCAGCTTCATCTCCATCCCCCGCGACGTCTCGCGCAGCGCCAGGACCACCGAGCCTTCCGGCAGCGTGAAGCGCCCGCCCAGGATCAGCCCCACCGCCGTGAGCAGGCCGGGAAGCTGGTGGCCGATGCCCAGCCGGTTCATCAGCGGCTCCAGGTCGAGCAGCCGCAGGTCGCCGCGGTGGAAGAAGTAGATCCGCTGCGCGCCCTGCGCGCGCCCCGCCGCGATGGAGGTGAAGATGGGCTGCAGCCGGGGCAGGCACGACATCGCCACCCGCGCTGCGTGCTGGAGGTTGGGCGGCAGGTCGTCGAGCCCGCCGTCGGGCAGCTCGTAGTACACCTTGGCCTCGTGCAGGCCGCCCTCGTCGAACCCGGCGCCGAACCAGGCGCCGAAGCGGGCGGCGCCGTTGATGCGCCCCGAACGCCAGGGCTCGGAGCGCTCGTCGAACCACGCCAGCGCCTGCCGGCCGTAGTTCTGCTGCACCAGGCGCCGCATCTCGCGGCTCACCTCCTGCTGCCGCGACGCGGGCGTCGCCAGCGGGCCGAGCGGCTCCATGTCCAGCCGCAGCGTGCCCGACGCCAGCTCGGAGAAGGAGTGCTCGATGGGCATGGAGCCCGGCGCCAGCGAGTTGCGCCCGTAGCGCGGGTCGCCCGCGGGCAGCTCGAAGCTGCGGTCGAGCAGCCCGCCGATGCTGTCCACCGGATTGCTGGTGCCGAGCCTTCGCGCCGCCACCGCGAGGCGGCGCCGCGCAACTTGCGAGGCAGGAATCATGGCCATGGCAGCCTCCTCGCTCAGGCCTTGGCCGGGATCTGCGCGCCGAGGTTGCCGAGATTGCCGAGGTTGCCCGCCTTGGCCATCGCGTCGCGGATGGCGTCGAGGTTGGGCACTCCGCCGCCGTTGAACATCGCCGGGATGGTGGGCTGCTGGGTGACCGCCACCGGCTCGGCGAACCGGTCCACGGTGGCGTCGGCGGTCCCGTTGACCGCGAGCCACTTGTCGACGTTGGCGCGGAGGTCGTTGACGTCCTGCTGTTGCGGGGTGGTCGGGTTCAGCACCGCCAGGAACTGGACCTTGTCGGAGTCCGACCCGGAGAGCTGCGGCGCGTAGGCGGCCAGGAACTGGATGATGTTCTTCCCGGTGGTGGCCATGGTGCGCTGGCGGACGCCGTTGACCGGGCCGCCCAGGTAGAGCGCCGAGACGCGCTCGATCAGCTGGCTGTAGTCGCGGACCCCGTAGGCGTTGAGGATGTCGGCGAAGGAGAGCATCCTCTTCACGTCCTTGATCAGCTTCTGCAGCTCGATGGCGGCGAAGTGCGCCGCGCCATAGCCGTGCAAGGAGAGGTTGACCGCGAGATCGCGCGCGTTCTTGAACACGTACTCGTTGGTCACGATCAGCCGCTCGGCGGTGGACTGGCGGTTGATCAGGTTGACGCCGGAGAGGAAGCGGATCCACAGGTCGTTGAACTCGCGGTTGGGCATCGGCTCGTCCACCGAGCCCTGGGCGAGGCCGAAGGCGCGGGCGTAGAGGCCGCGCCGCTCCACCTCGGTGAGCCGCTCGGGAGCCGCCTTGAAGTAGTCGTACATGGCGTCGCCGGCGACGCCGCGGGAGACCGGCACCATGCCGCTCATGAACTGCTCCACCACCTTGTCCGCCACCGCGAAGAACTTGAGGTCCTCGAGCATGGCGGAGAAGTAGACGGCGGAGAGCGCGCGCACGTTGTCGGCGATCACGTCCGCCTGCGAGCCCTCCTCCAGGTCGGGCAGGTCGATGTCGGTGGCGGAGAATCGCCCCTGCAGCGTCTTGCCGAGGATGGCGGAGAGCGCGTCGCCGATCATGTGCCGGAGCTGCGGGTCCTGCGGGTCCGCCTCCTGCTCGACCAGCTGCTCGGACACCTCCGCCACCTGCCGCGCGACGATGGTGAAGACGGTCTTGCCGGCGGTCTTGTCGACGACGGTGCCCTCGGCCTTGAGGCCGTCGTAGACGGCGGAGAACATCGCCTCGTCGCTCTGGAACTCCTTCACCGCCGAAACCATCTGCTCGACGAAGCTGCGGCCGGCCTGGATGGTCTCGCGGGGCGGGAGCGGCGAGATGCCCTTGGTGCGCTTCAGGTAGACGGCGTCGCTCTCGATCAGCGTGTCCTCGGGATTGAGCGCGCTCTGCGGCTTGCCCACCAGCGGGTCGGTGAAGTTCTCCGAGATGAGCAGTCCGGCCACGCCGACGAAGTACACCCGCCCGTCGTCGCTCATGGTGCTGAGCACGTCGCCGAGCGTTCCGCCCGCCGGAGGGATGACCGGCGCCGGCGGGATGGCCTCGGAGAAGCCGAAGCGGTTGAGGAGGAGGAAGCGGACCGCGTTGTAGAACGGGATCCGATCCTTGTTCTCGTCGTCGATCGCCGCCTTCTGGTCTGCGGTGGCGCCGTCCGGGTATGGCTTGAAGAGATCCGGGTAATACGTGCATTCCACATTCGCCATGGCTTTCTAGCCTCCTGACAGTTGGGGAGCGGCCCAGGTGTCCGTCCGACGGCGGTGCACCGGGGCGCCCGCGAAGGTTGCGTTGCCCTCCCTCTCCTGGGTGAGGGAGTCGTCGAGCACGGAGTCGAGGGCCCGCAGGGATCCCACGCAGTCGAGGACCCCGGCTCCGCAGCCGGTCGTGTCGGCGCCGGCGGCGAAAGGCGCCGCGCCGTCGATGAGCAGGCTCCGCACGTTGAAGGCGGAGATGGGGATGCCCTGCCGGAGCGCGCGCGCGATCAAGAGCGCGGCGGCCGCGGCGACGAAGGGAGCGGCGAAGGAGGTGCCGGAGACCTGACCGTAGCCGGTGAGCACGGCGGCGGGGATGCCTTCGCCGGGCGCGCAGAGGGCCACGTGCTTGCCGCGCGAGCTGAAATGCGCCGGGCGGCCGTCGGCTCCGCACGCGCCCACGGCGATCACGCCGGGCAGCGCCGCCGGGTAGAAGGGCACGTCGTCGCCGCCGTTGCCCGAGGCTGCCACCAGAACGCAGTCGCGGCGCAGGGCATAGCGGACCACGTCCAGGTGCGGCAGCGGATCGTCGGCGCGCAGCGCCGAGGCGGGAGTGCCGAAGGAGAGGTTCACCACCCGCGCGCCGAGGTCGATGGAGGTCTTCACCCCCAGGTCGATGTCGTCGGCGCGGCCCACCGCCGAGAGCGACTTCGAGCCGGGCACGTAGCTCGCCGCCAGCGACTGGATGGGCAGCACCAGCGCCGCTCCCGCGAGGCCCGGCGCCATCCGCAGCCCTCGCGCTCCGATGATGCTGGCGCAGGAGGTGCCGTGGCCGATCCGGTCGATGGGCCGCGGGTTGCCGCCGGCCTGCGCGAGCTTGTAGTCGCCGGGAAGGCCGTCGGGCGCGATGTGGACGGTGCTGGTGCCGGTGCGCAGCCTGCCGGAGAGCTCGGGGTGGTCGAGCGCCGCGCCGCTGTCGACGATGCCGATGATCAGCGCCGGATCGCCTGGCTCGATGCGCTGCGCCTCGACGGAGCGCACCATCTTCTGCGCGTAGCCGGGGGCGGAGGCCCTCTCCACTGCGGCGGCGAAGGGCGTCTGGCACAGGTACACGGGCGACGCCATCTCCACTCCGTCGAGCGAGCGAAGCTCGTCCGCCAGTTGGAGCACGCTCGCGGCCGCGTCGACCTTCACCCGGTAGGTGCGGGGGAAGCCCAGCTCCTCTTCCACCTGGTCGTAGCCGAGGTGGCGCAGCCCCGGCCTGCCCATCGAGCTCTTCGCGTGATAGGCGCGGGTGATCTTCATCCAGGGCGAGTGGTGCTTCACCGCCGCGTCGAATCGATCAAAGCCGCTGGCCGCGCTCGGCTGGGCCAGCCCTGCCGCCACGTCCATGCGGGCGGGAATCGCGGGCCGCGCCGCGTCGTCGTCGCGCAGCCGCACCAGGAGCCGCCCGCGCAGGGCGGCGCGGGTGGACTCGGGCTGCCACGGGCGCAGGTGCGGGCTCATGCAACCTCCGCGTCGGCCGCGTGGCCATTGGAGCTGGAGCCGTGGCCGTTCGGGCTGGAGCCGGAGGCCCCTGCCTGCGGCGCGCGCGCCTCCGCCGGCAGGCGGAACCAGCCGGTCGCGCGCTGGCCGCCCACCTGCACCTCGATGGGCCCCTCGTCGTGATGGCCGCGGGGCCGCACCAGGAGCTGTTGCGGCTTCGCCTCCAGCACTTCCACCAGCTCGCCGGCGAGCCGCACTTCGGGCGTGGAGCCGTCGCTCAGGTTCACCCCCTGGATGCGAATGAGCGGGCTGCCATCGCGCCGCATCACTTGATGTCCGGTGACCGCGGGCCGCGAGGCCTGCTCGAGCAGCGCGCGCAGCCGGTCCACCGGCAGGCCGATGGTGGCCTCCACCGCCGCCGGCGAGGTGTCGGTGGTCATGCGCCGGAGCTGGCCCACCGTGCGCACCCCCACCATGTCGAGCCTGCGCCGGTCTTCGTCGTCGAGGTGTCCAGAGATGCGCAGCTCGTCGATGGTGCGCGGGTCGGTGTCGTCGTGCATCGAGAGCGTGTTCTCCTCGACCATCGGGCGGGTGATGGCGGCGAGGCTCAGGTGCACCACGCTCGCCCCCTCCTCGTTGGCGCCGGCGCTGCGCATCAGCACCCGGCCCTCGCCGTCCACCTCGACGAAGACGTGCAGGTCGAGGCTGAGGTCCTTGAGCGCCCAGGTCAGCGGCCTGCCGGTGCGGACCTTGAGCGCGAGCGTGTCCTGCGCCCGGTCGAGTTGGGCGGTCAGCGCCTGGAGGAAGTCCTCCACGGGAAAGGCGTTCCCGCTCCTCTGCGCGGCGAGCGGCATCAGGCAGCTCCCCGCGCGAGCGAGAGGTGCAGCCGCCCGACCGGCGCGTCGAATCCGGTGGCCTGGCGGCCGCGCGGCGCGGAGGCGAAGAGAGCCGCGCCGCGGCCCAGCCGCGATTCCATCGGGAGCGTCAGCTCAGCCGACCCCACCTCGACGCGGACGCCCTGGTCGGCGCTGCCGGCGCCGTCCGGCATCGCGTCCACCAGGTCCACGAGGAAGAGCTCCAGCGGCGTCATTTGGGCTCCGCGGGTTGGGCGGCGGGAGCGGCGGGCGCGGGCGGCGCCTCCGAGCCCTTCCAGCGCGCGTGGCGGTTGAGGAGCTGGATGGCCTGCGAATCGGCGAAGCGCTCCAGCGGGAAGGTCTCCGATCGGAAGGTGATGCGCACCTCGCCCATCAGATCGGTCTTGATCGACGCGTCGGCCTGGGCGTTGGCCTTGAGCGTCGAGATCATCGTGGTGGCCTGCGGCTGCTGCGAGCGGGCGGCGATGGCGCCCTGGCCGATCTGGCCGGTGGCCACCTCGGCGGTGAGCTGATCGCGCGCCACCGCGTGGAACTGCATCTTGGCGCGGATGTCGCCCTCGTTGACCACCACCCGGTTGATGCCGAGCAGCACCATGGTGGCGAGCGTCTGCAGCCGCTCTTCGCCGCAGCTGTTCCGGCCTTTCTCGAGCAGCGGGCCTTCGGTGAGCTCTTCGCTCAGCTCCTGGCCCTTGAGCCCGTACTCGCCCAGCCACGCCGGCGACTCGCCGGAGCGGCCCTGGCGCGGGAGCAGGCGCGGCTCGCCGGGCTTGCCCGCCTCCGGCAGCACCACCGCGAGGTCCGCGGAGTGGCGCGAGGCGAGCCAGTCGCGCACCTGGTTCGGGGTGACGTTGTCGCGGGAGAAGTCGTCCACCGACCTGGAGATCGACGCGACCAGGTTCGCGTACTCGCGGACTTGTTGGGCGGTGGCGTCGACGATGGCCTGGAAGGTGCCGGTGACCAGCGCGGCGACGAAGCCGGGGAAGTTCACCGCCTGCAGCGCCGCAGCGGCGCGGTCGCCGATCTGCTGCGTCGACGCCTGCGCCGGCTGGGAGGATTGCTGCGGCGGCGGAGCGCTTCCCTGCTGCTGCTGGCGCGGATCGGCGGCGGGATCGACGTCCAGCGCCAGCGCGTACGGGTCCTCGGTCCTCGCGCAGAGCACCGACTCGATGCGCGAGAGATCGCGCTCGAGGGCCTTCGCCTCCGCCTCGGGCAGAAGGCCGCTCTTGCGGCGCACGCGGCGAAGGGCGTCGAGCGCCAGCTCTGCAGGCCGCGCCATCTAGGGCACCTGGAGGACGTCGTCGTCGAGCTGATCGCTCTCCGCCAGGGCCGAGAGCCTGCGCGCCGCCACCTGCCACTCCCTGGCGCCCGTCTCGGCTGCGTCCTGCGCCGCGGCCACCAGCGCCTCCTCGATCTCGCCGCAGCTCGGCACCGGAACCGGCGATTCGTGCCCGAGCGGCCGCATGCGCGAGACCAGCGCCGCGTGCACCACCGGCCCCCACTGCTCGTCGGCGGCAAGCCCCATCGACTTCTTGAACTCGGCGAGCGAGGCCACCCCGAGCTTCGCCAGCGCGGCGTCGCGCTGCGGCTTGCTCCGGATGGGCCCGGCCACCTTGAGGATCCAGCTCGGCCCGCCTCCCGGCCCCATCTGCACGCAGCGGTCGAAGAGCATCGCCAGCGCGCGCGCCGTGTTCATCCCCAGCCAGCCCGCGAGCTGCAGATTGGGGAGCAGGAAGAGCTGGTCGGCCACCTCGCGCTGCGCCTCCTGGAAGATGGTGATCCGGCCCGCCTCGCGGAACTTCGTCACCCAGGCGGGATCCCAGAGGGGCAGGCCGCCCACCGGCGCCACCCGCTGCTCCTCCTGCTCTGCGTTGGTGACGCGGAGCAGCTCTTCGGCGGTGTCCGCGCCGAAGACGTCGTCGAAGAAGTGCGAGCCCTTGCGCTCGTCGCGGCGCTTGCACGCCTGCAGCACCTGCCCGAGCGCGCCATAGCGCTGCGCGAACTGGACGAAGCCCCAGGAGAGCCCCACGTGCGTCTTGCCGTAGTGGGGCGAGGCGGGATCGTTGTATTCGCCGTCGGGATTCACCGCCGAGTAGCCGTCCGCGCCGCTCTCCAGCGCCGCCACCACCTCGATGATGCGGAGGCGTTCCGCCGCGTTGGCGGCGATGGAGATGGCCTCGGCCGGGGGCTCGCCGTCGGCGGGCAGCTCTTCGGCGGTGTAGTCGTTGCTGTAGGCGCTGGAGCGGCCCGCGGGCCCGTCGTCCACGTCGCCCGCGGGCTCGCCCGCGAAGTCGGAGGGGAGATCCGCGTGCAGCGCGGTGGCCACCTCGCCGAAGCGGCCGCCTGCGCGCTTGAGGTGCGGGGCGTCCTCGAACCCCTCCTCCTCCGCGGCGCCGGCGCCGAGGCGCGTCTGCGGCTCGCCGGAGGCCTGGCGCAGGTGGGGAGCATCCTCGAAGCCCGCGCTCGCATCCTCGACGGCCGCTCCGCCGCGGCCGTAGACCGGCGCCTGCGCCGGCGCAGCCTTTGCCGCAGTGACCGGCGCAGGCGGAGCGACAGGCTCCGGCGCCGCCGGGGACGGAGGCGGCTTCTCCCACAGTCCGGGATCGAATCCATCGTCATAGGGCGCCGGCGCCGCGGGAGCAGGCTTCGCGGCAGCCGCATCGCCGCCCCAGTTGCACGCCACGGGCGCCGCTCCGTAGCGGGCATCGACACGTGGCGCCACACCCCTGACACGCTCGCCGCCGGTGAAATCGGGCGCGAGCTGGATGCAGGGCGCAAGCTGCGGGTCTCGCGGCGCCACGGTGAAGATGGGCTCCTCGTGCTGCACGCCGCGATAGGTGCCGAGCGCGTAATAGAGCCGTTTCGCGCCCGCGAACCTGCGCAGATCGGCGGGGGGCATCAGCCACGTCGCCTGCCCGGCCGGAGCGCGGAGCAGCCCGCGCGCGCCGGAGGTGACGAAATTCTCCGGCCGCCGCCGCGCCCTCTGGTCGGGATGGAAGAGGAGCGGATCGGTTGCGCACGCCACCTCGAAGAGGCGATCGGGCGGAACGTGCACCACGAAGGATGCGATGGGGAAGCGATCGGAGACTGTGGCGCGGCAGGGAGTAATGCTGATCATGGTTCCATCCGGCGCTGGGGCGGCAATCGGGCTCAAAGCAGCGGACGTGCCAGCACCTTCGCCCTCGCAAAGGGCGGCGCGGTTGCCCGAAGCAGCATGGCCGGCCGGGCACACCTTGCACGCCGAGGCGCACCGCCCTCCCCTCGGAGCGGCCGGGGCTCGCCGTTTGCAGGACGGGGAGCCCACGCCCGGGTTGACTCCGCTCGTCGCCCGCTCCACAGTGGCGGACCGGGCGCTGGAATCGGGGGGATCCAATGGGCGCCGGAACTGCTGCAATCAGCGCGTCTTTCGATCCGGGGGTTCTCGTCGGAGAGGCTCCGGGCTTCGTGGCCTTCAAGGCGAGGCTCGCCGCGGTTGCGCGCGCGCAGCGCACGACCACCATCGTGGGGCCCACCGGAAGCGGCAAGGAGCTGGTCGCCCGGCTCCTGCACGCGCAGTCGGCGCGCGTGTGCAGGCCGTACGTCACCGTCCACTGCGGGGCCTTGCCGGAGAACCTCTTCGAGGCGGAGCTGTTCGGCCACTGCCGCGGCGCCTTCACCGGCGCCACCCAGGACCGGCAGGGGCTGATCCGCAGCGCGTCGCAGGGCACCCTCTTCCTCGACGAGGTGGACTCGCTCACCCCGGGCGCGCAGGCCAAGCTGCTGCGCTTCCTGGAGACGGGCGAGTACAGGGCGGTGGGAAACGATCGCGTCGAGCACTCCGACGCCTGGGTGATCGCCGCCACCAACCAGGACCTCCACGACCGCGTGCGCCAGGGAGCCTTCCGCCCCGATCTGCTCTACCGGCTGGAGGTGGTGCACGTGGACGTGCCCGCGCTGGCCAGCCGCGGCGAGGACGTGCTGCTGCTCGCGGATCACTTCCTCCACGAGATGGAGCCGGGCCGCAGCTTCAGCCCCGCCGCCCGCCGGGCCATGCTCGCCTACGAATGGCCCGGCAACGTGCGCGAGCTCAAGCACCGCGTCGAGGCCGCCGCGCTCTTCACCGACGGTCCCATCGAGCCTTCAGCGCTGGGGCTGCAATTCGTGGGGCCGGCGGAGGTGGCCCCCGCGGCGCCGGCGCGGCTGGAAGCGCCCGGGGAGAGCGAGGCGCTGGAGAAGGCGCTCTGGACGCTGATCGAGAAGGGCGGCTACAACATGAACGACGCGATCGGCTACTGCGAGCGGCTGCTCATCCAGGCCGCGCTCCGCGCCAAGAACAACAACCGCACCCGCGCCGCCGAGCGATTGGGAATCCACGTCCGTACGATTTACAAGAAATTGTCCGGCCAGGCATGATCGATCGGGCATGCACGGCCGGGCACGGTCGCCGGCCGGGTTCCCGACCCTTTCGATCGACCGCATCACCCGGGGTTCAAGCCGTTTCGCGGAGTCCTGCCGCGCCGCACGGGGCGCGACAGGTGGTCGCGGGGGCGCGGGCGCGCTTGACATGAACGAACGTTCGCTCATAATCGGCCGCATCTCCGGAGGCAGGAATGGACGGACTCGCGTACGTCCTCACCCAGGCAGGGTCGCCGCTCGTGGCGCAGCGGCGCAGCTTTCCAGATCCCCGGCCCGGCGAGGCGCTGGTCGAAGTCATCGGCTGCGGGCTCTGCCACACCGACCTGGGCTACGCCCGCGGCGAGGTGCCCACCAAGAAACCCGTGCCGCTGGTGCTGGGGCACGAGGTGGTGGGCCGCGTCGCCGCCGTCAACGGCACAGGGCCGGCGGTGGGCCAGCTGGTGCTCATTCCCGCGGTGCTGCCCTGCGGGCGCTGCGCCTTCTGCGCCTCAGGGCGCGGCAACGCCTGCCCCGAGCAGCAGATGCCCGGCAACGACATCGACGGCGGCTTCGCCACGCACCAGCTGGTGCGCAGCGCTCCGCTGGTCCCGCTGGATCGCCTGCCCGGGGACTTCGAGCCCTGGAAGCTGGGCGTCGTGGCCGACGCGGTCTCCACCGCGTACCAGGCCGTGCGCCGCAGCGGGCTCGGAGCGGGCGACGTGGCGGCGGTGGTGGGCGTGGGCGGCGTGGGCGGCTTCACTGCCCAGATCGCCGCGGCGCTGGGCGCGCACGTCCTCGCGCTGGACGTGAAGCGCGACCGCCTCGACCTCGCCGTGAAGCACGGCGCGCGGGAGGCGCAGGACGTGCGCGATCTCGCTCCCAAGGCGGTCAAGTCCACCGTGCGCGCCCTGCTCAAGAAGCACGGCGTCCCGAGCTTCCGCCTGCGCATCTTCGAGTGCACCGGCACCCCCCAGGGGCAGACGCTGGCCTTCGGGCTGCTCGACCGCGGCGCGACCATGGTGCAGGTCGGCTACACGCCGAGCCCCGTCGAGGTGCGCCTCTCCAACCTGATGGCCTTCGACGCCACCGTGCACGGCACCTGGGGCTGCCCGGTGGAAGCGTACCCGGCGGTCATCGATCTCATCGCATCCGGCAAGGTGGCGCTGGACCCGTTCGTGGAGCGCGCGCCGATGTCGCGCCTCAACGAGCACCTCGAGGCCATGCATGCGCACCGCCTCGAGCGCCGCCTCGTCCTCGACCCGCTCTCCTGAGGTGAACACATGGAACTCGTGAACCACGAACTCCTGCCCGGCTACCAGTTCCGCTCCATCCGCTACGAGGAGCGGCCCGTGAAGGACCGCAAGGGCGCCGCGGTGGAAGGGCTGCACGCGGTCTGGATCTCGCTCGACAACGAGAAGCAGCTCAACTCCTACACCACCGAGGCGCTCAAGGAGCTGATCCTCGCCTTCCGCCGCGCCTCCGCCGATCGCCGCGCGGTGGTTGCGGTGCTCACCGGCAAGGGCGACCGCGCCTTCTGCACCGGCGGCAACACCGCCGAGTACGCGACGCTCTACGCCAACCGTCCCGCCGAGTACGCGCAGTACATGCGGCTCTTCAACGACACCGTCACCGCCATCCTCCTCTGCGACAAGCCGGTCATCTGCCGCGTCAACGGCATGCGCATCGGCGGCGGGCAGGAGATCGGCATGGCCTGCGATTTCAGCATCGCCGGCGACAATGCCAGCTTCGGGCAGGCCGGCCCGGTGCACGGCTCCGCGCCGGACGGCGGCTCCACCGACTTCCTCGATCTCTACGTCGGCTACGCCTTCGCCGCCGAGTCGCTGGCGCTGTGCCAGTCGTGGTCGGCGGCCAAGGCGTACCGGCTGGGCCTGCTCAACGAGGTGGTGCCCGTCTACCGCGATCCGGAGGGCAAGCCCGTCGCCAACCCGGCCGTCGTCACCGACCGCTTCGTCGACGAGATGGGCCGCATCGTCTACGGCGAATGGAAAGAAGGCGACGCGAAGAAGCGGCTCTCCGGCCTGAAGATCGACCTTTCGCCGCTCGACGAGGCGGTGGATCGGCTGACCACCCGCATCCTCAACACCTTCCCCGACTGCACCCGCAAGACGCTGGAGAGCCTGCGCAAGAAGAAGCTCTCGCAATGGTTCGCCAACAGCGAGACCAACCGCTCCTGGCTCGCGCTGAACATGAACAGCGAGGCGGCCGCCGGGTTCCCCGCCTTCCACTTCGGCGAGAAGCCGGACCGCGAGATCGACTTCGCGCTCTTGCGCCGCCGCATCGCCGAAGGCGCGCGCTTCGACGCCAGGCTCATCGAGGAAGTGCTGCCGCCCGCGGCGCGCAAGCCGTGGGAGGAGTCGCGCCGTGGCTGAGGCGCGCGTCCGGGCGGAGCTCTTCGAGGGCAAGACGCTCCTGCGCCTGGTCCTCGACGCGCCCCCCGGCAACATCCTCACCGGCGCGCTGATGGAAGAGCTCGCCGGCGCGCTGGCCTCGCACGCCCAGGATCCCGCTCTGCACATGGTCGTGCTGCAGGGCGCGGGCGGGAACTTCTCCTTTGGCGCTTCCGTCGAGGAGCACCGCAAGGCCGCCGCGCCGGGCATGCTGCGCTCGTTCTCGCGGCTGGTCCGCGCCGTCGGCGCGTATCCGGTTCCGGTGGCCGCGCTCGTCGAAGGGCGCTGCCTGGGCGGCGCGTTCGAGCTGGTCCTGGCCTGCCACCTGGCCTTCACCACGCCGGACGCCGTTCTCGGCTGCCCCGAGATCAAGCTGGGCGTCTTTCCCCCGGTGCTCGCCGCGCTGGGACCGTGGAGGCTCGGCGGCGCGCTCAGCGATCGGCTGGTCCTCACCGGCGAGCTTCTCTCCGCCGAAGGCGCCCGCGCCTGCGGACTTTCCTCGGCGACCTTCGAGGGTCCCGACCCGTTCGCGCGCTTTTGCGAGTGGTACCGCAAGGGCCCGGCCCGCCTCTCCGCCGCCTCGCTGCGCATCGCCGCCCAGGCCGTGCGCGCGGGGACCGCGCAGCTCTTCGGAGCGCGCCTCGACGAGCTGGAGCAGCTCTATCTGGAGCGCGTGCTTCCAAGCCACGACGGCAACGAAGGCATCGAGGCGTTCATCGCACGCCGCCCGCCCGTCTGGGAGAACCGGTGAAGCGCACCCGCAAGCCGCGCCCGGAGTCGCTGGCGAAGCGCCTCGCCATCCTCGACGCGGCGGCGCGGGCCATCGCCCGGCACGGCTTCCACGGCATGTCCATCCGCGACCTGGCCGTGCAGACCGGGCAGGCGGTGGCGGGCTTCTACAACTACTTCTCCTCGAAGGACCAGGTGCTCTTCGAGATCCAGACCAGCGCCTTCGAGACGCTCATCGCCACCGCCGAGGACGCGCTGCGCGGCGTGGAGTCGCCCAGCGAGCGCCTCTTCGTCTTCATGTACCAGCACGGGCGTTACGTGGCCGAGCACCCGGCGGTGATGCGCGTGCTGGTGCAGGAGGCGGGCACGCTGCCGCCGAAGGAGCGCGCCATCGTGCGCAGGATGAAGGAACGCTACTACGACCTGGGCCGCGCCATCGTTGCCCGGCTCTACCAGGCGAGCCCGGGCGACGACGCCGACGAGCTGGAGCGCGTCACCTACGGCATCTTCGGCATGCTCAACTGGGTCTACGGCTGGTACCGGCCCACCCGCCACGGCACGCCGGGCGAAGTGGCGCGCTCGCTGCACCGCCTCGCCATCACCGGGCTCACCGGGCACTACGAGGACACCACCAACATCGAGCGGCGCCTTTCGCTGGTGGCGCCGCTGCCGCTTCTGGGAAGGGGCAAGTCATGAGCGACCCCGCGGACCTGCCGCTTTCGCGCGCGCGAGAGCTGGTCGAGGATCTGGAGTTCAAGCACGTCGCGAGCTGGAAGGCGGCGCACCCCGAGGGCTTGGTGGTGGGGCACCTTCCCATCTACGTGCCGCGCGCGCTCTTCGAGGCGATGGGCTGCCTGCCGGTGACCATTTTCGGCGGCGGCGACCAGCTCGACGTGGTGCGCGGCGACTCGTTCTTCCAGTCGTACATCTGCCACCTGCCGCGCAGCACGGTGGAGCTGGGGCTGCGCGGGTCGCTGGACGCGTTCGACGCCTTCGTCTTCCCCTCCACCTGCGACGTGATCCGCAACCTCTCGGGCATGTGGAAGATGCTCTTCCCCGACAAGCCCGTCTCCTACCTGGACATGCCGCAGAACTTCTCGCCGGAGCTGGGCGGCAAGTTCTACGCCGGGGAATTGCGCCGCGTCGCGGCCATGCTGGTGGGGGCCGGCGCGAGGCCGCTCGAGCGCGAGGCGCTGGCGCAGGCCATCGCGCGCGAGAACGAGCGGCAGGGGCTGCTCGACGAGCTGCAGGCCCTGCGCACGAAGGAGCCCTGGCGCGTGCGCGCCTCCGAGGCGTACCTGGCCACGCGCGCGGGAACGCAGCTCTCCGCGCAGGACCACGCGGCCCTGCTGCGCGAGCTGCTCGCCGCCTTGCGAGAGCGCCCGGTTCGCGCCTACGACAACGCCCGCGTGGTGGTGGTGGGCTCGTTCTGCGAGCAGCCGCCCTTCGGGCTCATCCGCACGCTGGAGCAGTCGGGCTGCGACATCGTGGTCGACGACTTCCAGCTCGGCCTCACCGCCGTCCGCGGGCCGGTTCCGCTGCGCGAGGACGAGGACCCGCTCGACTCGCTGGTGCGCGCCTTCCTCGTGCAGGGCACGCCCACCGCCTGCCGCTACGTGGGCAACGCGCCCAAGGGCCAGGCGCTGCTCACCCAGATCGGCGAGCACCGCGCGGACGGCGTGGTCTTCCTCGCCGCCTCCTTCTGCGACCCGGCGCTGCTCGACCAGCCCATGCTGGAGAAGGCGCTGGACGACGCGAAGATTCCGCACACGTCGGTGAAGTTCTCGGAGAACACCGCCCAGTTCCAGCCGGTGCGCGAGCAGGCCGGCGCCTTCGGCGATTCGCTCAAGCTGTGGGGAGGACAGGCATGACCGCCCAGGTGATCGGCAACGAGGCGCAGGCGCTGGAAGCCACCCAGGTCAAGGACGCAAGCCAGCTCCGCCAGAAGCGGATGATCGCCGACCACTACCGGCGGCTCTCGACCGCGCGCGAGGACGGGCGCAAGGTGGTCTACACCTTCGTGCCCGGCAACCTGACCGAGCTTCTGGGCGCGCTGGATCTGTTGCCGGTGCTCCCCGAGATCAACGCGCTGCAGTCCGGCATGCGGGGCAAGTCGGGCGGGTACATCGCCGAGGCGGAGAAGGCCGGCCACTCGGAAGACGTGTGCAGCTACGTGAAGTGCGACCTGGGCATGTCCCTCAAGGGCAACGTCGGACCCACCGGCGAGAAGATGCCCGCGCCCGACGCGCTCCTGCTCTCGTACACCGGCTGCTTCACCTTCATGAAGTGGTTCGAGATCCTCCGCGAGCAGTACAAGTGCCCGGTGTTGATGCTGCACGTGCCCTACCAGGGCGACGGCTCCATCACGCCGGAGATGCGACAGTACGTGGTCGACCAGCTGCGCAACGAGATCGTGCCCGCGCTGGAGAAGATCGCCGGCAAGAAGCTGGACGAGGCCGAGCTGTCGCGAAGGCTCGCCGCATCGGCGCGGGCGGAGGACGACCTCGTCAAGGTGTGGGAGTCGGGCAAGAAGCGGCCCTCGCCGGTGGACGGCTACTTCGGCGGCGTCTACTACGTGGGTCCCATCTTCTCCGCCTTCCGCGGCACCGAGGAGGCGGCCACCTACTACAGGGAGCTGCGCAGCGAGGTCGACGAGCGCGCGGCCCGCGGGCTCGGTCCGATGACGCCCGCAGGCCCCATGGGCCCGCAGAAGTATCGCCTGGTGGTGGAGGGCCCGCCCTGCTGGACCAGCTTCAACGACTTCTGGGGCATGTTCGCGAGCGAGGGCGCGGTGGTGGTGGCGAGCACCTACACGCGCGTCGGCGGCCTCTACGACACCGGCTTCCGCCACGACCCGAACCATCCCTACGAGACC
>DATDMU010000390.1:0-7536 GCA_036518615.1 Myxococcales bacterium
CCCGGCAAGGTGGAGCAGAAGTACGACGACTTCAACTACGACGCCGCCGCCTGGACCTTGACCGCGCACGAGGCGCGGCCGGGCCACGAGCTGCAGTTCGACGGCATGGTGGAGCACGGCGTCTCGCTGGCGCGCGCCATCTTCGCCTTCAACAGCGTCAACGCGGAGGGGTGGGGCCTGTACGCCGAGGCCATCACCCTTCCCTACATGCCCGACGAGGGCAAGCTCATCTCGCTGCAGCTGCGCCTGCAGCGGGCGGCGCGCGCCTTTCTCGACCCGGAGCTGCAGATGCGCAAGTGGTCGCCGAAGAGGGCCCGCGAGTTCCTGGAGCGCGAAGTGGTGCTCTCGCCCGCCTTCGCCACCGAGGAGGTGGACCGCTTCACCTTCCGGGCGCCCGGCCAGGCCACGTCGTACTACTACGGCTATCTGAAGCTCCTGGAGCTGCGCGAGGCGGCGGAAAAGCAGCTGGGCAAGAAGTTCGATCCTCTCACCTTCCACGACACCATCCTCGCCCAGGGGCTGTTGCCTCCCGACCTCATGAAGAAGGCGGTGCTCGCGGAATTGAGGCAGTGATTCCTTTGTGATGCACGGCCTCTCGGCTACTCTTTACCGGGAAGTCACGGAGGCGTAGCCGATGCATCGGGCGGTCCTTGCATTCATTCTTGCAGTCTCGACGTCCGCCTTCGCGCAGACCGCCATGAGCAGCGTCGCGGGCGTGGTGGTGGACGCCGCCACCCAGTCTCCGCTCGCCGACGTGCGCGTGACGGCCCGGAGCACGTCGCTGGTGGGCGAGCAGTCCGTCGTCACCGACGGCGACGGCCTCTTCGAGATGACCTTCCTTCCGGCCGGGTTCTACACGCTGGTCGTCCGGCGCGACGGATATCAGGCGTTCGCGGCCGACGGGCTGGAGCTGAAGGGCAGGAAGGTGCACGTGCGGCTCGCCATCGTGAAGGCGCAGGCGGCACAGGCCGCGGACCCGGTGGTCGAGTTCAACGACAAGATGACTCCGCCGGCGATGATCTCCGGGCCGGCGCCGGAATACACGGCCGACGCGCTGGAGCGCCGCGTGGAAGGCGCCATGGAAGTGCGCTGCGTCGTCACCAGCGAAGGCCAGGTGCGCTCGTGCAAGGTGCTCAAGGGCCTGCCCTTCATGAACGGCGCCGTGATCGAGGCGCTGGAGCGCCGCAGGTACAAGCCCGCGCTCGCGCAGGGCAAGCCGGTGGCCGTCTACTACACCTTCAATCTGCGTCTGAAGCTGCCGCCGCAATAGCCAGCCCGTAGCGGTAGGCGATGCTGATGCGCGGGCCCGCCTGCGCCACCTTCGGCACGCAGTGCTCCCAGTCGCGCTGCGTCCTGCCCCCGGTGACCAGCAGATCGCCCCTGCCCAGGCGCAGCGCGCGGGAGGGCCCGCCGCCTCTCGGCCGGAGCAGGAACTTGCGCGGCTCACCCAGCGAGACCAGCGCCACCACCGGCGCCTCGATCTCCCTGCGGATGCGGTCTCCGTGCCAGGCCACGCTGTCGCGGCCGTCGCGATAGAAGTTGAAGCCCGCGGAATCGAACGGCGCGCCGTAGCGCGCCGAGAGCGCGAGGCGGATGCGATCGAGGATGGCAGGCGCAAGCGCTCCCTTGCGCAGGTTCCAGGCCGAGGTGAGGCGCGGCTCGCGAACGCGCTGCTCGTACATGAGGCGCGTGCGCTGCCCCCACTTCCGCGCGCGGAGGACCTGGGCGAAGAGCGCATCCGAACCGCGGACCCAGCCGGGCACGTAATCCACCCACGACCCCGCGTCGAGCCAGGTTCGCGAGAGCAGAAGGAACCGATCGTCGAACGACGGCGCCTCCGCATCGAAGGAGAAGAAGGCCTGCACGGCCGTTCAAGTATAACCCGGGCCGCCCGACGTCACACCTGTAGGTGTCCCCTCCACATAAACCCTTGATGTGCGTGGCATTCCGCGCATTTTTCGAGCGACAAATTGTCCCCGGCGCCGGCGAGCCGGTGTCATCATCCGGCAAAAGGAGAAACCCCGATGACCCGTCTCTTCGCAATCGCCACCGCCGTCCTCCTCTGCGCCTGCGGCAGCAGGACCACTCCGGTGTCGTTCAGCGTCACCACCGCCCGGGCCACCGCCCCCACGCAGGCACTCACGCTCGCCAGCGGGCTCGAGATCCAGCGCGTCCGGATGAACATCGGCCGGCTGAAGCTGGAGCAGAACGCGACCGCCGCGGCCACCACCACCGCCTCGACTTTCGAGCACGGCTCGGACGACTCCGACGCCGGCGAGACGCACGACGACGGCGAGGCCGAGATGAGCGAAGGCCCCTTCGTGGTGGACCTCGACGCCGCTGCCCTCACCGGCGCGGTGACCAAGGTGTTCGACGCCAGCGTTCCTGCCGGCACCTACCATGAGTTCAAGTTCGAGGTGTTCCCCGGCGCCGGGCTGCAGAACGCGTCGGTGATCGTGGACGGCACCATCGACGGCGTGGCCTTCACCTTCACCTCGTCGCTGCACGCCTCGCAGAAGAGCGAGGGCAGCTTCGTGGTGGGCTCCGGCAGCGCCAACATCACGCTCGCGTTCGACCCGGCCAACTGGTTCGGCGCCGCCGCTGCCAGCCGGCTCGATCCCCGCGACGAGCTGAACCGCGCGCAGATCGAGAACAACATCCGCGCCTCGCTGAACGTGTTCCAGGACGACGACCGCAGCGGGCACGAGAACCACGACGGTGAGGACGGCGGGCATCACTGATCGCCGGATCGCACCGCTGAAGAAAGCGAGCACGCCGGGCGGAACGTTCGCCCGGCGTGCTCTTTTTTGCCTGCTGCGTAAGGACGTAGGGCTCCGCCGCCCTCGCGGCGCGAACCCGAACCTGAACCTCGAGCGCGCGAGACCTGATCCCGGAGGAGGCATCCGGGATACGGCGGTCAGCTCTTGCGGGCGCGGCGGCGGCGGCCGGCAAACGACCCCAGCGCGAGCAGGCCCAGCACGGCCAGCGACCCCGGCGACGCGTGCGAGCAGCCACCCTCGCCGAGGCTTTCGGCGAGGCTCCTTCGCGCCGGCGCGGGAGCGGCGACAGAAGGCGCCGCGGGCTGGGGAGTCGCGACCGGATCCGGCGCGGGCGGCGCCGGATTGTCGGGAGTGCCGGCGGCCGGCGGCGGAGGCGGCGGCTGCACCGGCGGCGCGGCGAGCTGCGGCGCCACGTCGGCGAGCGAAGTGCCGGTCACCATGCCGTCATGGTAGAGGACGCCCACGCTGGTGATCGAGGCGTTCCAGTACAGCCCCTGCTTCATGTAGGCCTGCTCGCCCGGGTAGAGCGTCTGGACGGAGGTCTTTCCCAGCACCTTCGCGCCGTCGTAGTAGAGCTCGACGAAGCCGTCGGTGGACGACCAGTACACGTGCACGACGAAGTCGTGCCAGACGCCGCGCACCAGCGGCGCCGTCCACAGGATCTGGCTGCTGCCGTCGTGCCCGAGCTGGATGTGCTCGCCGACGACGGAGAACTCCACCGGCGGCGAGCCGCAGCAGCCGGTGTGGTGCCACTGGGTGAAGACCTGCCAGGTGTTGTTGCTCGGGTAGTCGGCGGGAAACAGCGTGCTCCACGAATACCAGCGGTCGTTGCCCTCCGACTCCCAGTGCGCCGGATCGGACTCCACGACTTCGTTGCGCGTGCCGCTGGACGAGATGTCCCCCTGGTGCAGCTCGACGCGCAGCGCATGGCTGCCCTGGTGCACCAGCGAAGACTCGACCGTCAGCCGGCTCGTCAGCCCGTCGACCTTGTCCCACTGCGAGAGATCCCCGGTCTCGTAGTCGCCGCGAAAGAGCACGTTCGCCGAGGCGGCGGTGGAGACGGAGAGGAGTGCAAAGAGAGCAAGCATCCGCATGAAGGGTCCTTTCCCTGGTTGCCGGGGGAAAACCTCCGGCGGGAAAGGGCTCTTCCGGAAATCGACCTGTCGGGCGGGCGCCCTGTGCTCCGCGCGCTCACCACACGGTACAGCGGCTCACCGGCGCCATCGGCGAGCCCTTCGCGCAGTTGAAGGCCTTCTCGAACTCCGGGTTGTCGGACACCGGCCCGTTCACCCGCCATTGCGCCGTGGAGTGGGGATTGGTCAGCGCCTGCGTGCGCGCCGCCTCCGGCCGGTAGTTGGTGCACCAGACCTGCGCGAAGGCGATGAACGCCTGCTGCTCGTCGTCGAAACCGCCCACGCGGGTGGCCGGCTGGCCCTGGCGGTGGGCGCGCAGCGCCGAGATCATCATCTTGAGGCCGCCGATGTCGCCGATGTTCTCGCCCAGGGTGAGCCTGCCGTTGAGGTGCACGTCTTCCACCGCCACGTAGCCGTCGTACTGCTTGGCCACGCAGGCAGCCCGCTCCTCGAACGCCTTCCCCACCCGGGGCGACCACCACTCGTGGAGGTTGCCGTCGCCGTCGAACTTGCGGCCCTGGTCGTCGAAGCCGTGGGTGAGCTCGTGGCCCATCACCATGCCCAGCCCGCCGTAGTTCGAGGCCACCGGCGCTTCCGGCGAGAAGAAGGGAAGCTGCATGATCCCGGCCGGGAAGACCATCTCGTTGAGCGAGGCGCTGTAGTAGGCGTTGACGGTGGGCGGCGTCATCCGCCACTCGCTGCGATCGACCGGCTTGCCAATCTTCGCCAGGTCGCGGGCGGTCTCGAACCTCGCCGCGTTGAGCACGTTCTCGAGCAGCGAGGTGCGCCCGACCTGCATCTTCGTGTAGTCGCGCCACTTGTCCGGGTAGGCGACCTTGTTGTCGATCTTGTGCAGCTTGTAGAGCGAGGCTTCGCGGGCCTGGGCGTCCATCCAGTCCACGCCGGCGAGGTTGTTCTGGAACGCCTTCTCGATGCCGACGATCATCTCCCGCGCCATGGCCTTGCCCTGCGCCCCGACGGTGGTGGTGACGAAGGTGCGCCCCAACGCCTCGCCCAGCGCCCGGTCGGTCATCTGCACGCATCTCTTCCAGCGGGGCAGGATGGTCTTGGCGCCGGTGAGCGCGCGGTTGTAGCGGAAGCGCTCCTGCACGAACTTCTCGCCCAGGGCGTCGGCCGCCGCCTCCACCGCGCGCCAGCGCAGGTAGAGGCGCACGTCGTCCAGGTTCCCCTTCGCGAGCAGCGCGTCCATGGCCTTGAAGAAGTCGGGCACGGTCACGTTGATGGCCTGGACGTCGGGCGCGCCCACCGTGGCGAAGTAGTCGTTCCAGTCGAAGTGCGGCGCGGCAGCGGCGAGGCCCCTGCGCTCGAGCCGGTGATAGACCTTGTTGGGATCGCGGCGCTTGACCCGATCGAGCGAGGCGCGGGCGAGCTCGGTCTCCAGCTGGAACACGCGCTGCGCGTGGGCGGCGGCGTCGGCGTCGCCGGCCAGCGCCAGCATGCGGCCCACGTGATCCACGTAGAGGGTGCGCAGCTCCTGCGACTTCTTGTCGTCGCGGAAGTAGTAGTCGCGATCGGGCAGGCCCAGCCCGCCCTGGTCCACGCCGCCGATCACCTGCGTCGCGTCCTTGAAGTCCTGGCGCGCGCCGAAGCCGAAGAAGGCGCGGGCCCCGGCGCGGTGGAGCTGCGCCACCTCGCTCGCCAGCGCCCTGGCGTCGGAGATCTGGTCGATGGCCTGCAATTCCTGACGGAGCGTCGCGAGCGAGGCCGTCTCCGCCTTCTGCTCGTCCATGCAGGTGGAGTAGAAGTCGCCCACTTTCTGCGCGAAGGGGTCGGCGGGATCGCCCTCCCCGCGCGCGTCCTTCTCGACGATCTCGTGGAGCAGCGCCTGGTTGCGCTCGAGGATCTCGCTGAAGGCGCGCCCCCAGAGCGGGCGGTCCTCGGGAATGGGCGTGTTCTTGAGCCAGGTGCCGCAGGAGAACCGGTAGAAGTCGTCGCAGGGGTTCACGCTGCGGTCCATGGCCGAAAGGTCGATTCCGGGGGGCGGCGCGGGCGGAACCTTCGCGCTCGCCGACTGCGCTTGCTGCGCTGCGCTCTCCGGAGGGGTCGCCGGCTGGCCTGCCACGTTCGGCACGCCTGGCTGGGCGCCGGTCACCTTGGTGGCGGGAGGATTGGCCGGCGTACCCGGGCCGGCAGGAGCCGCCGCGCTTTCCGGCGCCCTCGATGTCGGAGCGGACTTGCAGGAGACGGCGGCGGCGGCGAGCAGCACTGCGATCTTGCGCATGAGCCCCTCGAAGGGTTGGAAGGCGGGCATCCTACGCCGCGGGTCCGTGCCTTTTGCCGCGGCGCGCGGTGTATGTCTACTCCAGTGCGCGTCCTCGGCGTGGGCGAGTCCAACGACCTCGGCGACCTCTACCGGCGGCTGGTGAGGGCGGGCCACGAGGTGCGCGTCCACGTCGCCGACGAAGCCTGCCGCGAGGTGCTGGCCGGCTTCGTCGAGCGCACCGCCGACTGGCGCTCGGAGCTTTCCTGGGTGGGCCGCGACGGGCTGATCGTCTTCGAGCAGTCCTCGCTCGGCGCGGAGCAGGAGGAGCTGCGGCGCGACGGCTTTCGCGTGGTGGGCGGTGGCGCGCTCGGCGAGCGGCTGGAGAACGACCGCGCCTTCGGGCAGTCGGCGCTGCGCGACGCGGGGCTGCGGACCGCGCCGATGCACCCCTTCGGCTCGTTCGCCGCCGGCATCGACTTCGTCCGCGCCGCGCCCGGCCGCTACGTGTTCAAGCTCAACGGCGCGTTCTCCGCCACCCGCAACTACGTCGGCGAGCTTCCCGACGGCGCCGACGTCATCGCCTTCCTCGATCTGCAGCGGGCGCAGTGGGTGTGGCCCGAGGCGCCTTCCTTCGTATTGATGGAACACCTCGAGGGGGTGGAGATGGGCACCGGCGCCTACTTCGACGGCGAACGGTTCCTCTCGCCCGCCTGCCTCGACTGGGAGCACAAGCGCTTCTTCACCGGCGACCTGGGGGAGCTGACCGGCGAGATGGGAACGCTGGTCACCTACCGCGGCGCGGAGCGGTTCATGGAGGCGACGCTGGGCCGGCTCGCGCCCCTCTTGCGCGAGGGTGGCTACCAGGGCTACGTCAACCTCAACACCATCGTGAACGAGCGCGGCGTCTGGCCGCTGGAGCTCACCTGCCGCTTCGGGTACCCGGGGTTCGCCATCCTCGACGCGCTGCACGTCGACGCGTGGGACACGATCCTGCTCGCCACGGTGGACCGGAGCGGCCCGCGCAGCTTCCGCACCCATCCGGGCTTCGCGGTCGGCGTGGTGCTGACGGTGCCGCCGTTCCCCTATCCGCAGGCCACCGTGCCCGCGCGCGGCCAGCCGATCATCTTCCGGCGCGCGCTCAGCGCGGAAGAAGAGAGCCACCTGCATTACGGCGAAGTCATGCTGGACGATGGCCGCCTCCTCACCAGCGGTCCGTCGGGATATGCGCTGGTGGTCACCGGCCGCGGCGCCACGGTGGCGGAGGCGCAGCGGAACGCGTACGCGCTCGCGGCGCAGGTCCACCTCCCCAACGCGCGCTACCGGACCGACATCGGCGACAAGGTCCTACGGCGCGACGGCCAGCTCCTGCGCGAGTGGGGCTGGCTGTAGGCCCAGCTCC
>DATDMU010000391.1:0-8280 GCA_036518615.1 Myxococcales bacterium
GGCGCTGCTGCGCGCGCAGACCGAGACCGCCAACGCCCGCGTGCAGATCGCCAACTTCGAGGGGAACAACCAGTCGCTCTGGCCGCTGCTGGAGGCGCTGACCGGCGAGCGGGTGGAGCCGCTGCCTTTCGGCGCGCCGCAGGAGATTCCCGCCGGCGTCCTCGGGCCCAATCCCATCACCATCGTCGCCCCCAATACGCGCCTGGGCACGCTGCAGATCGCCCAGCCGCTGCTCAGTCCACAGGGAATCTTCCTGCCGGGAATCGCCAATGCGGCGTCGGAAGCGGCCGACCGCGGCGCCGACGAGCAGCGCGAGCAGGTCCTGCTGGCGGTGGCGCGCACCTATCTCAATCTCCAGGGTCTGGAGGGCCTGCTCAATGCCGCGCGCGAGGCGGAGCGCGTGGCGCTGCGCCGCGAGCAGGACGCGCGCGCGCAGATCTCCGCCGGCACCGCCGTGGAGCTTGCCCTCTTGCGGGCGCAGACGGAAACCGCCAACGCCCGCGTGCAGATCGCCAACTTCGAGGGGAACAACCAGTCGCTCTGGCCGCTCCTGGAAGCGCTGACCGGCGAGCGGGTGGAGCCGCTGCCTTTCGGCGCGCCGCAGGAGATTCCCGAGTTGCCCGCCACCGAGGCCGAGCCGTGGGAGAACAGCTATGCGGTGAAGAGCGCCATCGCGGCGGTGATCGCTGCCGAGCGTTCGACCCGGCTCGACCGCTTCGCCTGGCTGCCCAGCGTCTCCGGCGTGGCGAGGGGCAACTACAACTCCAACGGCGGCTTCGCCGGCACCAACACGTCGTACGACCTGATCCTCAACGTGAACCTGCCCATCTACGACCGCGGCCAGCGCTACGCCCAGCTCCACGAGGACGAGGCGCGGCTGCAGGAAGCGCAGGCGCAGCTCGCCTCGGCGCGGGCGCGGGCGCGGGCCAACTGGGACGGCGCGCGCGGCAACCTCCTCTCCGCCCAGGTGGCCCTGCAGCAGGCCAACATCCAGGCCGAATTGGCGGCGAAGACGCAACAACAAGTCGACGCCTCCTACCGCGCGGGCGTGGCCACTTCCCTCGACCTCTCCGACGCGGACCAGCGCAAGTTCCTGGCGCAGAGCGCGGCCGCGCAGGCGCGCACCGAGGTCGAGGTCCGCAAGGCGGAGCTGGCGGTGGCGGCGGGGTCGCTCTACCGGATCTCGCAGCAGTAGGGACCGGCGCGACCGCGCATGTTCCGGGTCCTCCGCCACCAGGCGTTTCGCTGGATCTGGATCGGCGCCCTGGTCAGCAACGTGGGCAACTGGATGGAGGCGGTTGCCCAGAGCTGGCTGGTGCAGCGCCAGACCCGCTCGCCCTTCATGGTGGAGCTGCTGGCCGCGAGCGAGTTCGTGCCGCACGCGCTGCTGATGCTGGCCGCGGGCGCCCTGGCCGACCGCTACGACCGCCGCAAGCTGCTCCTCGCCGGGCAGACGGCGATGATGATCCTCGGCGCCGTCCTCGCCGCCGCGGCGCACCTGGGCCTGGCCACGCCGTGGGTGGTGATCGGGCTCTCCTTCGCGGAGGGCGCGGCCTGGGCGAGCGTGACGCCGTCGTGGCAGGCGCTGGTGCCCGCGCTGGTGCCGCGCGAAGAGCTGCCCGCCGCCATCGCGCTCAACTCCGCGCAGTTCAATGCCGCGCGCCTTCTCGGACCGATGATCGCCGGCGCGCTCCTCGCCGCCGCCAGCGCAGCGGTGGTCTTCGACATCAACGTGGCCAGCTTCCTCGGCATCGTGATCGTGCTCGCGCTGGTGCGCCTGCCGCCCGCGCGCCTTTCCGCCGTCCACACCTCCGGAGGCGAGCTGGCGCACTCCGGCGGCGTGGCTTCCGCCCTGCGCTGGGCGCTGCGCGAGCGGGGGCCGCGGCGGCTGATCCTGGGCGTCTTCGCCTTCGCGCTCCTCGCCGCGCCGGTGCAGGGGCTGCTCCCCGCCATGGCCGACCAGGTGCTCCACGTCGGCGCGCGCGGGTATGGCGTGCTGCTCTCCTGCCTCGGCGCCGGCGCCATCGTCGGTGCGCTGACGCTGGCGCGGCTGCCGCCCTCCTACCCGCGGCATCACCTGATCCCGCTCTCCATGCTCGGCTTCGCCCTCTGCGCCCTGCTCTACGCGAGCTCGCGCTGGCCGCTCCTCTCCGGTGCCGCGCTGGCGGTGGGCGGCGTGTTCTGGGTGTGGACGCTCGCCTCCTCCAGCACCGCCATGCAGCTGCTGGTGCCGGATGCGCTGCGCGGGCGGGCCATGAGCGTTCTCGCGCTGGCCACCACCGGGCCCTTGCCGCTGGGACACCTGCTCGGCGGCGCCGTGGCGAGCGGCTTCGGCGTCCGCGCGGGAGTGCTCGCGAGCTGCGGGGCGCTGGCCGCGTTCAGCGCCTGGAGCGCGTGGGCGCGCGAGCCCGCCATCGACGCGATGGAGCTGCCGCCGCCCGCTCCGCGCGGCCTTCGCGCCGCCGCCTGGGAAGCGCTGACCGCGGCGTCGCACCGCGCGCAGGTGGCGGAGCCGCGCGCCGGAGAACCGATCGAGGAGTGAGATCCATGCCACGCTACGCGGCGTTCCTGAGGGGAGTCACGCCGATGAATTTAAAGATGCCGGAGCTGAAGAGGTGCTTCGAGGAGGCCGGCTTCTCCGAGGTGCGGACGCTCCTCTCCAGCGGCAACGTGGTCTTCGAGGCGCGCAAGGCATCGCTCGCGTCGCTGGAGCAAAGGGCCGAGGCGGCGATGGAGGAGGTCCTCGGCCGCGCCTTTCCCGCCATCGTGCGCCCGGTCGAGGCGCTCCGCGAGATGCTCGCCCGCGATCCGTACCGGAGCTTCCGCCTGGAGAAGGGCGCCAAGCGGGTGGTCACCTTCCTCCGCCGCCCGCCGGCGACGCGGGTCGCGCTGCCCGTCGAATCGTATGGCGCGCGCATCCTCTGCATCGAGGGCTGCGAAGTCTTCAGCGCCTACGTGCGCACGCCTCGCGGGCCGGTGTTCATGAGCCTCATCGAGAAGACCTTCGGCAAGGACGTCACCACCCGCACCTGGGATACGGTGAGGAAGGTCGCCGCCTGAGCATGGAAACGGAGATTCCCCTCGACGGAACGCTCGACCTGCACGCCTTCGCGCCTCGCGACGTGCTGCGGGCGGTGGAGGCGTACATCGAGGCCTGCCGCGAAGCGGGCGTGCTGCACCTCCGGCTCGTCCATGGCAAGGGCAAGGGCGTGCAGCGCCGCGCGGTGCACGGGCTGCTCAGCCGTCATCCCGCGGTGAAGTCGTTCCGGACCGCCGACGAGAGCGGCGGCGGCTGGGGCGCGACGCTGGTCGATCTCGTATCGCGGTGAGCGCGACGCGGAGACGTCTTCAGCGAAGGCGCGAAATTTCGAGCCCCGACTCCGCCAGCGCGCGCGCGAACGCGCCGGCCGTGGTGAACACCTCGGCGCGGATGCCCAACGCGCGCGCGGCGGCGACGTACTCCGGCACGTCGTCGAAGAAGACCGTGCGCGCAGGCCGGGTGCCCAGGCGGTCCAGGGCCCTGCGATAGAAGGCCGGGTCCGGCTTGACCAGGCCTTCCTGGTTGGAGAGCAGGACCGCGTCGAACCGCTCCAGCAGGGGCAGCCGCGCGCGCACCCAGCGCGCGTGCACGGCGTTGGTATTCGAGAGCAGCGCCACCTTCACGCGGCCCAGCAGCCGTTCGACCAGGGGCAGGACCTCCTCGTGCACGGTGAAGTGCGAGTTGAACAGCTGGAAGAAATCGGCGGCGTCGAGCCGCGTCCCGAGCGCCTGGTTCATCTCGTGGCGAATCCCCTCCTCGTCCAGGGCGCCGGTGTTGATCGCCGTCCAGAGATCGCCGGTGAGGCGCCGCCCCACCTCCGCCTCGGGCAGCGCTGCCCTTTCCCCGATGCGGCGGAAGAGCAGCGCGTTGTCGTGGAACACGAGCACGTTGCCGAGGTCGAGAAGGACGGCATCGATCATGCCATCTTGATACCACCCGCTCTCGAGGCGGCGTCGGCGCTTGACCCCGGCTCAGGGCAACTCGACCCGTTTGATGAAGCCGTTCTCCACCACGTTGCGCACCCACCCGACGTCCCACGGATCCGGCCGCTCGGGTCCACGCCCAGTGACAATCTCGTGGTCGATCACCGTCGTGCCCTCGACCCTGCGTTCCGCGATTCGCGCCCGGCAGTTGGGATACTTCGCGAACAGGCTCGCGTAGAAGTCGCGGATGGACTTCCTGCCCTCGAGGAAGGCCTTCTTCTCCGGGCCGCGCGTGACCACCGCGTCCTCTGCGTACGTCGCGGCGAACGCCTCCACGTCCTGCGCGTTGTAGGCGTCCACTTCCCTCTGAACGACCTCCTCCGGCGTTGGCCGCGGAGCGGCGGCGGCACAGCCGAGCAGCAGCGTTCCCAGCGCGATTCTGAGCATGGGCCCCCTCCTCGCCGCCAGCTATTTGCGCTCGCAGCGCTCCGTACAATCGAAAGACTTGCGGCAAATCGACGCTGCAGACAGCGGCGCGAGACGCTTCGCTCACGCGCGCCCGGGGCAGGGCTCCTCGATGCGCAGGCCCAGGAGCGCAGCGAAGAGCCGTGCCACTCCGCCGATGAGGAAGACGCCCTGGAACGGCGCCAGCGACTTGCCGAAGAGCGACCAGGCCGCCGGCAGCGCCCGCACCAGCGCGCCGCCCGCAGCGGCCGAGATGCCCGTGGCGAGGCCGCCCGCCGCGGCGAGGGCGCTCGCGAGCGAAGAGCGCTGCCCCGGCCTGGCCAGCGCGATGGGCAGGTGGAAGGTGGCTTGGGAAAGACCCGCGCTCGCCGCGCCGGAGAGCAGGGCGTCCAGCGCCAGCGGCCAGAGCCTGCCGGGCGCTGCGACGACCCAGAGCGCGGGCGAGAGCGCGAGGGCCAGCGCCGATGCGACCAGCACCGCCCGCGCGCCCGCCCGCGCCAGCGCGCGCCCGACCAGCGGGGCCGAGACCATCCGAACGAGCGCCACTGCCGCGCCGTACAGCGCCACTCGCGCAAAGCTCATGCGCAACGACGCGACCATGTGCAGCGGGTAGAACGCGGCAGCAACGCCGACCGCAAAGCTCCATGCGGCAACGAAGGCGAGCAGCCTTCGCGCCGCGGCCGGGGCGGCGGCGGGCGGCTCCGGCTCGGTGCGGGCATCCGTCCTCGGCCGATGCTGGCGGCGCAACAGAACGGTGGTCAAGGCTCCGGCGAGCGAGGCGAGAAGCGACAGCGCGGAGAGCGCCATGCCGTCGCGCCCTCTCCGCGCGCCTCCGTCGAGCACCCACCCTGCCGCGAGCGAGCTGAGCGCGGACGCGAGCGCGCAGGCAGCGGCGCGCCGGCCGAAGTAGCGCGCCCGCAGCGTGCCGGGAACCAGATCGCCCATCCAGGCGGACCAGGCGTTGTTGCCCGCGACTCCCAGCGCGGTGGCCGCGACGGTGCACCCGACGAACACCGCCTGCCGCGCCCGAGGCGAAAGCGGCAGGAAAGGCAGGAAGACGAGCGGCAGCACGCATTGCCGGGCGAGCGCCGTCGCCCAGAGGGCAAAGGTGCGGTTGCCCATCCGGCGGCTGAGCCTGCCGGTGGCCGGCTGCACCAGGAGCGCGGTGACCGGGAGCGCGCCGAGCAGCGCGACGACGGCGTTGGAGAGTCCGAGGTACATGGCCCATGCGGTGGTCACGCCTCCCGCCGCGCAGGCGGCGATCGCTTCCGCCAGGGCGCCTTCGACGATCGAGATGTGAAGGGAACGTCGCAGCTTCATGGCCGCAGGCTGCCATGACGCGGCGGGTCGGATGCTAGTGGCAAGCTGTGCCGGCCGGGGCAGGACTGTGCCGCGCCGGGAGCCGGCTGTGCCGCGCCCCGGACCGGTGTGCCGACCCGTCCGACGCGGGCGAGCGCCTGCTCAGTCCCTCGTGCGGCCGCGCGTCGGGCGTGGCCCTTCCCCGGACTCCGCCGGCGCTTCGGCGAAGTCGCGCAAGCCGGGGGGCGCCGCGACCTCTTCCAGCGCTCCTGCGACCGCGTCGAGCTCGGCCCGGAGTTGCTCCACCGCGCGCTCCAGGCCGGGCCGCTCTTCCGCGCCCTGCCCGCCCGCGCTGCGCAGCCGCACGAACTGCGAGGCCAGACCCTCGAGCGTGTAGAGCAGGCGCGTGTGCTCGGCGTCGAGGCGTTCCGCCGCCAGCCGGGTGAGCTCGCGCTGGCGCTTCTGCTCGTCGATGGCGGCCAGGGCTCCGCGCAGCGACTCCGCGGCGGCGGAATCTTTCTGGGCCGCGAGGCGCGCCTCGATGGCGGCGCGCTCGTCCATCAGGCGCGCCAGAGCTGCGGGATCCGCTTCGGCCCGCAGCTCCTCTTCGCGGCGCGCCAGGTCCTCGCAGGTGGCGCGCAAGGCGGCGATGGTGGACTCGGGATTGCCGAGGAACTCGCGCACGCGCTCCGGCGAGGCGCGCAGCTCCGCCTGGAGCTTGTCGCACGCCGCCGCCACGCGCGCCTGCCGCGGGTCCTGCTCCCGCGCCGCGACCTGCGCTCGCGGAGCCGGAAGCGCCGTGGAAAGACCGCCTCCATAGGTCGATCCGGGACGCAGCCAGGTTCCCGCGGGCACCCGCGCCCCGCGCAGCACGTCGGAGCCCGCGCCGACGACCGCGCCCTTCTCGACCACCGCGCCGGCGCGCACCGAGGCGCCCCAGGAGACCACGGCGCCGCTCTCGATGACCGCATCCTTGCCCACGCTCGCGCCCATGCGCACCACCGCGCCTGCGCGCACCACCGCGCCTTTGCCGACGCTCGCGCCCATCTCCACCCGCGCGCCGGGTTCGAGCACGGCGGACGAGGCGACGGTCGCGCCCAGGCCCACCTGCGCCTGCGCCACCGGCCCGTGACCGACGAGGCCGCCGAGGAAGTCGCGCGCCTTCTGGTTCACCGCCAACAGGCCACCGGCTGCCGCCGCGGCCAGCGCGAGGAGGAGAATGCCGTGCTTGCCGGTCTTGAAGGCAAAAGCGAAGAGCACGATGGCGAGCACGCCCAGCGAGGCCGCGAGCTGTCCGGGGGAGAACTCGCCGCCCTTCGCCGGCGGCGGCGACGGCTCGCGCCTCGCCAGCGCGTCGCGCGCGCGGGAAAGGCTGCGCTCGAGCGATCTCTCCTCGTCCCGCACGGGCACCTCGTAGCGCGCCGGGGCGCGCGCGTAAAGTCTGCGCGGAAGCGAAAAACAGACGCCGCCAGACGCAGGTGCCGCGGCGCGGCGGAGTTGCTAGAAAGCGTGGATGGCACAGACCACCCTTTCCGAACAGACCCTGCGCGACCTGGCAGCGCAGCTCCGGCCCCAGCACGAGCGCTTCGCGCGCGAGTATCCCGGCGAGTCCGGCACCCGCCAGCCGGTGCACACGGTCTACGGCGGCTCGCACCTCTTCAAGTCGGACACCACCCGCAAGCTGGGCGATCTCGCGCTCAAGTCGCTGGCGCAGTACGCGCCCAACGCCGCCGCCTTCGCCGAGGCGGTGCGCATCGACCCCGGGGTCGCGGAGATCGTCTACGCGCGCGTGCAGGAGAAGCTCAAGCGCGAAGCGGTGGAGGACTTCCGCATCGACTTCGAGGACGGCTACGGCATCCGCTCCGACGCCGAGGAGGACCAGCACGCGGCGCAGTCGGCGCAGGAGACCGCGAAGGGGCTCGCGCAAGGCACGCTCCCGCCCTTCATCGGCATCCGCATCAAGTCGCTCTCCGGCGAGCTGGCGCCGCGGGCGCTGCGCACGCTGGACATCTACCTCGGAAGCCTGGGCGGCAAGCTGCCGGAGAACTTCGTCGTCACCCTCCCCAAGATCACCGCGCCCGAGCAGGTGAAGGTGCTCGTCGCCGCCTTCGAGGCGCTGGAGCCGAAGCTCCGGCTTCCCCGGGGCTCGCTCAAGCTGGAGTGCATGGTCGAGACCACCCAGTGCATCCTCGACCACGACGGCACCTCGATGCTCTCCAAGCTCCTCACCGCCGCGCAGGGCCGCATGACCGGCGCGCACTTCGGGACCTACGACTACACCGCAAGCTGCGACATCACCGCCGCGTACCAGGCCATGCGCCACCCGGCCTGCGACTTCGCCAAGCACATGATGAAGGTGGCCTACGCCGGCACCTCCGTCTTCCTCTCCGACGGCGCGACGACGACCATGCCGGTGGCGCCCCACAAGGGCGACGCGCTCAGCGACGAGCAGAAGCGCGAGAACGCCCGCGCGGTCCACTCCGCCTGGCGGCTCCACGCCGACGACGTGCGCCACTCGCTCGCCAACGGCTTCTACCAGGGCTGGGACCTGCA
>DATDMU010000392.1:0-21658 GCA_036518615.1 Myxococcales bacterium
ATGGTGCTCCCCGTGGTCCTGGAGATGTGACATGCCCAGCTTCGACATCGTCAGCAAGGTGAACGAGCAGGAGGTCGACAACGCCTTCCAGCAGGCGAAGAAGGAGATCGACCAGCGCTACGACTTCAAGGGCACCGAGACCACGCTGGAGAAGGTGGCGGCGCCCGAGAAGGGCCTGCGGATCCGCAGCACCACCGAGCAGCGGATGGAAGCGGCGCGCACGGTGCTGGTGGAAAAGCTCGCCAAACGCAACGTCGCATTGCGCGGGCTCAAGTACGGCGACGTCGAGCACAGCGGCAAGCACGTCTCCCAGCTCCTCACCTTCGCGCAGGGCATCGAGAGCGAGAAGGCCAAGGCGCTGGTCAAGGCCATCAAGGACAGCAAGCTCAAGGTGCAGGGAGCCATCCAGGGCGACTCGGTGCGCGTGTCGGGCAAGAGCCGCGACGACTTGCAGGCCGCCATGCAGCTCGCCCGCGGAAAGCAGGATGAGCTGAAGGTGGATCTCATGTTCGAGAACTTCCGCGACTGACTGGCGCCGGACCGCCGGCGGAGCGGCCGCAGGCATAGCCGACAGGGCTGGATCTTCCGGCGGGCGCTGTTATAAGCGCACGCCTCGAATGAACGCGCCGCCCACCCTCTATCTGTTGTCGCTCGGCTGCCCGAAGAACCGGGTGGACAGCGAGGTCATGCTCGGCAGCCTGCTCCAGGAGGGGTACAAGCTGGTCGAGCAGCCGCAGGACGCCGAGGTCATCCTGATCAACTCCTGCGCCTTCATCGGCGAGGCGAAGCAGGAGTCCATCGACGCCATCCTCGAGCACGCGCGCCTCAAGGAGACCGGCCGCTGCAAGGCGCTGGTGGTCGCGGGCTGCCTGACGCAGCGGTATGCGGAGGTGCTCCAGCAGGAGATGCCGGAGGTGGACTACTTCGTCGGCACCTCCGCCTACCCGCACATCGCCCGCATCCTCAAGGGAGAGCGCGACCGCGCCGTCATTCCCGATCCGGACTACATCGCCGACAGCCGGACGCCGCGCCGCAACTCCATGCCCCGCTGGACGGCGTACGTGAAGATCAGCGAGGGCTGCGACAACAAGTGCACCTTCTGCATCATCCCCACCCTGCGCGGGCTGCAGCGCAGCCGGCCCATCGCCGACATCGTGGCCGAGGCGCAGCGGCTGGTGGCCGAAGGCGCCGTCGAATTGAACCTGGTGGCCCAGGACCTCACCGCGTACGGCCACGACCTGCCCCAAAAGCCGCGCCTGCACGACCTCCTCGCCGCGCTCGCGGAGGTGCCCGCGCGCTGGATCCGCCTCCACTACGCCTATCCGCGCGACTTCCCCGAGCCGCTCATCGATGCGCTCGCGAAACAGCCCAACCTGGCGCGCTACCTGGACATGCCGCTGCAGCACATCGCCGATCCGGTGCTGCGGCGGATGAAGCGGGGCCGGGACGCGCGCTGGGTCCGCAATCTGGTCCGCAGGATCCGCGAAGAGGTGCCCGGGCTCACCTTTCGCACCAGCTTCATCGTCGGGTTTCCCGGCGAGACCGAGGCGCAATTCCAGGAGCTGTGCGATTTCGTCGAGGAGATGCGCTTCGAGAAGGTGGGCGTCTTCCAGTTCTCGCGGGAGGAGGGGACGCCCTCGTTCGATCTCGACGGCCAGCTTCCACAGCGGGTGAAGGCGGCGCGGCAGAAGAAGCTGCTCGGGATCCAGCGGCGGATCAGCAAGCAGCACCAGCAGGCGCTGGTGGGCCGCACGCTCGACGTGCTCGTCGAGGGCGTCTCCGAGGAGACCGAGCTGCTGCTCGAAGGCCGCTGGATGGGCCAGGCGCCGGAGATCGACGGCAAGGTCTACGTCAACCGCGGCGAGGCGCGCGCCGGCGAGGTGGTGCCCGTCGAGATCGAGCAGGCGGGCGACTACGACCTGGTGGGCGGCATCGTGGGGGCGGACGGGCCCGCCCGGCAGATCGGCTCGCTCAAGCCCGCTGCCCCGCGGCCGCGCTTTCCCATCCTCAAGCACTGATGAAGGCCGAGTACCTCTTGCGGCTGGAGCGGTACCTGGCGCAGGCCGGGCTCTCGCGCGTGCACGCCGACTCGGTGGAGCCCACCGCCCGCGCCGCGCTGGCCGCGCTCGCGGGCGTGCCGCACTACGAGCAGATCTGGGCGGGCGACCTGCGCCTCTCCGTGCAGGTGATCGCCGTCGCCTCGGGAGAGCGGGTGCCGGGAGCGGACTTCGCGCGCCGGGCCCAGCTCCTGCGGCAGCGCGCCGTCTCGCTGAGCGCGCGGGTCGCGGGCGAGGTGCAGGTGCTGCAGCTCGTGCTCTACGACCGGCCCGTCTCGGTGCACGAGCGCCAGCTCGTCCTCTCCACCGCCCGCGTCGCCGCCTGGTGGCCGCTCGCGCGCGGCAGGGTGGTGACCTGGATCGCCGCGCTCTCCGAGCCTGCCCTGTACGCGGGCAAGTTCCGCGGCTGGCCGGAGGAGCTGTCCGCCGATCAGCTCCGCGCGCTGCTCGGGTAGACGCGCTGCTGGAGCACCCAGCCGAGCGCCGCCGCCGCCGCCACGCCGCCCACGTGGAAGAGCCACAGGTGCGGCGCCTGGCCGTGCGCCAGGCAGGAGATGTGCAGCGCCGCCTGCGCCGCCAGCGCGCCGGCAGCCGCCGCGGCAGCGAGCGAATGACCGGCAACGGCGCGAAGCGCCAGGAGCGCCGCGATCGCGCCGCCGAGGATCTCCAGCCCGAAGCAGTCGAGGCCGATGCCCGGCGAAAAGCCGGCGCCGGCGCGCGGGAAGCCCGGGACGCCGCCCGCCGCGAGCGCGAACCCGGCCGACGCCGCGAGTCCGACCCAGGCGCCGGCCTTCCACAGCCCCGCGGTCGCGCCCAGCGCCGTGGCGGCGGCGAGAACCACCAGCGCCGCCGCCCAGCCCTCCCAGTCATGGTGGCGCGCGAAGAGGATGGGCACCGCCGCCGCGGCAAGCGCCGACCCGGCGCGGAGCCCCCAGGAAGAAGGAGGCCGCAGCTCGCGGAGCACCGGGGCGGAAGCGCGCAGGAGCGCCTGTGCCGACGGCGCGGGGAGGGTGGCCCGGCCGAGCGCCGCCATCAGCTTCTTGCCCTCGCGCAGCGCCTGCATGCAGCCTTCGCAGGTCCGCGCATGCGCGAGGTACGCCTGCCGCTCCGGGTCGCTTTCGTCCAGCGACGCGATTCCCGCCGCCTTCGGCCGCAGCTCCTCGCAGTCGGTCACAGGAGTCCCTTCAGCTGCTCGCGCAGCGTCTCGTAGCCGCGGAAGGCGCGCAGCTTCACCGCCCCGGGCGTGGTGCCCAGGACCTGCGCGATCTCCGCGAAGGTCATGCCCTCGTAGCGGTGCAGGTGGATCACCGCCCGCTGCGACTCCGGCAGCGCCTGGAGCGCCGCGCGCACGGCGTCCTTCACGTCCGGGTCCGGGGGCGGGTCGCGCGGAGCCTGCTCCTCGGCCCGCGCCAGCGCCTCCTCGTCGGCATCCTCGGGCATGCGCAGGCGCCGGCGCAGCTCATCCAGGCGCACGCGCGCGGCGATGGCGAACAGCCAGGGCGCGAGCGGCAGGCCGCTGCGGTACTGGCTCCTTGCCCGGTGCACTTTCATGAAGGTCACTTGCAAGAGGTCATCCGCCACGCCGCGGTCGCGAAAGGAGCGCAGGAAGAAGCCGTGCACCCGGGGCGCGAGCCGGGCGAACAGCCGCTCGAAGGCGCGGGCATCGCCCGCCACCCAGGCCGACATCAGATCCTCGTCCGCCGGTCCCATCGCTCCCTTACGTGCCAGGCGGCGGGAAGGTTACGCGATTGTCCCGTAAGATGCAGGAATGGTCCTCGCCCTCGCCGCCGCCCTCTTCGCCATCGACGGCCACGCCGACACGCCGCAGTTCCTCCTCGATCTGGGAACCGATCTGACGCGGCCGGGCGAGCAGATGGTGGACCTGCCCAAGGCCCGCAAGGGCCACCTCGGCGGCGAGTTCTTCAGCATCTGGGTGGACCCGGAGGTCTTCGGAGCGCACCCGGCGCGCCGCGCGCTGGACCTGGTGGACGCGGTGCGCACGCAGGTGGAACGGCACCCGCGCCAGCTTGCGCTCGCGACCACGGCGCGCGAGGTGGAGGCGGCGCGGAAGTCGCGCAAGCTCGCCGTGCTCATGGGGCTGGAGGGCGGCCACGCCCTGGAAGGGGATCTGCGCCTGTTGCGCACCTTCCACCGGCTGGGGGTGCGCTACATGACGCTCACCTGGTCCAACACCAACGAGCTCGGCGACTCGTCCGGCGACATGGACAAGCCCGGGGTGAAGCACCACGGCGGCCTCACCGCCCTGGGCCGCGAGGCGGTGCAGGAGATGAACCGGCTCGGCATGCTGGTGGACGTCTCGCACGTCGCGGACAAGACCTTCTTCGACGCGCTGGAGGCGAGCCGGGCGCCGGTGATCGCGTCGCATTCGGGCTGCCGCGCGCTCACCAGCCATCCGCGCAACCTGACCGACGAGATGCTGCGCGCGGTGGCGAAGAACGGGGGCGTGGTGATGGTGAACTTCTTCTCCGCCTTCGTCGACGAGGAGTTCCGCAAGGCGCTGGAGCCGCTGCGGCCGGAGCTGGACAAGGCGGTGGCCGAGGTGAACGAGAAATACAAGGGCGATCCCGCCGCGCGGACCCGGGCCTGGTTCGAGACGGAGTGGCGGATCACCTCGCGCATCCCGCGCCCGAAGTTCGCCTCGCTGGTCGATCACATCGAGCACGTCGCGCGGGTGGCCGGCGTGGACCACGCCGGCCTCGGCTCGGACTTCGACGGGATCTCCTCCCTGCCGGAAGGGATCGACTCGGCAGCCGACCTGCCGAAGATCGCCGCAGAGCTGCGCAGGCGCGGCTTCGGCGAGCGCGACGTCGCGAAGATCTTCTCCGGCAACATCCTCCGCGTCATGCGCGGGGCGGAGAAGGTTTCCGCAGGAGCTCGCTAGCCGGTGGCTTCCTCGTCGGAGTCATCCGAGCCGAACAGCTCCTTCACCTTGGCGATGAAGGACTTCGACTGCGGGTGGGTGTCCTCGCCCGCGAGCGCGGCGAACTGCTCGAGGATCTCGCGCTGCTTCTTGCTCAGCTTCTCCGGCACTTCCACGGTGACGCGCACGTGCTGGTCGCCGCGCTGGTAGCCGTTGAGGTGGGGGATGCCCTTGCCGCGCAGCCGGAACACCTTGCCGCTCTGGGTGCCGGCGGGAATCTTCATCTTCACCTTGCCGTCGAGCGTGGGCACGTCGATGGTGGACCCCAGCGCCGCCTGGGTGAAGCTGATCGGCACCTCGCAGATGACCTCGGTGTCCTCGCGGATGAAGATGGGGTGCTCGTTGACGTGCACGATGACGTAGAGGTCGCCCGGGGGTCCGCCGCGCTCGCCCGGCTCGCCTTCGCCGGTGAGCTTGAGGCGCGTTCCGGTGTCCACGCCGGGCGGCACCTTGACCGAGAGCATGCTCTCCGTCTCCACCCTGCCCGCTCCGCGGCAGGTCTGGCACGGGTCGGTGATCACCTTGCCGGTGCCCTGGCAGTGGCCGCAGGTCCGCGAGATCTGGAAGAACCCCTGCGTCATCCGCAGCTCGCCTGCGCCCTGGCAGGTGGGGCAGGTCTTCGGGCCGGTGCCGGCCTTGGCCCCCGATCCGTGGCAGCTCGAGCACGGCTTGTGCCGAGGGATCTTCACCTTGGCCTCGGTGCCGAAGGCCGCCTCGGTGAAGCTCACTTCCAGGTTGTAGCGGAGGTCGGCGCCGCGCTGCCTGCCGCCGCGCTGCCTGCCGCGCTGGCCGAAGATCTCGCCGAAGATGTCGCCGAAGATGTCGTTGATGTTGCCGCTGAACCCCGCCTCGAAGGGGCTGGGGCCGAACCCGCCCGGAGCCTGGTGCCCGAACCGGTCGTAGCGCGCGCGCTTGTCGGGATCGGCGAGCACTTCGTACGCTTCCGAGCACTCCTTGAACTTCTCCTCGGCGACCTTGTCGTCGGGATTCTTGTCGGGATGGAACTGGAGCGCGAGCTTGCGGAAGGCGGATTTCAGGTCCTGCGCCGTGGCCGTGCGGGGGACCCCGAGGATCTCGTAGTAGTCGCGCTTCTGGGGCACCGTCGCTCCTCAGGGCAGGCAAGCAGGCGCTCGACGCGCCTCGTGTAACGTAAGAACAGCGCCCGGCGTGTCAATGCTCCTGCAAGACGCAAGATTCATCGCCCCGCAGCGCCAACGCCCGCCGGCAGCGGGCCCTGGCATCCTTGGCGGTTGATCTTCTTCAGGGTTTGGCGGAGGCCTTCTTGTCGTCGGTGGAGTAGAGGGCGTCGGCGATGCGGTAGGCCGAGCCTTCGAGCCGCTGGACGGCTGCCTTGATCTTCGGCAGGTCCTCGGTGCCCACCACCGCCTTGAGCGCTTCCAGGTCGGTGCGGATCTCCGCCATGTCCTTCGACGGCAACAGCGTCGCGTACTCCTCCAGCGCCTTCTCCGTCGTGTAGATGAGGCCGTCGGCGGAGTTCTTCGCGTCCGCCAGGTCCTTCTTCTTCTTGTCCGACGACCTGTGCTGCTCCGCGTCGGCGATCATCTTCTGGATTTCCTGCTCGGTGAGACCGGACGAGGCGACGATCCGGATGCTCTGCTGCTTGCCGGTGCCCAGGTCCTTGGCGCTGACGTGGACGATGCCGTTGGCGTCGATGTCGAACGCCACCTCGATCTGCGGCACGCCGCGCGGCGCGGGCGGGATGCCGACCAGCTCGAAGCGGGCCAGCGTCTTGTTGTCGGAGGCCATCTCGCGCTCGCCCTGCAGGACGTGCACGTTGACGATGGGCTGGTTGTCCACCGCGGTGGAGAACACCTGCGCCTTGCGCGCCGGAATGGTGGTGTTCTTGTCGATGATCTTGGTGAACACCCCGCCCGCCGTCTCCACGCCCAGGGAGAGCGGCGTCACGTCGAGCAGGAGGACGTCCTTGACCTCGCCCTTGAGGACGCCCCCCTGGATGGCGGCGCCCACCGCCACCACCTCGTCCGGGTTCACGCCCTTGTGCGGCTCCTTGCCGAAGAACTTCTGCACCGTCTCCTGCACCCTGGGCATGCGCGTCATGCCGCCCACCAGGATCACCCGGTCGATGTCCTTGGTGGCGACGCCCGCGTCCTTCAGCGCGATCTTGCAGGGCTCGATGGTCTTCTGGATGAGATCGACGACCAACTCCTCCAGCTGGGCGCGGGTCATGGTCTCGGTCAGGTGCTTGGGACCGGTCGCGTCCGCCGCGATGAAGGGCAGGTTGACGTCGGTCTCGGTGGCCGAGGAGAGCTCGTGCTTGGCCCGCTCCGCGGCCTCCTTGAGGCGCTGCAGGGCCATGCGGTCCTTGCGCAGGTCGATGCGCGTCGCCTTCATGAACTTGTCGTTCAGGTACTCGACGATGCGCAGGTCGAAGTCCTCGCCGCCGAGGAAGGTGTCGCCGTTGGTGGCCTTCACCTCGAAGACGCCGGAGTTCAGCTCCAGCACCGAGATGTCGAAGGTGCCCCCGCCCAGGTCGTAGACGGCGATCTTCTCCGCCGCGGCGGTGCGCATCGCCGCGCCCGCCCGCCCGGCCCCGCCGCCCTGCGCCTTGTCGATGCCGTACGCCAGCGCCGCCGCGGTGGGCTCGTTGATGATGCGCAGCACGTTCAGGCCGGCGATGCGGCCGGCGTCCTTGGTGGCCTGCCGCTGCCCGTCGTTGAAGTAGGCGGGCACGGTGATGACCGCCTCGGTGACCTGCTCGCCGAGATAGTCCTCGGCCGTCTGCTTCATCTTGGCGAGGATCATCGCCGAGACCTCGGCCGGGCTGTAGCGCTTGCCGCGCAGCTCCACCCAGGCGTCGCCGTTCTCGGCGGCGATGATCCGGTAGGCGGACACCGCGATGCTCTTGCGCACCTCCTCGGTGTCGAACTTGCGGCCGATCAGCCGCTTCACGGCGAAGACGGTGGCCTCCGGGTTGGTGATCGCCTGGCGCTTGGCGATCTGCCCGACGAGCCGCTCGCCGCCCTCGGTGAAGCCCACCATCGAGGGCGTTGTGCGGCTCCCCTCGGAATTCGGGATCACCACCGGCTCGCCGCCTTCCATGACGGCGACGCAGCTGTTGGTGGTTCCGAGATCGATGCCGATCACCTTGGGCATTCAGCGGGTCTCCAATCCTGAATCTAACCTACATCCGGAGGACGCTGAAGCCAGAGGTTCGCATCCCGGGACGATTCCCGGGCGGGCAGGCTCACGCCGCGCTGCCCTTGTCGGGCGGATTCCCACCCGCCTCCCCCGTGGCACGCGGCTTGGAGACGACCACCGCCGCAGGGCGGATGAGCCGCTCGTTGAGCTTGTAACCGCGGGCCATCTCCGACACCACCGTACCCGGGGGCTCGTCCGACTCCTGCTGCATCAGCGCCTCGTGCACGCTGGGGTCGAAGGGCTTGCCCAGCGCCGAGAACCCCTGCACGCCGTGCCGGGCCAGCGTGGTCTCGAAGAGCTTCTGCACCAGCTTCACCCCCTCGATGATCTGCGACGCCTCGTGCTGCTCGGCGTGGTCGAGGGCGCGCTCGAGGTTGTCCATCACCGGCAGGAAGTCCTTGAGCAGCCGCTCGATGCCGAACTTCTGCACGTCCTCCTTCTCCTTGAGCGCGCGCTTCTTGAAGTTGTCGAACTCGGCCGCGGTCCGCAGCAGGCGGTCGTGGGTGTCCTTGAGCCGGTCGGAAGTCTCCCGGGCGCGCTTGAACGACTCCTCCAGCTGCGCCTCGAGCGTCGCGACCTTCGCCGTCAGCGCGTCTGCGTCGGCAGGCGGAGCGCCCCCGTCGGGCACCGCGCGCTCTTCCTGCACCGCCGCCTCCGGCGGGACCTGCGTATCGTCGGGCACCAGGAAGTCCTCCAGAGAAGGCGAGTAACATAGCGCAGCAGTCCGGTTCGCCAAGTCCTGTGCTACAGGAGAAGCCGCCATGTCCCGCGCCGCCCTCGTCCTGCTCTGCTGCGCCGCTTGCACAGGTCCCAGGCAACAGGAGATGCCGTCCGCTGCCCCCGCCCGCGCGATCGATCCGGGCGAATGCGCGAAGGACGGCGGGGCGGACTGCTACGCGAAGGGCCGCGCGCTCCTGGAAAGCCGCAACCCCGAGTCGGCGCAGGAGTCGATGGACTACGTCGACCGCGCCTGCGCGGCGGGGCTGGAGAAGGCTTGCGACCTGTCCGACCTCGCCTTCAAGGCGCCCCGCAGGATCGCCGGCCGCAAACCGCACACCACCCGCCAGGTCCGCCAGGAGCACGTCACCGGCACCGTCTCGGTGCGCTGCATCCTCGGGACCGACGGCCTGTTGCGTGACTGCGCCGTGGAGCAGTCGGTGCCGGGAATGGACGCCGAGGTGCTGGACGCGGCGGCCTCGCGCCGCTACGAGCCCGCCACCTGGGGCGGCAACCCGGTGGAGATTCCCTTCGAGATCCAGATCGACGTGCACCCCTAGCCGAGGCAGGCGCGGTCAGCCCTCGGCGTCGAGGGTCATCCCCACCGTGCGCGCAGTCAGCTCCACCAGCGGGATCACCCGCGAGTAGTCCATCCGCGTGGGGCCGATCACCCCGAGCGCGCCCACCACTTCTCCGCCCATCCGGTAGGGAGCCGCGACGATGGTCAGGTCGGGCGCCACGATGCCGCTCTCCGCGCCGATGAAGATCTGCAGCTCCTCCGCCTCCAGGGTGCGGTCGAGGACCGAGAGCAGCTGCTCCTTCTCCTCCAGCGCGCGGAAGAGCGCGCGGATCTTGCCGAGGTCCTGCGCCAGGGCCTTCTCCTCGAGGAGCGACGATTGCCCCTCGATGAGCATGGAGGGCGACTCCACCTGGATGGCCTGCGCCCCGAGAGCGAGCGCGTGCGCCTGCACCTCGCCCAGCTCCTGCCGGTCGCGCGCAAGGCCGGCGCGCACCCGCGCCTGCGCCTCGGCGAGCGTGCAGTCGCCGATCAGGGAGTTGAGGTAGCCCGCGGCGCTCTCCAGCGCCGCCGCGGAGAGGGGTTCGCGCAAGGAGACCAGGCGATTGCGCACCGCGCCGGATCGCGCGACCAGCACCGCCAGGACCCGCCCCTCGCGCAACATCAAGAATTCGATGCGCTGCAGCCGTTCCGACTGCGGCCGGGGCAGCGCCACCACCGCCGCGTGCCGCGTCAGCGAATGCAGCACGCGCGAGGCGGAGGTCATCAAGCCGTCGAGCTGCGTGGCCTGCTGCGCGCGCCGCTCGATCTGCTCGCGCTCCTCGGGCAGCGGCGCTTTGACGCGGAGCAGGGCGTCGACGTAGTAGCGGTACCCCAGCGCGGTGGGGATGCGGCCGGCGCTGGTATGGGGCTTCTCGAGGAATCCCATCTCCTCCAGGTCGGCCATGACCGCCCGAACCGTCGCCGAGGAGACATCGAAAGAGCGCCGGGCAATCGCCTGGCTGCCCACCGGCTCGCCTCCGTGGATGTAGTCGCGCACGATGGCGCCGAGGACGCGCCGCTCGCGATCGTCGAGCGGGTCGGGCGCGCCGGGGCGCAGCTCTCGAGGCCCTTTCCGCGCGGTCATGGGTAAGGAACGGTAGCCGGGCCACCCTCCCGGCGCAATGGCTGGCGAATGCTCATTTGCCCTTGCCGCGCCTCGGGATACAGTGCGGGCCGGATGGCGACCCCCGCCCACCAGGATCTGCTCACGCCGGAGGAGCACGACGCTCCCTTGCGTCCGCTTTCGCCTCCGCCCTTCCCGCCGGTGACGCGCTCGTCGTCGACCAATCCGGCCATCCGGCCGGTGCGGCCGGGGCGAGGCCCGGGCGCCGTCCGCCGCGCCGGCCTCTTCATCAAGGTCTTCCTCGGGGACATGACCATCTGGGCGGTCCTCTCCGGCGTCCTCGCCTACGAGGTGCTGCGCCGCGGGCTGGATCCCCAGCACGCGTTCGCAGGCGCCCTCGCCGGGCTGCTGGTCGCCATCGCCGTCTCCTTCGGCCTCAAGCAGATCGCCAACCGCATCGTGCGCCTGAACCGCAGCGCGCTGGAGATCAGCCGCGGGGACCTCTCCAAGAGCCTGCCCGCCGAGAGCGGCTCCTTCTTCGGCGCGGACGAGGTGGACCAGCTCTCCGTCGCCATCTCGCACATGCAGGAAAACCTGCGCGACCTGGTGCGGCACATCCAGAACACCAGCCGCGCGGTGGCCGACTCCGCCGACGAGATGCAGGTCTCCACCGGCAACGTCACCGCCTCCGCCGAGGAGATCAAGGACTCGATGGACCGCATCGCCAAGGGCGCGGAGGAGCAGTTGCGCCTGGTCGAGCGCGCCGGCGGGCTGATCAACGGCATCGCCAGCTCCATCCGCACCAGCGCCAACACCGCGCAGGCCGCGGCGGAGGCCGCGACCGCCACCTCCACCGCGGCGCAGTCGGGCGGCGCAGCCGCGCAGCTCGCTGCGGAGAAGATCAAGAAGGTGTTCGCCGAGATCGAGGCCGCCTCCGAGACGGTGTTTGCCTTCGGCGAGAAGACCCAGGAGATCAGCAAGATCGTCGTCGCCATCACCGGCGTGGCGCAGCAGACCAACCTGCTCGCGCTCAACGCCGCCATCGAGGCGGCGCGGGCGGGAGAGTACGGCCGCGGCTTCGCGGTGGTGGCCGACGAGGTGCGCAAGCTGGCGGAGTCGGCGGGCCGCAGCGCCGAGCAGATCAGCCGGCTCGCGCAGGAGATCAGCCAGCGCAGCCAGCACGCCGTCGCCGCCATGAAGGAAGGAATCGACGAGCTGGGGCAGGGCCGCGAGGACCTGGCCCAGATCATCCTCTCGCTCGAGGAGATCGTCCACGCCACCCAGGCCGGCAGCGAGCGCGTCACCGCCATTTCGCTCGCCGCCCGCGAACAGCTCGCCGGGTCCGAGGAGATGGTCAAGGCCATCCGCGAGATCCGCGAGGTCGCCTCCGGGAACGCCAAGAGCACCGAGGAGGTCTCCCGCGCCATCCGCGAGCAGGCGGTGGTCACGGCCTCCATCGCCTCCGCCTCGCAGGAGCTGACCAATCTCTCGCTGGAGCTGCAGAACGTCGTCTCCCGCTTCAAGCTGGAATGAGCGAAGACATGCCGCGCGCCGTCATCTTCCTGCATGGAGGCAACCGCTACGCGCTGCCCCTCTTCGCCGTCCGGCGGGTCACGGAGATGGGCCCGCTCGCCCGCGTTCCCCGCGCGCCGCCGGCGCTCCTCGGGGTGATGAACCAGCAGGGGCGCGTGGCCTGCCTCGTCGATCTCGGTCCGCTGGTCGGGCTCAAGGCCAGGCCGGCGCGGCCTGAGGGAAAGGTCGTAATGCTGCAGAGGCAGAGGGGTGAGGTCGGGCTCTACGTCTCGGAGGTCGCCGGCATCGAGGATCTCACCGGCGAGGCGGAGGAGCTGGCCGAACCGCTGGGCGCAGCGCACTCGCAGGTGCAGGCCGCGGATGGTCCGGTCAAGCTCATCGATCCTGACGAGCTGCAGCGGGCCATCGACAACCTGGGGGAGGCGTAAAGACATGCCTCAGAGGCGAGTTCTCATCGTCGACGACGCGCTCTTCATGCGCAACACGCTCCGCGACATCTTCGCCGGCGCCGGATTCGCCGTGGCGGGAGAGGCGGACGACGGCGTGCAGGCGGTGAACCTCTTCCGCGAGCTGAAGCCCGACCTCGTCACCATGGACATCGTCATGCCCTACAAGTCGGGCATCGACGCCACCCGGGAGATCGTCCAGCTCGATCCCGCCGCGGTGGTGATCATGTGCTCGGCGCTCGGCCAGGAATCGCTGGTGATGGAAGCCATCGAGGCGGGCGCCACCGACTTCATCGTCAAGCCCTTCCGCGGCGAGGACGTGCTCGCGGTGGTCAAGAAGGTGCTGGGCGAATAGCGGCGGCTGACGATGTCCGAGGACCCCGACAAGTACCTGCCGCTCTTCATCGCGGAGGCGAGCGAGCAGCTCGAGCTTCTCACCAGCGAGCTGGTGCGGATCGAGCAGGAGCCCGCGGGCGGGCCTGTCTGGGACTCCATCTTCCGCCGGGTGCACTCGGTCAAGGGAAGCGCCGCCACCCTGGGTCTCGCCGCGGTGGTGGACATCGCCCACAGCGCCGAGACGCTGATCGGCAAGCTGAAGGCGCAGAACCAGAAGCCCGAGCGCGGGCAGGTGGATCTTCTCCTCCAGGCGACCGACGCGCTGATCTCCGAGATCCAGCTCGCCTCCGCGCGGCTGGAGCGCTCGCGCAAGGAGGACGACGGCAACTCCGCGCAACTGCTCGCCCGACTCTCCGACGCGTCGAAGTCGCTGCCGGAGCTCGCTCCCTCGCCGCCGCCGCCGGTGCAGAAGGCGGAGCCCAAGCCGCAGGCGGATCCGGCGCTGCCGCGCCTCGACGTGTTCTTCTCGCTCTCGCGCGCGTGCCAGGCGCCGGGGGCGCGGGCGCTGATCGTGCAGCGCAAGCTCAAGGCGCTGGGCACCCTGCTCGAGATCGAGCCCACTCCGCAGGCGCTGATGCAGAAGAAGGGCGGCGTCCGCGTGGCCGCGCTGCTCTGCACCTCGCGCCCCGCCGACGAGGTGGCCGCGGCCTTCGACGGAATCCCCGAGGTCGAGAACGTCCAGGTCCGCCCCGCCCCCGTCGCCAACGCTCCCCAGCCGGAAGCGCCGGTCGAGACGAAGGCCCGGCCGCCGCGGCCGATCACCCAGACGCCGGTGGCCGAGGAAGTGCGCGTGGACGCCACCGTGCGCGTGCGCGCGCAGGCGCTGGACCAGCTCCTCGACCAGGCGGCGGAGGTGCTGCATGGCATCGCCCGCCTGCGCGAGCAGGCGCGCTACCTGCCCGAGAACGCCGTCTCGCAGTTCGAGGTGGAGATCGACCGCGTCCGCCGCACCGCCCGCGAGCTGCACGGCAGGGTGATGAACGCGCGGCTCACGCCCTTCTCCTCGCTCACCGAGCGGCTGCCCCGCCTGGTCCGCGACACCGCCCACCGCCTCGGCAAGGAAGTCGATCTGGAGGTGCGGGGAGGCGCGGTGGAGCTGGATCGGACGCTCATCGACGCGCTGGGCGATCCCCTCACCCACCTGGTCCGCAACGCCGTGGACCACGGCCTCGAGACCGGCGCGCAGCGGATCGCCGCCGGCAAGTCTCCGCGCGGCACGCTGGTGCTCGCCGCGCGGCGCGAGCGCGACAAGGTGCTCATCGACGTGAGCGACGACGGCCGCGGCCTCGACGGCGACCGCCTGCGCACCCGCGCGGTGCAGATGGGCATCCTCGCCGCGGAAAAGGCGGCAGCTCTCAGCGAGCAGCAGTGCTGGGAGCTCGCGTTTCTCGCCGGTCTCTCCACCCGGGGTGAGGCGACCGACCTCTCCGGGCGCGGCGTGGGGCTCGACGCGGTCAACGCCGCGGTGGGGAAGCTGGGCGGCAAGCTCACGGTGCATTCCACGCCGGGCAAGGGCTCGAGCTTCACGCTGGAGCTGCCGCTGTCGGTCTCGATGGCGAACCTGCTGCTCGTGCAGGTGGGCGGCGAGCTCTACGGGCTGCCCATGAGGCGCGTGGTGGTCACCACCGAATACGACCTCTCCGCGCGCGGAGGCGAGGGGTTCGAGGCGCGCTCGCTCGCGGTGATGGGCCAGCTCGTGCGCGCCTATTCGCTGGCCAAGCTCTTCGGCCTCCCCTCGCTCTCGCCTCCCGGGCCCCGCCCCTTCGCGGTCCTGGAGGTGGACGGCATCACCTTCGCCCTCTCGGTGGACCGGCTGGTGGGGCAGGAGGAGGCGGTGCTCAAGCCGCTCTTCCCGCCGCTCGACCGCATCCGCGGCGTCGCCGGCACCACCGTGCTCGGCAACGGCAGGCCGCTCCTGGTGCTGGATCCGCGCGGGATCCACGAGCTGGCGGAGCACCCGCAGCGCTCGCGGGGGGCGGCATAAATGGGCGCGGCCTTGTCGCCTCTGGACCTGACGCCCCGGCAGGTGGAGGCGCTGCGGCAGCTGGCGATGCTCGGCTCGAGCGACGCCGCCCGGTCGCTCGGCCGCCTGCTCGGTACCTCGGTCGAGGTTTCCACTCCGCGCGCGCAGGTGGCGCCGCGAGGCGGGGTGGGCCGGGTGCTGCAGCCCGACGGCGCGGTCTTCGCCGTGCACTTCGAGGTGGACGGCGGGGCGCGGCTGCGCTGGATGATGCACGTGACGCGCGAAGGCGCGGCGCTGATGGGCGGGCTCCTGGTCGGCCTGGGACGGCAGGCGGCGCCGGGCGGGCGCACCCTCTACAGCAGCGCGCTCGCGGAGATGTCCAACATCGTGGTCTCGAGCTACGTGGGCGGGGTCGCGGCGGCGGTGGGGCTGACGCTGGTGCCTTCCATCCCGCATGTCGGCGAGGGAACCTTGGAAGAAACGGTGGCGGCGGCGTTCGGCGACCTGGACTCGGCGCTGCTCCTCGTCACCGACTTCCGCCTGCCCGGCGTCCGCTACGCCGGCCGCATCGTCGCCACGCCGGTGGACGACTCCCTCTCCCGTCTGCTTTCGCTGCTGGGCGCGGAGTAGGCCGGCGACCCCGGACGCAGCGCGGGGCAGGCGAGTTGATCTGAAGCCGCCTCGATCTGATACAGAGCGCCCGATGGACGCGAGGACATTGCAGGAACTGCTCGAACGGGTGCGCGCCGGGGAGGTCGCGCCCGGGGCGGCCGCCAAGGCCATCGCCGAGCTGCCGGTGCAGCACGTGCAGGACTTCGCCCAGCTGGACGGAGAGCGCGCGCTGCGCATGGGCGTTCCCGAGGTGATCTTCGGCGAGCGCAAGCGGCCGGAGCAGATCGGCGCCCTGGTGGAGAAGCTCGTCTCCCTGGGGCAGGCGGTGCTGGTGACGCGCATGTCGGCGGAGGCGGAGGCCGCGGCGCTCGCCGCCGCGCCGCACGGCCGCTACGACCCGGTCTCCCGCACCTTCACCGCGCCGCCCGTCTCCGGCATCCCTCCGCGCGAGGGACTGGTGGCGGTGGTCTGCGCCGGCACCACCGACATCCCCGTCGCCGAGGAGGCCTGCGCCACCGCGCACGTCGTCGGGGCGCAGGTGGAGCGCATCTACGACGTGGGGGTCTCCGGCCTCCATCGCCTGCTCCGCCGCACCGCCGCGCTGCGGGAGGCGGACGCCCTGGTGGTCTGCGCGGGCATGGAGGGCGCGCTGCCCTCGGTGGTGGGAGGCCTCGTGGCCCGGCCGGTCATCGCCGTGCCCACCAGCGTGGGCTACGGCGCCTCGCTGGGCGGCATCGCCGCGCTGCTCTCCATGCTCAACTCCTGCGCGGCCAACGTGAGCGTGGTGAACATCGACAACGGGTTCGGCGCCGGCTTCCAGGCGGCGCTGATCGCGAGGCAGTCGCACGCCGCCCGCCAATCTCTGGAAACGCGCCGCGAGGCGCGGGCGAAGTGAGCACGCTCGTCCTCGATCCGGTGGGCGGCATCGCGGGCGACATGACCATCGCGGCGCTCCTGCATCTGGGCGCGCCCCGCGCCGCGCTCGACGAGGGGCTGCGAAAGCTCTCCCTGCCCGGGGTCTCCGTCGCGGTCTCCGAGGTGGAGATCTCCGGCATCCGCGCCGCGCACGTCGAGGTGCGCAGTCCGCCCGAGCCGCACCCGCACCGGGCCTTTCGCGACATCCGCGAGCTGATCGCGCGCGCAAAGCTGCCGGGGCGCGCCGAGCCGCTCTCCCAGTCCGCCTTCGCGCTGCTGGCGGCGGCGGAGGGGCGCATCCACGGCGTCGCTCCCGACGAGGTGGAGTTCCACGAGGTGGGCGCCCTCGACTCCATCGTGGACGTGGTCGGCGCCGCGCTCCTCGTCGATGCGCTGGGGCCGGAGCGGATCGTGGCGCTGCCGCCGCCGGCGGGGGGCGGCACGCGGCACAGCGCGCACGGCATCATCCCCCTGCCCGCTCCCGCCACGCTGGAGGTCCTTCGCGGGCGCGCGCTGCGCCAGAGCGGGCCCGGCGAGCGCACCACCCCGACCGGAGCGGCACTCCTGGCTGCGTGGACGGAGGAGGCACAGGCGCTGCCGCAGCTGGTCGTCGACCGCATCGGCTACGGCGCGGGCACCAGCCGCTGGGAAGACGCGCCCAACCTGCTGCGCGCGGTGCTGGGCAGCGGGGAGGCGCCCGATCGCGAGCCGGTGTGGGTGCTGGAGACGAACCTCGACGATCTTTCGCCGCAGCTCGTCTCGGTGGCCCTGGACGCGGCGCTCGCAGCGGGCGCGCTGGATGCGTGGATCGCGCCGGTCACCATGAAGAAGGGTCGCCCCGGCCACCTCTTTGCAGCCCTGGCGACGGAGGCGGCGCGGCCCGCGGTGGAGGCGGCCATCTTCAGGGAAACCAGCACCCTGGGCATCCGCGCGCTGCGTTCCGAGCGGGCGGTCCTCGCCCGCGAGCTGGTGGAGGTCGCCACCCAGTACGGAAAGGTGCGCGTCAAGGTGGGACGCCTGCGCGGGACGATGGTCAACGCCGCCCCCGAGTTCGAGGACTGCCGCGAGGCGGCCGCGCGATGCGGCGTCGCGGTGAAAGAGGTGGTGGCGGCCGCTCTTTCCGCATTTCGCGGCGCGCGATGACGTGCGGTACAGTCGGGCAGAGGTGCCGGATCAACTGACATCGCGCGTTTCGCTGGTCGGACCTGCGGCGCAGGCGCTCGCGGCCGCCCTGGTGGCGGAAGGATTCGAGCTCGGCGAAGGCGGCGCCGCAGTCGTCGATCTCGGCACAGGCGACGTGCAGACGCGTCTCGACCTGGCCCGGCAGCTCTACGCGCCGCTGGTGGGCATCGTTCCGGCGACGGCCGGCTCCGCCGCTTTCGCCGGGGCGGTCGACGGCATGGTGCGCGAGCCCTATGCGGCGCAGGACCTGCCCGTCCTGCTTCGCTCGCTCCTGCGTGCCGCCCGCGACCGCGAAGAGATGGTTCGGGAGACCGAGGACCTCGCCGCCCTGGTGGAGATGACCGCAGCGCTGGTCACCGGCGGCGACCCGGAGCATCTGCTCACCGAAGTGGTGGCGCGGATCGCCCGCCGGTTCACGGTGGAACGCTGCTCGGTGGTGCTGATCGAGGAGGACGGCTCGGGCACGGTGGTCGCCGCCAGCGACGACCCGGAAGCGCGCGGCGTCCACATCGACCTCGCCAACTATCCCGAGTTCCGCGAGGTCATGATCACCGGGCGGCCGCTGGTCATCGACGACGCCCAGGCGCACCCGCTGCTCGACCCGGTGCGCGCGCGGCTGGCAGGACAGCAGATCAGCGCCATCGCGGTGGTGCCGATGGCCTGCGAGGGCGGGGTGGCCGGCGTGCTCTTCATCCGCTCGCGCACCCGGGGCGGCTTCACCGGCCGCGAGGTGCGCTTCCTCACCACCGTAGCCAACGCGGCGGCGGTGGCGCTCTGCAACGCGGGCCGGATCCAGAGCGAGCGGCGCCAGCGGGTGGCGGCGGAGCGCGAGCTGTCGCTCTTGCGCCGTTACGAGGAGTTCTTCAGCCACGTGAACGACGGCATGGCGGTGCTGGGGGAAGACGGGCGCGTGCTCTCGCTCAACCCCGCCGGCTGCGCCATCCTCGGCTCGAGCCCGGAGGCCGCCCGCGGCCTGCTCCTGCACGAGCTGGTGGCGCAGGAGAGCGCCGCCGAGGCGAACCTGCTCTGGCGCGAGCTGGCCCGGGGCGGCCGCGTGCTCTCCGCCCAGCTCAAGGTCCACACCCGCGACGGGCGCCGGGTCACCCTTTCGCTCTCCGCCGGTCCGCTGCGTTCCCAGAACGGGCGCGCCATCCTCAGCTTCCGCGACGTCTCCGAGAGCCGGGAGATCCAGAACGAGCTGCGCAAGACCAAGGAGTTCCTCGAGAGCCTCATCGACGCCACCGCCGACGGCATCGTCGCCGCCGACCTGTCCGGCACCATCCTGCTCTTCAACAAGGGCGCCGAGCAGATGACCGGATTCTCCGCGGCGGATCTGGTGGGAAAGGCCAGCGTCGCCGACCTCTACCCGCCGCACCAGGCGCGGCAGATCATGCAGCGGCTCCGCGCGGCCCGCGCTTCAGGGCAGCCGATGGAGACCCTGCGCTGCGAGCTGGTGGCGAAGAACGGCGAGGTGATCCCGGTGGACCTCTCCGCAGCGATCGTGGCCGTCGCAGGGGAAGAGACGGCGACCGTGGGCGTGATCCGCGACGTGCGCGAGGACCTGCGCCGCGAGGCGGAGCTGCGCCATGCCCGCGAGCGGCTGGAGCGGGTGGAGAAGGCGGCGCTGGTCTCGGAGCTGGCGGGCGCGGCGGCGCACGAGCTCAACCAGCCGCTCACCAGCGTCCTCGGATTCACCGAGCTGCTCTTCCGCCGCACGCGGGAGCAGGACAAGGGGCGCGAGGAGCTGGCCGCCATCCTGCGGGAGGCCGAGCGCATGGCGAGCATCGTGAAGAAGATCGGAAAGATCACCCGCTACGAGACGACGCAATACGTGGGCAAGACGCGCATCGTCGACCTCGACCGCGCCTCCGACCCGCCGCCTCCGCAGCCGCCGCCGGTGATCCGCGACAAGGCCTAGCGCGGCACCGCGAGCAGGGCGTAGGCGTCGATGCTGGGAAGGATGGTGGAGACGGAAAACCCCGAGGGGTTGAGCACGATGCGCTCGCCGTCCTTCCCGCCGCTGCGCTCCGGCGCGAACCAGTAGCCGGAGCGGCCTCCGCCGGCGGCCTGGCCGGCGATGGACATCTGTACGCCCTGGGCGGGAGCGAACCCGTCGTCCCGCACCTCCAGGTTGACGAGGTGCACGTCGAGCTTGCGCTCCGGATCGAGGTAGGCGCGCGCGAAGAGCCGCCCGCGTCCCGCGAGGGTGATCTGGGCGCGCCCCCGTCCAGCCAGCTCCCGCACGGCGCGGGAGAGCGCAGCGTCCTGCGCACCTTCGTCGAGCCGGAACACGCGCCCCTCGCCCACCCGCTCCAGCCCGGACTTGACCTCGGGGAAGAGGAGATCGCCGATGCGGCCCTCTTCGTCGGCCGACGCGCAGCGCCCGAGGACCACTGCGTCGCCGCCTCCCTCCACGTAGCGGCGCGCGGCCGCCGCGTCGGCCTCGGGCAGGGCGCCGGCGCCGGCGAGGATGAGCAGGCGCGACTTCACGCCTCCGGCGAGGTCGAGGCGCACCGCGGGCTGGAGCTGCGCGCGGGCCAGCGCGGCGGCGCACGAGGACGCCGCCCGCTGGTGGGCGCCCGAAGTCCAGTGATCGCACCTCGGCGAGAGCAGGATCTCCGCGTCGAGGAGCGGCGCGGACGGGCGGTAGCGCTCGCGCACCAGCGAGAGGAACTCGCGGTGGCGGGCCAGGGCGGCGCGCGCCTCGGCAGGCGCATCGGCGGGCAGGAAGAGGTCCACGTCGCACGCCGCCGCGAGCGCCGCGAACTGCCGGACCTGGCCCACGCCGGCGCCGGAGGGCAGCACCGCGATGGCCGGCCGCTGCCCGAGAGCGGCGCGCGCCGCGAGCATCGGCAACAGCTCGGCAAAGGGATCGAGCGAGGCGAGATCGAAGACGAGCCCGTCCAGGTGCCGGCAGAGCTCCAGCGAAAGCGCGCTGAGCGTTCCCACCTTGCCCAGCACCGCCACCTCCACGCTGCGGGCGCGGCGCGCCTCGTCGCGGGCGCGCAGGACCGCGCGCTTGGCGGCCTCCACCGCCTCGGAGAGGCGCAGCCATTGTTTCTCCCGCGCGTAGGGGCGCTCCGCGGGCGGGAGCGCCGACGAGCGCAGCCCCTCGAGCGCGTCGAAGGGCTGCAGGTGCTCGCCGTAGCTCTCGCGCAGGGACTCGACCAGGGCCAGCTCGCAGCTGCGGCAGTAGCCCGCCGACGACGGAGCGAGGCGGTACCAGCGATCCAGGCCCTCGAGCAGGACGGCGTCGCCCACTCTCGCGGCCTCCTCGGCCAGCTCCCCCGCGGCCTCGCGGCCCTCCAGCGAGGAGGCGCAGCGGACGCCCGCGGAAGACCCGTCCGGAGCGCGGCACACGTCGCCCTCCCCGGACGGCGCGGAGACGTCGGCCGCGACCAGCCAGGGCAGCTCGCGCGCCTGGGGCGCCGGGGGCTGCGGTCCGGCCCCCAGTCCCGGCGCAGCCGCCGCCGCCGGAAGATCGCCCTTGGCGGGAACTCCCGGGCCTCCCGGCGTCACCGGCTCGGGCAGCGGGATGCCCGCGGGCGGCATGGCCCGCACCGCGTCCTGGATGGGAACGAGAATCGCCTCACTGCCCAACGCTTTCGCCTCCGCCGGCTGTCCGGGACCGGACAGCGCGACGTGCCGCGTCTTGGGAAAGAGGATCTCGCGGGCCATTGCGCGCGGAACCTAACACACCGAAACGGCGCCGCACGCCGGCTGCGCATTTGCTACCGGAGCGCGGCGGCGGGGGGTGCCGGGCAGCGGAAGCAGGCGGCCGATTGCCGATTCGGAGAGCGGCACCCAGATTGCGAAGGCGAGTCGGCGTGGCTCGGTCCGGCGGGGCGGCTGGCCTCCCCTCCGGCTCGATTCTGAACCCTTTTTCTGCAGAGGACGGACAAGACAATGAGCTCCTTTTTCGAGACCATCGCGCACCACTGGAAGGGCGGCGGCCCGGGCATGTACCCCATCGCGCTCTGCATGGTCTTCGCGATCGCGGTGATCATCGATCGCATCCAGGTGCTGTTCTTCGGCGCCAGCGTGGACAAGGAACAGTTCCTGCGCGGGCTCAAGACGCACATCTTCAACGGCGA
>DATDMU010000393.1:0-7251 GCA_036518615.1 Myxococcales bacterium
TGGCACATGCACGGTAGGAACGTAGGGCGGGTTCGCCGTGATCACATCGTAGCGGATGCGCTCGGGAAGCGCCGCAAAGAGATCGCCGCAGAACACCCGCACCCGCCCCGGCGCGTGCTTCTGCGCGTTCCGCTCCGCGACCGCCGCCGCGTCCTTCGACAGCTCCACCAGATCCACCTGCGCCAGCGGGCGCTCCGCCGCCATGGCGATGCCCACCGCGCCCGAGCCCGCGCACAGATCGAGAGCGCGCGCGGCGACGCCCTCCTCCACCTGCTCGAGCGCGAGCCGCACCAGGAGCTCCGTCTCGGGCCGTGGGATGAACACGCCCTTCTGCACCTCGAAGGGCCTTCCGTAGAACTCCTTGCTGCCGAGGATGTACGCCACCGGCTCGCGCGCGCCGCGCCGCTGGATGAGCGGCTTGAACCGCGCCAGCTCGGATGCGCCGAGGGGCTTGTCGGCGTCCACGTAGAGCCGCACGCGGTCGCAGCCCAGCGCGCTCGCCAGCAGAAGCTCGGCGTCGAGACGCGGGTTCTCCACGCCCTTCTTCGCGAGCCAGTCCCGCGCCCATTGCAGGAGCGAGCGCACCGTGAAGGCCTGCGTCATCCCGGCTTCTGCGCGGACACCACCCGCCGCACGCCTTCCTTGTCCGCATGCGCCCGCGGCTCGCGCAGGCCTGCCGCGACCAAGAGCGAGATGACGCTGTCCACCTGCGAGGGATCGCACTCCTGCGCGTACACGCCCCGCGGCGCAAGCCAGTCCGGCAGCTCGCGGATGATCCGCCGCACCACGTCGAGGCCGTCGGCTCCGCCGAAGAAGCTGACCTTGGGCTCGTGGTTGATCACTTCCTCGGGCAGCTCGGTGCCGTCGGGAACCCAGGGCGGATTGGCGGTGACGATCAGGTACTTCCTGCCCCGCGGCAAGGGCTGGAAGAGATCGCCCGCGTAGCAGTGGGCGCGGCCGGGCACCAGGCGGTCGGCGTTTTCGCGCGCGAGCTCGATGGCCTCGGCGGAGACGTCCGCGAGATCGACGCGCAGCTTCGGCCGCGCGTGCGCGACGCAGATGCCCGCCGCACCGATGCCGCAGGCGAGATCGAGCGCGAACCCGCCGGCGTCCGGTGGAACGCGATCGAGCCCCGCGTGGATGAGCACGGGAAGGTCGAGCCGCGGGATGAACCCGCGGCGGTCCACCTTGAAGCGCAAACCGAGCAGCTCCACCGCGCCCACCAGGTATCCGGTGGGCTCGGCGTCGAGACGCCGCTCGAGCAGCCGCATCAGGGCGCCGTGCTGCTCGGCGGTGAGGGGCCGGTGCGCGTGAGCCGGAAGCTGCGCGGGAAGGATGCCCAGCGCGTGGGCGACCAGCTCGCGCGCCTCCTGCTGCGGATCCTCGCTGAGCAACTCGGGCGCCGAGAGCCGTTCCGCGGTGCGCTGGAGCAGCTCTCCGATGGTGCGCGCGCTCATGGTCGCGACGGTGCGTGCGTTCATGCGCGCGCCTGTTCCTGCAACGCTTCCGCCTGGAAGAAGGTGCGGCACGCCATCACCACGTCGTCGATGTCGCCGTCCATCACCGCGGAGAGGTTGTGCCGGGTGAGCCCGATGCGATGATCGGTCAGGCGATCCTGGGGAAAGTTGTAGGTGCGGATCTTCTCGCTGCGGTCGCCGGTGCCCACGTGCGACTTGCGCTGGGCGTCGCGGGCGCTGCGCTGCTTCTCCAGCTCCATCTCGTAGAGCTTGGCCCGAAGCATCTTCATGGCCATGGCCCGGTTCTTGAGCTGGCTCTTCTCCTGCTGGCACTTGACCACCACGCCGGTGGGCTTGTGGGTGAGGCGGACCGCCGAGTCGGTGGTGTTGACGCTCTGGCCGCCGGCGCCGGTGGAGCGCATCACGTCCATCTGGATGTCCGCGGGATTGATCTGCACGTCCACGTCCTCCGCCTCTGGCATGACCGAGACGGTGGCCGTGGAGGTGTGGATGCGCCCCTGCGCCTCGGTGGCGGGAACGCGCTGCACGCGGTGGACACCCGACTCGTATTTCAGGAAGGAGAAGACGCCGTCGCCCTCGATGGTGACGCTCGCGTCCTTGATCCCTCCCGCGGCGTTCTCGCCGGTGTCCATCAAAGACGTCTTCCAGCCCTTGCGCTCCGCGTAGCGCAGGTACATGCGCAAGAGCTCCGCGGCGAAGAGGCCCGCCTCGTCTCCGCCGGCGCCGGCGCGCACCTCCAGGATCACGCTGCGCTCGTCGTTGGGGTCGCGGGGCAAGAGCAGGATCTTCAGCCGCGCCTCCAGCTCGTCGACGCGCGCCTGCAGCGCCGGCAGCTCGTCCTTGGCCATGGCGCGCACGTCGGCGTCCTTGTCCTCGAGCAGCGCCTTGTTGTCCTCCAGCTCCCCGCGCGCGCGGCGGAAATCGCGGAACGCTTCCACCAGCGGCTCGAGCTGCGATCGCTCTTTCGCCACCTGCGAGAAGCGCGCGCGATCCGCGATCACCTCCGGGTTTCCGAGGTCCGCGGTCAGGCGCTCGAAACGCTGCTCGATTTCCTGGAGCTTCTCGTCCATGGGTCCCGAAGGGCGCGGACCCTATCCGCCGCCGCCGCGGAAATCAACGCGTTCCGTGCTATGTAGGCCGCCCCGCATGGCCCTGAACACGACCGTCGTCCGAGGCGATCCAGAGTCCCACGCGACCGACCTCCTGGCGCTCCTGGTCCGCGAAGGCGAGAAGCCGGGGCCGGTGGACGCAGCGCTCGGGGGCCTTCTGTCGCGCTGCGCCAAGGAGGAGGAGTTCGGCGGCAAGGAAGGGCAGGTCCTCTCGCTGCACACGCACGGCCGCGTCGGGGCGCAGCGGCTGGCGCTGCTCGGCCTGGGCAAGGAGAAGGACGCCGACCGGAGCCTGGAGCAGCTTCGCGTCGCCGCCTCCCGCGCGGTGAAGCTGGCCAGGGCCGCGGGCGCGCGGTCGCTGGCGCTCTTCGGGCATCTGGACGGGGCTGCCGAGGTGCAGGCCGTCTCGGAGGGAGCGTCGCTCGGGGCGTACGTGTTCGACCGCTACAAGAAGGAGAAGAAGGCGCTCAAGCTGACCCGCGTCGAGCTGCTGGTCTCCGGGAAGCCGGCGCGCGCCCTGGCCGACGCCGCCCGCCTTGGGAGCGAGGTGGCCGGCGCGGTCTGCGCCGCCCGCGACCTGGTCAACGAGCCGGCAGGAAAGGTGACGCCGCGCGCGCTGGCGGCGGAAGCGCGGCGCATGGCCTCGGCGCACGGCCTCAAGTGCGAGGTGCTGGGGCCCGCGCAGATCCGCAAGCTCGGCATGAACCTCTTCCTCGGGGTCGCCCAGGGCAGCGCGGAGGAGCCGCAGCTGGTGCGCATTTCGTACGACGCGCCCGGCAAGCCGGTGGCGCTGGTGGGAAAGGCCATCACCTTCGACTCCGGCGGCCTCTCCATCAAGACGGCGCAGGGCATGGAGGACATGAAGGTGGACATGGCGGGCGCGGCCGCGGTCATTGCCGCGATGCGCATGGTGGCAACGCTGAAGCCGCCCTTCCCGGTGCGCGGCTACTTCGGCGCCTGCGAGAACCTGCCCAGCGGCACGGCCTACAAGCCCGGCGACGTCATCGTCGGCAAGAACGGCACCAGCGTGGAGGTGCTCAACACCGACGCCGAGGGCCGGCTGGTCCTCGCCGACGTGCTCGCCTGGGCGGTGGCGGAGAAGCCCGCGGCGGTGATCGATCTGGCCACGCTCACCGGCGCCATCGTGGTGGCCCTGGGGCCGTGGACCGCGGGGCTTTTCAGCAACGACGACGACCTCGCCGCCGAGTTGCTCTCGGCGGCGCGCAACGCGGGCGAGCCCGTCTGGCGGATGCCGCTGCCGGCGGAGATGGAGGAGTTGATCAAGAGCCCCATCGCCGACCTCAAGAACACCGGCGGCCGGTACGGCGGGTCGATCAACGCGGCGCTCTTCCTGCAGCACTTCGTCGGCAAGGTGCCGTGGGCGCATCTGGACATCGCGGGGCCCGCCTCGCTGGACAAGGAGCGCGGCTACAACCCCCGCGGAGGGACGGGCGCCGGCGTCCGCCTGCTCACGCAGTGGCTCCGCAGCCGCTCGAAGGGCTGATCTCATCCGGCGGGCCCACCACGGCGGGGACCAGGAAAGCGAACCACGTCAGGACGCTGTGCGCAGCGCGATGAGCCAGGGCGGGATGCGCCGTGCCCGCCGCCATCCCGTGCGAAGAAGCCATCCCACCGGCTGCGCAAGAACATCGCGCGCTCGCGCCGAGGAATACGGGTCGTCGTCCGGGCGGCCCCCGTGGTGATGCGCGGCGCTGCCCAGCACGTACGCGATCGCGTTGACGAGCTCGGTGGGCGTGCGCAGCAGCCGTGAATGGTAGTGGTCGTCGAAGACGCGGCCCTTGCGCCCCATCATCGAATTGAGCGCCTTGGCGATGCGCACGCAGAGGCCCTGGACGGCGCGGCTGAGCCGCTCGTCGCCGTCCGCCTCCAGCACGACGTGGATGTGATTGCCCTGGACGCTGAACTCGATCAGACGGCAGCCGAGCCGCGCCCTGGCCTGCTCGAGACACGCCTTGATGCGCCGGAACGAACGCCGGCTGCGCAGGTTCCAGACGTGGTCGCCCATGCGCAGCGTGACATGGACCGGCAGCGGCTGATCGAACCTTGGCCGCGCCGCGTGCGAGACGCGGTCACCCCGCTTGCGTCCCGCTCCTTCGCGGCGGCCGCCGTGACTGCGAAACGGCAACTCCCTCTGGGCAGGTCGGCGTCGCATGATTTCGGGAATGATCTACCATCCCGCGGCCGGCGGTGTCAAGCCCTCCCACCCGTGCATCGGGTGCAAACCGAGGCACGCTGCTTCTGTTTCGGGAGTACACTCATCCGTGGCGATGAGGCGGGTCAGACAATGAGGACGCGGTGCGCTGACGGCTGTCCCAATATGTTCCACCCACGTTTGGCAGCCGCCTTCGTTGGTCTGACGATAGCGTGCGCGGCGCACGCTTGCGCGGCGGCAGGTGCCAACGAAACCACAGTTCCGTTGGGCGACTTGGCGACCCCAGATCCGCAACACCCGCGACCGGCATGGGTCGCTTCATTGGCAGCGCAGCCGTTCGAGACACAGCGTAAAGAGTTTCGACGGATCCCGCTCAACGAGCAGATCGAGTTTGCTCTATTCCGGTTTCGCGACGCCCATCCTCCCGAGACGAGATGGATGAAGCAGATCCGTGAAGAAGCAAACCCGACGCTGGCGACCAGCCTCTCGTCGTTATTGAGGGCTGAGCGTAGCGACTCGCTGATTTACGACTACGCAAGGCTCGTACAGATGGTCGCTCCTTGCTTGCGAGCGCAGTCTTACGAACTCGTTGTCACAGCGCTGCGCGCTCGCATTCTCAGGATCCTTGACTCGTACGATCGTACTGTCAGCGGGCTGGTCCTCGACGAGGTTCAGGACCGGCACACGAAGGGCGACGCGTCGTGCCCCTAGTCATGAGGTCATGATGCATCCCTCGGGCATCAGCACGCCGACATCCTTTCCACTTTTCGCGGCTTGCACGGCGACATCGCAGACAGCCTGGTGATGCCCTGCAAAGCGACTGACGCGAAGAAGCGAGTGAACTTCGTGGGTGAAGCGCTTCCGCGCCGCGGACGATGACCTGCGCGCCGTCGAGGAGAAATCGCGCCGGCCGCCTTCGGCGCATCGAGCCAGGCAAGCCGCGGCAGAATGGCAGAGCTGGCGCGAGGCCCGCATGTCGATCGCAACAGCTCCATCCGCCGCGCCCGCACAAGCACAAGCGCCTTGTCACCGGCGCGCTTTCCCGACAGATCCTCGAGCTGGAATCGATCGAGAGCGCGCTACGGCGGTGCCAGCATGGCGGGCACCAGGGGCTGGCCCGGGCCGCCGCGCAGCTCCACCTTGCCGCCCGGGAGGCAGACATCGATCTCGCTGCGGATGCCGAAGCGGCCGGCGAGGTAGATGCCCGGCTCGATGGAGAAGCAGGTATCTCGAAGGTGCCGCCGGTTGTCGCGGGTCTCGAAGTCGTCGTTGTTCACGCCGTCGCCGTGGCCGTGGTGGTCGATGCTGTGGCCGGTGCGATGGAGGAAACTTTCGCCGTAGCCCGCCTTGCCGATCACCGCGCGCGCCGCCTGGTCCACCTCGGCGCCGGTGGGCAGCCGCCCCATCTCGGCGCCCGACCTCACCGCCTGCAACGCGGCGTCGCGCGCCTGGTACACCCATCCCGCCACGCGCTGGATCTCCTCCGGCACGCGCTCGCCGAGGAAGAAGACGCGGGTCAGGTCGGCATAGATCCCGTCCGGAGCCAGGCGGGCCGCGAAGTCGAGCAACAGCAAACTGTTCTTTCCCGCCACCGCGCCGCCGGTGTCCGGAGGCGAGTAGTGCGGATCGGCGGTGTGCGCGTCCACCGCCACGCCCGGCCATCCCTGATCGAAGCCTTCCTGCGCCCAGCGCGCCCGCGCGAAATCTTGAAGGTCGCGCTCGGTCGCAGGCCGCCCCTCGCGCACGCGCCGCGCTGCCTCCTGCGCCACCGCCTCCAGGTCCGCGCTGAGCAACTCCGCCGCCCGGGCCTGCGAGGCCAGCTCCTCGGGCGAAAGCGTGCTCTCCACCTCCGCAACCAGGTCCGCGCTGGAGACGATCTCCGGGCCCATCGAGCGCACCAGCTCCAGCGTCCCGCCGTCCACCCGCGCCACGGTGGGGATCTCGTTGCGCGGCGAGTACTCCATGGCCACCCGGCGCACCCCGCGCAACAGCGCGCCCAGGTCGCGGTCGCGCGTCCGCCAGGAGGTGTAGGTGGCCGAGGAACCCGGCACGCCGTCCAGCGCGTGCGGCTCGATGGCGTGGAGCAGCTTGCGCGGCTGGCCCTGCGCCGGGATCAGGCAGTACCAGCGCCGCGACCGCGCTCCCTTGGGGTCGAGGCCGAGGACGCGATAGGCGATCTCGTCGGAGCGGCGGAAATCGAAGAAGAGCCAGCCGTCCACCCTCGCCCGCTGCAGCGCGTCCTGGATACGGCGAAGGCGCTGCGGCGTCAGGCCTTCGTAGGCCGGCAATTTCGGGGGCGCCGGGGAGGGCTGTGCAGGCGCGGCAACCCCAGCGTCCGCTGCGGCGGCGGGCGGCGGCGGGGCAGGGATCTGCGCAAGCAGGGCACACAACATCGTGGTGATCACGCTCGACCTCTCAGTGGATCCGGGGCACTCAGCCTCACCTTGTGGCTCTCAGGATGATATTGAACGTCAAGCGCCAAATAAATGAA
>DATDMU010000394.1:0-18785 GCA_036518615.1 Myxococcales bacterium
CTCGCGCAGTACGACCCGCCGGTCATCTCGCGCATCTGGTCGCTCGACCATCCGGTGGAGATCAAGCCGGGCATGGTCTTCGCGCTCGAGACGCAGCACGGGAAGAACCTCCAGTGGGGCGTGCGCATCGAGGAGATGCTCATCGTCCATCCCGACCGCATCGAGATCACCTCGAACTTCCCGGTGAAGCAGATCACGGTGGTCGATCCGCTGCCGGGCTACGGAAGCCACGTGAAGTGAGCCTGGTCGTCCCCATCGCCGCGCCCGAGGCGGCCGACGCGCGGCGCTTCGGACCCAAGGCCGCGAACCTCGCGGCCCTGACCCACGCAGGGCTGCCCACGCCGGGCGGCTTCGCGCTGGATGCGGACGCGTACCGGCGGCAGATGCGGGCGCTGGGTCTCGAGGAGGCGCGCGCGGACGACCGCCAAAGCGCGCTGGAAGTGCGGATGGCGCTCTTCGAACGGCCGGTGGCAGACGAGATCGCCGCGCCGCTGCTCGAGGCGTGGCGGGCGATGCCGCTGCCGGGCGCGGTGCGCTCGTCCGCGCTGGTCGAGGATCGGGCGGGGGCGAGCTTTGCCGGGCAGTTCGAAAGCTACCTCGGGCTGTCGGACGAGGGCGACCTGCTCACCGCCGTGCGCGCCTGCTGGGCCGCGCTCTGGTCCACGCGCGCGCTGCGCTACATGGCGACCCACGGGCTCGATCCGGCGGACACGGCGATGGCGCTCATCGTGCAGCCGCTGGTGCAGGCGCGGGTCTCGGGCGGCGGGCTGTCGCGCACCGCGGAGGGCTGCATGCTGGTGAGCGCGGCGCCCGGGCCCGGCTCGGCCATCGCGCAGGGCGAGGTGGTGCCCGATCAGTACCTGCTCGACAAGAGCGCACGGCTCGTCTCCGGCAGCGCCGGCCGGCGCGAAGAGGTCGCCTGCCACGTCCACCGCCGGCCGGTCGCCTCGCAGCCTCAGGCCCGCTGCCTCGCCGACTGCGAGGCCGAGGAGATCGGGCGCCTCCTCTCCAGGGCCGAAGACCTCGCCGGCGGCCCGGTGGAGATCGAGTGGGCGCTCGACGATGCCGGCGTGTATCTGCTGCAATCGCGGCCGCTGCGCGTGGAGGCGGCGCACGTCCCCGACGAGATCTGGGCGCGCCATCCCGGCCTCACCGGGTTTCCGGCGGGCATCGGCAGGGGCTCGGGCCGCGCGTGCGTGGTGGGCTGCGAGTGCGAGCTTCCGCGGGTAGGGCCGGGCGACGTCCTGGTCACGCGCGTCGCCGGACCCTCGCTCGTGCAGGTGCTGCCGCGCGTCTCGGCGGTGGTGGCCGAGCTGGGCGGGAGCACCTCGCACCTCGCCTCGCTGGCCCGCGAGCGCGGCATTCCCATGGTGCTGGGCGTGCGGGATGCGACCGCGCGCATCCCCGACGGCGTCGAGGTGGCGGTCGACGGCGTCGCCGGCATCGTTCGCTGGGCCCGCTGAGAGCCAGGAGGGAAGCCATGGCGATGAAGCCGTCCGAGCGCAGCGTCTACTCGGCCATCGTCGACCGGCCCGCCCGCGCCCTGCCCGAAGGCGTGCGCATGGTGGTGTGGCCCATCCTCAACGTCGAGGTGTGGGAGATCGAGCGGCCCATGCCGCGCACGGTGCTGACGCCGCCGCTGGGCGTCTCGCTTCTTCCCGACGTGCCGAACTGGGCCTGGCACGAGTACGGCATGCGGGTGGGGTTCTGGCGCCTCAAGGACACGCTCGACCGCATGGGCATCCGCCCGACGCTTTCGATCAACGGCCGCGTCGCCGAGGTCTACCCGCGCATCGCGCGCGCCGCGGTGGACGGCGGCTGGGAGCTGATGGCGCATTCGTACGTGCAGCTGCCGATGCACAAGCTGGAGAGCGAGCGCGACGCGATCCACCGCGCGCTCGACACGCTGGAGAAGTTCGGCGGCAAGCGGCCCGTCGGCTGGCTCGGGCCCGGGCTCACCGAGACGTACGAGACGCCCGATCTCCTCGCCGAGGCCGGCGTGAAGTACGTGGGCGACTGGCCGTACGACGACGAGCCCACGGAGATCTCGACGACCCATGGACCGCTCGTGACGCTGCCGTACTCGGTGGAGCTGAACGACATCCCGGTGGTGTCGCTGCAGCACCACCCGCCGGACTATTTCCTCCAGAAGATCCGCGACGCCTTCGAGCGCCTCTACGCCGAGTCGGCGTCGCGCCCCAAGTTCATGTCCATCGCCTTCCATCCGTACCTGAGCGGCACGCCGCACCAGATCAAGTACCTCGAGGGCGCGCTCGAGCACGCGGCGCGCCACGCCGGCGTGGTGTTCTGGAACGGCGAGCAGATCCTGCGGTGGTACCGGAGCTGAAATGGTCATCGACCTGCACGCGCACTACCTGCCCCGCAGCTTCCTCGAGGCGATCGAGAAGGAGGGCGGCCCGCACGGCGCGCATCTGCGCAAGGACGGCGGCGATCCCACCATCATGGTGGCCGGAGTTCCCTACGGCCCCATCTGCCGCCACTACTACGAGACGCCGCCGCGCATCGCCGACATGGACAAGGCCGGGGTGGATCTCCAGGTCCTCTCGCTCTCGCCGCCGATGGTCTACTGGGCCGACGCGGCGCTGGGTACGCGGCTCGCGCGGCTGTTCAACGACGAGCTGGCGGCGGCATGCGCGGGCGCCCCCGATCGTCTCGCGGGTCTCGCGACGCTGCCGCTGCAGGACGTGACCGCGTCGATCGCCGAGCTGGACCGCGCCATGCTGCAGCTCGGGCTGCGCGGGGCCGCCATCGGATCGAACATCCGCGGAAAGGAGCTGGACGACCCCGAGCTCCTGCCACTCTTCGCTCGCGCCGAGGAGCTGAAGGCGGTGATCTTCCTCCATCCCATCGACGTGGTCGGGGCGGGCTCGCGGCTCAAGGGCTACTACATCGTCAACGGGCTGGGGAACCCGTTCGACACCGCCATCGCGGCCTCGCGGCTGATGTACGGCGGGATCCTCGACCGGTTCCCCAAGCTGCAGGTCGTCCTCGCGCACGCGGGCGGCGCGCTGCCGTACGTGGTCGGCCGGCTCGACCACGTCTACAAGGTCCGCCCCGAGGCGAAGGCCGGCAACGCGAAGCGCAAGCCCAGCGCGTACCTGCGAAGGTTCCACTACGACACCATCGTGCACGCCAAAGAGGCGCTGCGCTACCTGGTCTCGCTCGTCGGCAGCGACCGCGTGGTGGTCGGGAGCGACTACCGGTACGATATGGGCCTGCTCGATCCGCTGCGGCCGCTCGACGAGCTCTCGCCGGCCGATCGCAAGGTCATCCTGAAGGGAGCTTCCGCGCAGAGGATGCTCCGGCTCTGAAGGAGTGACGATGCCCCGACCGCGCGTGCTCATCTCGCAGCCGATCGCGCCCAGGGCCCTTCTGCGCCTGCGCTCGTTCGCCGACGTGGAGATGGGCGAGGACGGAAGCCGCATCATGCCGCGGGCCGAGCTGCTCGAGCGCATCTCCCGCGCCGACGCGCTCTTCCACCTGATGCACGACGTGGTGGACGCGGAGATGATCGCCGCGGGGACGAGGCTGAAAGTCATCGCCAGCATGTCGATCCAGCCGGCGACGCTCGACGTCAAGGCCGCCACCGCGCGCGGCATCGCGGTGACCACCATCCCTGCCATCGTCACCGAGGCGACTGCGGACCTGACCTTCGCGCTGCTGCTGGCGGTGGCGCGGCGCATCGTCGAGGGAGACGCGGCGCTGCGGCGCGGCGTCTTTCCGGGATCGCAGTCGCACCACTTCGCGGGTCACGCCGTCCACGGAAAGACGCTGGGCATCGTCGGGATGGGCCGCATCGGGACCGCGGTGGCCCGGCGCGCGCGCGGGTTCGGCATGTCCATTCTCTACAACCGGCGCACGCGGCTGGCGGAGGCGGAGGAGCGCGAGCTGGGTGCCGCTTACGCGCCGCTCGACGATCTGCTCGCGCGGTCCGATTTCGTCTCGGTCCACTGCGCCTTCAGCCCCGAGACGCGCCATCTCATCGGCGCGCGCGCGCTCGGCCTGATGAAGCCCTCGGCCATCCTCGTCAACACCGCTCGCGGCCCGGTGGTGGACGAGGCTGCGCTGGTGCAGGCGCTCGAGGGCGGCCGCATCGCCGGCGCGGGCCTCGACGTCTACGAGCAGGAACCCCGCGTGCACCCGGGGCTGTTGCCGCTCAGGCAGGTGGTCCTGACACCGCACCTCGGCAGCGCCGTCGCCGAGCTTCGCGAGGAGATGGCGGACGTCGTGGTCGAGAACATCCAGGCGGTGCTGGAAGGGCGGCGCCCGCCCAACCTGCACAATCCGAGGCCCTGAACCAGGCGGCTCTCGATGGTCGACCCGTGGGAGGAGCGCACTTGGAGTTCTGGGTCACGCAGGCGTTCAACGGGATCTCGTACGGGGCCATGCTCTTTTTGCTGGCGAGCGGGCTCTCGCTGATCTTCGGCGTCATGCGCATCGTCAACCTCGCGCATGGGTCGTACTTCGTGCTCGGCGGGTACGTCGCGCTCACCACCGTGCGGCGCACCGGCAGCTTCATCCTCGGCATGCTGGCCGGCTCGCTCGTCGTCGCCGTCGTCGGCCTCGCCATGGAGGCGGCGTTCCTGCGCCGGCTGCAGAAGCAGACGCTCGCGCAGGTCCTCCTGACCATGGGGTTCGCGCTGGTCTTCCAGGACCTGGCGCTCTGGATCTGGGGCGGCGATCCCAACAGCGTGCCCGTTCCCGCGCTGCTCTCCGGCGCGCTGACGTTCGGCATCCTCGTCTTCCCGCTCTACCGCCTCTTCATCATCGGCGTGGCCGTGGGCGTCGGCATCGGGCTCTGGCTCATCCTCGACAAGACGCGCGTGGGCTCGATGGTCCGCGCCACGGTCGACAACCGCGAGATGGCCGAGGGGGTGGGCATCAACGTTCCCCACGTGTCGATGGCCGTCTTCGGGTTCGGCGCGCTCCTCGCCGCGCTGGGCGGCGTGGTGGGCGGCGGCTTCCTCGGGGTCTACCCGGGACTCGACTTCGAGGTCCTGCCCTACGCGTTCGTGGTGGTGATCCTCGGCGGCCTCGGGAGCCTGCAGGGCGTGGTGGCGGGAAGCGTGATCGTCGGGCTGCTCGACAATTTCGGCAAGGCGCTCTTCCCCGAGCTTTCCTACTTCACCCTCTTCGCGCCGATGGCGCTCATCCTGGCGCTCAAGCCCACCGGGCTGTTCGGGAAGGCATGATCTTCGAGGGCACCGCCAGAGCGCGGAGGGTCAAGGCCGCGGCGGCCGTCGCGGCCGGCGCGCTGCTCGTCGCCTTGCCGCCGTTCCTCAAGCCGTTCCCGCTCTCGCTGCTCACGCAGGCGCTCATCTTCGCCGTCTTCGCCATGAGCCTCGACGTGCTGCTCGGGTACACCAGCCTGCCGTCGCTGGGGCATGCGGGTACTTTTGGGGTTGCGGCCTATGCCGTGGCCATCCTCGCCACCGAACACGGCGCGGGGTTCTGGACCTGCCTCGGCGCGGGCCTGCTGTCGTCGCTCCTGGTGGCGGCCGTGTTCGGCCTGCTCGCCATCCGCGCGCTCGGCGTCTACTTCCTCATGATCACGCTCGCGCTGGGCATGGTGGTGTGGGGGCTCGCCTTTCGCTGGGTCTCGCTCACCCAGGGCGACAACGGCATCTCCGGCATCCCGCGCCCCACGCTGCTCGGCGCGCACGCGTCGGTGGCCGACCCGCGCGCGTACTACTACCTGAGCCTCTTCGTCTTCGCGCTCACCCTCGCGCTCCTCTCCATCGCCATGCGCTCGCCCTTCGGCATGAGCCTGCGCGGCATCCGCGACAGCGAGCACCGGATGCGCGCGCTCGGATACTCGGTGTGGTTGCACAAGTATCTGGCGTTCTTGCTGTCGGGCACGCTGGCGGGCGTGGCCGGCGTGCTGTGGTCCTACTACAACGGCTTCGTCAGCCCGGCCGACGCCCACCTCGTCACCTCGGTCGAGGTGCTGCTGATGGTCGCGCTCGGCGGGCCGGCGACGCTGGTCGGGCCGGCGCTCGGCGCGGGGCTCATCGTCTTCGTGAAGAACGTCCTCAGCGTCTACACCCAGCACTGGGTCATGGTGGTGGGCGCGCTCTACATCTGCGTCATCCTCTTCGCGCCGCGCGGCATCCTCGGCGTCCTCCACGGGGAGCGGCGATGACCGGCGATCCTGCCTTGCGCGTGGAGGGCCTCACCAAGGCGTTCGGCGGCCTGTGCGCCGTCGACAAGGTGGAGCTTTGCGTCGCTCCCGGCGAGCGGCGCGCGCTGATCGGCCCCAACGGCGCGGGCAAGACCACGCTCTTCAACCTCATCGCCGGCGACCTGCCGCCGACGGCCGGCCGCATCACCGTGTTCGGCCGCGACGTGACGCGCATGCCTCCGCACCGGCGCGCCGCGCTGGGGCTCGCGCGCACCTGCCAGGTCAACGACCTGTTCCCGACGCTGACCGTCTTCGAGAACATGATGCTGGCAATGCACGGGCTTTCGCCGTCGAAGCTGATGCCGCTCAAGTCGATCCGCGCGTATCCGGAGCATTGCGCGCGGGCGCACGAGGTGCTGGCGTCGGTGGGGCTCGCCGGCAGCGAGGATGCGGTGGTGCGCACGCTCTCCCACGGCGTCCAGCGCCAGCTGGAGATCGCGATGGCGCTCTCCGGCCGGCCGCGGCTCCTGCTCCTCGACGAGCCCGCCGCGGGACTTTCGCCGGCGGAGGCGCAGCACATGGTCAGCCTGCTGCAGGCGCTCGATCCGGCGATGAGCGTGGTGATGATCGAGCACGACATGGACGTGGCCTTCCGGGTCGCCGACCGCGTCACCGTGATGCACAACGGCAGGGTCCTCGCCGACGGCGGCCGCGACGAGGTGAAGGCGGACCCGCGCGTCGCCGAGATCTACCTGGGCTCCGGGGTGGCATGATGCTGGCCGTGGAGGACGTCCACACCTGCTACGGCGAGAGCCACGTCCTGCAGGGCGTGTCGCTCGAGGTCAAACCGGGGTCGGTGGTGACCCTCCTCGGCCGCAACGGCATGGGCAAGACCACGCTCATCCGCACCATCATCGGCTTCACGCCGGCGCGGGCGGGCAGGGTGGTCTTCAAGGGCCGCGACGTCACGCGGCTCGCCTCGCACCGCACCGTGCGCATGGGCATGGGGCTGGTGCCGCAGGGACGCTGGATCTTTCCCTCGCTGTCGGTGCGCGAGAACCTGACGGTGGCGCAGCGGCGCAGGAACGGCCGATGGAACGTGGACGCGGTCTTCAAGCTGTTCCCGCGTCTCGCCGAGCGGAGCGAGCACGCCGGCAACCACCTCTCGGGCGGCGAGCAGCAGATGCTGGCCATCGGCCGCGCGTTGATGACCGATCCAGACCTGCTCCTGCTCGACGAGCCCACCGAAGGCCTGGCGCCGCTGGTGACGCGCGAGGTGGGAAGGACCCTCCGCGAGCTGAAGGCGCAGGGGCTCTCGATCCTGCTGGTCGAGCAGAGCCTGCAGTTTGCGCTGTCGCTGGCCGACCACGTCTACGTGCTCAGCCGGGGGCGGATCGTGCATTCTTCGGCGCCGGCCGAGCTGGCCGCGAATCAGGACGCGAAGTCCCGCTACCTTGGTCTCGGCTCCTGAAAGGAGAACGCGATGCGTAGAGCGGCCGTGCTGGTCGTCGTGGCGCTGGGCTTGGTCGGGCTGTGGTCCGCGCGGCGGGGGAGCGCCGCGGAAAAGGGCCCGATCAAGATCGGCTTCCTCTATCCGCAGTCCGGGCCGCTCGCCGCCAACGGAAAGGACATGGCCAACGGCATGGCGCTCTTCCTCGACGAGAGGAAGAACAGGCTGGCCGGCCGCGAGGTGCAGCTCCTGGTCGAGGACGACGAGGGGAAGCCCGCCACCGGCCTCACCAAGACCCGCAGCCTGGTCGAGGGGCAGGGCATCAACGTGCTGGTCGGGCCGCTCAGCGCCGCGGTGGGCTACGCCGTCGCGCCGTACCTGACCGAGAAGAAGGTGGCGACGCTCTTCCCCATCGTCTCGTCCGAGGACATCACCCAGCGCAAGAAGAGCGCGTACATCGTGCGCACCGGCTGGTCGAGCGCGCAGCCGTCGCAGCCCTTCGGCAAGTGGGTCTGGGACAACCTCAAGTACAAGAAGATCGCCGCCATCGGCTACGACTTCGCCTTCGGCTGGGAGGTGGAGGCCGGCTTCCAGCGCACGTACGAGGAGGCGGGCGGGCAGGTGGTGCAGAAGCTCTGGCCGCCGCTTGGCAACGCCGACTACGGCCCCTACCTGGCGCAGATTCGCCGCGACGTGGACGCGGTGTACGCGGTCTTCTCCGGCGCCGATGCGATGCGGTTCATGAAGCAGTATCAGGACGCAGGCCTCAAGGCGCGCCTCCCGCTCATCGGCGGCGGCACGCTGACCGACGAGCACGTGATCCGCACCGCGGGAGACGAGGCGGTGGGCGTGGTCACCGCGCTGCACTACTCGGCGGCGCTGGACAATCCGGCGAACAAGAAGTTCGTCGCCGACTACCAGAAGAAGTTCGACCAGGTTCCCTCGTACTACTCGGAGGGGACCTATGTGGCGATGCTGGCGCTGGAGGATGCGCTCAAGGCGAACGGCGGCGACGTCGAGGACACCGACAAGCTCTTGCAGGCGCTGCGCAAGGTCGACCTGTCCAGCGCGCCGCGCGGCCCGATCAAGTTCGACGGCTACGGCAACCCGGTCGAGAACATCTACGTCCGCAAGGTGGAGAAGGTGAACGGAAAGCTGCAGAACACCGTGGTCCACACCTTCCCCAGCGTGTCGCAGTTCTGGACGTACGGCGCGGAGAAGTTCCTCAAGGACCCGGTGTATGGGCGCGACTGGCCACCCTGCAAGCACTGCGGGCAGTGACGTGAAGGGCCCGGTCGGCATCGTTGGCTGCGGGCTCCTCGGCAGCGCCGTCTCGCGCGTGCTGCTCGAGGCAGGCTACGCCGTGGTGGGGACCGACCTCGCGCCGGCGGCGCTGGCCGGCCTCGCGTCGCGCGGCGGTGAGGTCGTAGCCTCTGCTGCAGAAGTGGCGCGGCGCGCGCGCACGGTGTTCGCCATGCTCCCCACGCTGGAGAGCGTGGAGGAGGCCGTCGCCTCCGTCCTGGAGGGCGCAGCGGCGGGAGCGACCATCGTGCAGATGAGCACCATCTCGCCGCAACTCGCGGTGCGGCTCGAGGAGGCGGCGCGGGCGCGCGGCGTCGCCTTCCTCGACGCGCCGGTGAGCGGCACCAGCGGCATGGTCGCGCGCCGCGAGGGCGTGATCACGGTCGGCGGCGATCGCGGCGCATACGACGCGGCGCTGCCGGTGCTGGAGGCGGTGGCGAAGAAGGTCTACTTCGTCGGCGCCTGCGGCCAGGGATCGATGCTCAAGCTGGTGACGAACCTGATCATGGGCCTCAACACCGCGGTGGTGGCGGAAGGCCTGAACCTGGCGCGCCGGGCGGGGCTCGACCCGGCGCAGGCGGTGGAGATCCTCGCGCAGGGGGCGGGCGCCTCGCGCATGCTGGAAGTGCGCGGGCCGCTGATGGTCGAGGGCCGCTTCGAGCCGTACATGAAAGTCGAGCTGTTCCTCAAGGACATCCGCTTGATGATCGAGGCCGCGCAGGCGCTGCACGTGCCGCTCCCGCTCGGCAGCGCCATGCAGCAACTCTTCACGGCGGCGTACGCGGGAGGGCAGGAGAAGGAGGACCTGGCCTCGGTGCTGAAGGTCTACGAGCGCATGTCGGGTGGCGCGTGATTCGCGACGGGATGGAGATCGAGTGGGACGTCGGCATTCCCACCGACGACGGCCTCACGCTGCGCGCCGACGTCTTCCGGCCGCCGCGCGCGGAGCGCTCTGCGGTGATCCTCTCGTACGGCCCTTACGGCAAGGCGCTGCACTTCGCCGACCTCTACGCCGACCAGTGGAACCGGATGGTCGAGCAGCACCCGGACGTGCCCGCCGGGTCGACGAACAAGTACCAGAACTGGGAAGTCGTCGATCCGGAGAAATGGGTCTGCGACGGCTACGCGGTGGTGCGCGTCGACTCGCGCGGGGCCGGCCGTTCGCCCGGCACGCTCGACGTCTGGTCGGCGCGCGAGGCGCAGGACCTCTACGGCTGCATCGAGTGGGCGGCGGCGCAGCCGTGGTCGACCGGGAAGATCGGCCTCTGCGGCATCTCGTACCTGGCGATGAACCAGTGGCAGGTGGCGGCGCTCCAGCCGCCGCATCTCGCCGCGATCTGCGTCTGGGAGGGCGCGGCCGACTACTATCGCGACCTCGCCCGGCACGGCGGCATCCTCTGCGCGTTCGGGCGCGCCTGGTTTCCCAACCAGGTGATCAAGGTGCAGCACGGCACGGGCACGCGCGGCTATCGCAGCCGCATCGACGGAGGCTGGGTCGCGGGGCCGGAGACGCTCTCCGAGGAGGAACTGGGCTCGCGCCGCCGCGACTTCTACGACGACTGCTTCCGCAACGAGCTGGCCTCCGACGAATACTGGCGCTCGCGCATGCCCGACTGGTCGAAGGTGCGCGCGCCGCTGCTCAGCGCCGCGAACTGGGGCGGCCAGGGCCTGCACCCGCGCGGCAACTTCGAGGGGTTCTTCCGCGCGGCGTCGCCGGAGAAGTGGCTCGAGGCGCACGGGCTCGAGCACTGGACGCACTTCTATACCGACTATGGCGTCGCGCTGCAGAAGCGGTTCTTCGGCCACTTCCTCAAGGGCGAGGATACCGGCTGGGCGAAGCAGCCGAAGGTGCAGCTGCAGATCCGCCATCCCGGCGGGAAGTTCGTGCGCCGCGACGAGAACGAATGGCCTCTGGCGCGCACGCGATGGACGAAGCTCTTCCTCGACGCCGCCTCGCAGGCGCTCTCGACCGGGCCCGCCGGCGCCGGGTCGATCCGCTACGCGGCGCTGGGGGACGGCGTCACGTTCCTCTCGCCACCGCTGCAGGAAGAGCTGGAGATCACCGGCCCGCTCGCGGCCAGGCTCTACGTCTCCTCCGAGACGGAGGACGCCGACCTGTTCGTCATCTTCCGCGCCTTCGACGGGAACCTGCGCGAAGTGACCTTCCAGGGCGCGCTCGATCCGCACACGCCTCTGGCGCAGGGTTGGCTGCGCGCTTCGCACCGCAAGCTCGACCCCGCGCTGACGTTGCCGTGGCGGCCGTACCACGCGCACGACGAGATCCAGCCGTTGACCCCGGGCGCGGTCTACGAGCTCGACGTCGAGCTGTGGCCGACCTGCATCGTGCTGCCGGCGGGATACCGGCTGGGGCTGACCGTGCGCGGCCGCGACTACGAGTATCCGGGCGGCGCCGGGGCGGGTCTGGGCACCTTCGCGCCCTCCTTCACCGGCGTGGGTCCCTTCAAGCACGACGACGCGCGCGATCGGCCGCCGGAGGTCTTCGGCAGGAACGTGACGCTGCACTGCGGGCCTTCGCAACCCTCCCACGTGCTGTTGCCCGTCGTTCCGCAGAGGTGACGTCATGAGATCGTTCGACAAGAGCGCAGTCGCCGCCGTCGCCATCGACATGCACCGCGGGCACCTCGATCCCGCCGTCGCCACCATGCCGCTGCCCGCCGAGAACTGCCGGCGGGTCATCGGCGCCGCCGCGCGCCTGTTCGGCGAGCTGCGCCGGCGCGGCGTGCCCGTCGTGCACGCGGTCACGACCTACCGCGACCCGTCCGAGGCGGCGGCGAATCCGTTCTGGAAGGCCATCGCCGCCGACCCGTCGATGAAGCGCTCCACCAACCTGCGCCACAACCTCGCCGGCATGCCGGGCACGCAAGTGATCCCCGAGCTGCTCGACCCGCGCGACGTGGTGGTCGATCGGAAGAAGCGCTACGACTGCTTCCACGCAACCGACCTCGACTTCGTGCTGCGAGAAAAGCTGCGCGCTCGCACGCTGATCCTCGCCGGGGTCAACACCACCTCGTGCGTGCAGTGCACCGCGTTCGAGGCGCACGCCCGCGACTACGAGGTGGTGATCGCCTCCGACTGCGTCGACAGCATGGACGGCGAAGAGATGCACCGCTTCGCGCTGCGCAACATGGCGGCGACGGTGGGTTGGGTGCTGTCCAGCGACGAGATCCTCGAGCGACTGCGATGACAGCACCGCGCCGCTCGCGGCGCGGACTGAGAGAGTCCGACCAGTCCTACGTGCTCTTGTGCGCGGGCGGATTGCCCCAACAGTGATTGTTGCCTGCGCACCGCTCGTGCTGCATGCAAGGCCGATGAATGAGCTCCTCACCGTCCTCCTCCAGAACCGCGTCTGCGCCCTCAACGATCGACCCGTCCGCGCTGCCGGCGAGTTCGTCCTCCTCTGGCTGCACGGCCAGCGCCGCATCCGCAACAACCTGGCCTTCGCGCATGCGCAGCGGGCGGCGAACGAGCTCGGGCGCCCCCTGATCGTCTATGAGGGCCTGCGAAACGACTACCCGTACGCGAGCGCGCGGTTTCATCAGTTCATCCTGGAAGGAGTCGCAGACACCGCCGCCGACTGCGAGGCGCAGGGCGTCTCGTACGCGTTCTTCTTGCAGACCGCGGGAGCGCCTCGCGGAGTCCTGCACCGGCTCGCGGCGCGCGCGGCATTGGTGGTCTCCGACTGGCTGCCGCACTTCGTCCATCCGGCACAGTCCGACGCGCTCGCCGCCCGCGCTCCCTGCCGGGTGGAGGCGGTGGACGCCGCCGGCGTGGCGCCGCTCGCGGCCTTTGCCCGCGCGGAGATCGCCGCGCGCACCTTGCGCCCCAAGCTGCACAAGCTCCTGCCCGACCTGTTGCAGCCGATTCCGCGCGTCCCCGCCCGCATCGGCGGCCTGCGCCGCTTCGACTGGGGCTTCGATCCCTGGACCGGCGCTCCCGGCGCCGGCGTGCGCGCGTCCGGCGTCTCGTGCGAAGTTCCGCCCGCAGGCGTGCGCGGGGGCAGGGCGGCGGGCCTGCGCCGGATGCACGAGTTCCTGCGGCGGGGCCTGCCGGGATATTCCGAGGGCCGCAACGATCCCGCAGCCGATCGCACCAGCGGCCTCTCTCCCTGGCTGCACTTCGGCCACCTCGGCGCGGCGGAGATCGCGCTCGCCGCGCAAGAGTCGGGCGCCCCTCCCGCCGACCTTGATGCCTTCCTCGAACAGCTCCTGGTGCGGCGCGAGCTGGCCTACAACGCCATCGCGCACCAGGCGCGCCTCCCGCCCTGGGCGGTGCGGACCTTGCGCGAGCACGAGAGCGATCCACGACCTGCGCTCCCCTCGGACGGCGAGCTCGAATCCGCCCGCACCCCGAGCCCGCTCTGGAACGCGATGCAGACGCAGCTCGTGCGGGAAGGGCGCATCCACGGCTGGCTGCGCATGCTCTGGGGAAAGACGCTGCTCCTCTGGAGCCGCGACGCAGGCGAGGCGCTGCGGCGCATGGCCTGGCTGAACGACAAGTACGCGCTCGACGGGCGCGACGCGGTCTCCTCCGCGAGTTTCCTCTGGTGCCTGGGACTGCACGACCGGCCGTTTCCGGAGCGGCCGGTGTTCGGAACGGTGCGCTCGATGAGCCTCTCCAGCGCGGAGAAGAAGCAGGACCTCACCGCGTACCTGCGCAAGTTCGCGGTTGACACGCGCTAGATACACTGTCATGTATATACACGATGATGCAGACGACCACGGCCTTCCAGGTCCTCGCCGACCCCACCCGCCTGCGCATCCTCGAGGCGCTCCGGGCCGGCGAGCGCCCCGTCAACGACGTGGTTCTCGACGCGGGCGTCGCCCAGTCGGGCGTCTCGCGCCACCTCCGCATCCTCCACGAGGCCGGCTTCGTGGGCGTGAGGGCCGACGGCCAGCGGCGCCTCTATTCGCTCCGGCCCGCGCCCTTCCGCGAGCTGGACCAGTGGCTGGCCGGCTACCGGAACCTTTGGGAAGCGCGCCTGGATCGGCTGGGCGCGGCGCTGGCGGAGCGGCGCAGCAAGGGCTCCTCGCGAAAGGACCGACGATGACCCCGAAGACGCAAACCCCGCCCGCGCAGGTCGTGACCTTCGAGCGCACCTGGCGCGCCACCGCCCGGGAGATCTGGGACCTCTGGACCACCAGGGACGGATTCGAGTCGTGGTGGGGCCCCGAGGGATTCCGCGTCGAGGTGAGCCGCATCGAGCCGCGGCTCGGCGGCGCGCTCCACTACGCGATGATCGCCGACGCGCCGGAGATGGTTGCGGCGATGAAGCAGATGGGCCAGCCTGCCGTGCAGGAGGTGCGCGGCCACTACAGCGGGTTCGAGCCGCACAGGCGCCTGCAGCTCACGCACATCATCGACTTCTTCAAGGGCGTGCCGCCGGCCGAGAACGCCATCGACGTGGAGCTCTTGCCCGCCGGCGACCATGTTCGGATGGTCGTAACGCTGCATCCGATGCCGACCCCCGAGCTGTCGCGGATGCAGGCAGAGGGCTTCGGGAGCCAGCTCGAGAAGCTCGACCGCCGGTTTGCTTAGCACCGCGCCGCGGAATGACAGTCCGGCCACTACGACGTGGGCCGGGAAGCGCACTCTACGTCTGTTCGAGCAAGCCTCCAGGCATTCCGACGGTGCAATTCTTTTCCCAACATTGCGTAATACAAATGGCGCTCCCAATGTTCGCGCTGGAGGTACGTCATGAAGCGCGCGCGCCCATTGCCCGCAATCGTCCAGGCGAAACTTTTGCCCCTCCTCCTGTTCGCGGCCTCCATCGCGGCCTCCCCCGTGCGGGCGCAAACCACCATTGTCCTCCAGCAGGGCCTCAACGGGTATGCGGGAACGAGCGACTCGAAGATCGCGCTGGGGAAGCCGACCACGAACATCGGCGCGGATTCGGTCAACGATCTGATCGTGGACAGCAGCACTTCGTTGCTCGTTCGCTTCGCCATCTTCCAGTCCGAGGGCGGGCCGGTGCCGAACAACGCCAGCATCATTTCCGCCACGCTGTCCCATTACAAGCCCTGGGGCCCCGACGCGGTGTTCAAGGCCAACCGGGTGCTGAAGGACTGGACCGAGCTGGGCGTCACCTGGACGTTGACCGGCACCGGCGCGACCTGGACCACCGCCGGCGTGTTCGACGGGGACATCCTCGCTACCCCCGACGGGCAGGGCTCCGTCGCGGCGCAGCCTCCGGTGCAGAACACCGTGTGCGACGTCAACGTCGGTTGGCCGGACACCTGCTGGCTCAACATCGACGTCACCGCCGGCGTGCAGGCCTTCGCTGCAGGCACGCCGAACTTCGGCTGGAAGCTGTCGTTCGTCAGCAGCACCGCCGATCCGTCGAAGCCCAAGAGCTTCTACGCGAAGGAGATCACCTGCTGCAATCGCGAGATTCGACGGCCCAAGCTGACCATCAGCTACCGATCGCCGCCCACCGCTTCGTTCGCGGCCTCGCCGTCCTCCGGCGCGGCACCGCTCGCCGTCTCGTTCGATGCGTCCGCCACCACGGACGGCGGCTCGCCGATCACCAACCTGCGGCTGCAGTTCGGCGACGGCAGCCCGGACGCGAACTGGACGGACAAGACCCAGATTCAATCTCATACCTATTCCGCCGCGGGCACCTACACCGCGACGATCACCGCGACCAACGCCATCGGCACTTCTCCGCCCGCCACGCAGGCGATCACCGTCAGCGTGGGAACCACGCCCACGCCGCCGACGGCGAACTTCACCGCCACGCCGCCGTCGGGGGTTGCGCCTCTCGCCGTCACCTTCGACGCTTCCAGTTCCGCCGACGGCACCTCGCCGATCACCAGCCTGACGCTCCAGTTCGGCGACGGTCAGCAAGTGACCTGGAGCAGCAAGACCACGACCCAGCCGCACACGTACGCGGCGGCGGGAAACTACACGGCAACGCTCACGGCGACGAGCGCGGCGGGAACGTCGGCGCCGGCAACCCGCGCCGTGACGGTCGCGACTTCGACGAACACTTCCTGCAACGCTTCGACGCGCCCGGCGGCGAGCGGGGTGGCCGTGCCGACGTTCCACAGCATGAGCGTGTATTACAATCCGCCCACCGCGCCGAGCGGCGACTCGATCTTCCTCCGCTACCGCAGGGGCTCCGACCCGGACGTGGCATCGTCCTGGAGGCAAGGTCATCCCCTCTGGTACGACAGCCGCACGGTGCACGCCTACCACGGCCGTGGAAGCGTGGTGCACCTCGACGCCGGCACGCCGTACGTGTTCGAGGTCAGCACCGACAACGTGAACTGGCAATACGTCCCCGGCATGCAGGCCGAAACCTGTCCGGCGACCTGGAGCGAGAGCTTCCCGGCGGGCGCGGCCGGCCCGGTGTGGTCTGGCCCGAGGTCCAACCTGACGACCTTTTTCAACCAGACGAAGGGGCAGGACCAGTTCGCCGTCCTGCTGGCGAACCAGTCGGGCACGGCCGCCGGTTACACCGTCTACGACTTCACCGGCCTGGGAGCGTCGGCCAATGCGCCGAACTCGCTGGAGACGTACGGAGTGATCGTCTCCGGCAGTTACATGATCATCAAAGGGCTGAAGATCGTGGGCGGGTCGTCGGGAATCTTCATCGAGCCGGGATCGCACGACGTCGTGATCGACAACGTGGAGATCACCGGCTACGCGCGCGATTCCGGACAGGCGCTGCCGGCGCCCCTGACCGGCAACCGCGGAGTCGACGAGGACGGCGGCATCAAGTTCCCCGACTCCGCCTGGGGGCCGATCACGGACACCAGGCGCATCGTCATCCAGCACTCCCGCATCCACAACCCGGCTTTCGGCTCCAGCCCCTGGCAGAACGGAGGCATCCATCCGCAGGGCCCGACGGCGATCATGATGTATGCCACGGGCGGCCAGATCGTCATCCGCTACAACGAGGCCTACGCGACGACCGACGGCAACTTCGGGGGGCCACCCGACCTGAATCATTACCACCAGGACGGGCTGGTGATGGGCGGCTGCAACTCGGGCTGCGTGCTCAACGGAATCGGTCCCGACGTCGACATCTACAAGAACCGCGTCATGAACTACATGGACGACGGCCTGGAGATCGATGGCGACGCGACGAACGACCGCGTGTGGCGGAATTACTTCGACTACGGCGGCGCTTCCGCTGTCTCCACCGCGCCGGTCACGGTGGGGCCCGCCTACGTGTGGAGAAACGTCTACAACCGGCAGCGCGAATGCATCAGCGACGATTGGGGCAACAGCAGCTGCAACGGCGGCGGGCGCGATCCGATGCACAAGAACGGCGGAAACGGCGCCAATACCGGCAAGACGTACATCTACCACAACACCAGCCTGCAGCCGCCCGCGTCGTCGGAGGGGCTGACGGGCAATCCGCTCGGGGCGGGCGGCGGGTCGGGCGGCGGCCCCCTGGTCGTGACTCGAAACAACGTCTTCGAAATCTGGAAGCAGAACTGGAACGGGTTCAACACCACCGGCGGCGACGTGGATTACGACCTGACGAACGCCAGCTGCTGGACCGGGTCGCTGCCCGCGTGCTCGACGACGGAGACGAACGGCTTTACCGGCACCACGCCCCAGTATCAGAACCAGAACGCGACCGATGGCACCGCCAACGGCTGGCGCGCGTACTGGAACGGCAGGTATCGGCTGGTCCCTGGCACGCCGGGATATGACGACGGCGTCGTGATACCGAATTTCAACGACGGGTACGTGGGCGCGAAGCCCGATCGCGGCGCGCACGAGGACGGCACACCGGACATGGACTTCGGGCCCGCCGCGTCAGGCAGCTAGCTCCGGACGGTGGGAGAGCAGCCGGCAGCGGCTGCTCTCTCGACCTCACCACCGCACCGAGTCGACGTGCGCCGTCCCGCTCCTCCCAGACGTGGAACGTGACGATGGCGCCGGCAGGCTTCCCCGTCAGTTCACCCGGAACGTCTCGCCGGGCAGCGGCAGGTCTTCCGTCTCCGCGACGAGCGCCCGCTCCACTCCGTTGGAGCTGACGGTCACGACGTGCACGTCCGGGTTGAAGAAGAAGGAAGTCGCCCCCTTCACCGTCGCCCGCAGCACGAAGGTGTTGCTGGTGTTCTGCTGCAGCGTGACCGGCACCGCGAGAGGGATGGTGATCATCGCCCGGCTCGCGCTGTGACCCCACGTGGACCCGTCGCTGGTGCCGACCAGCACGCCGGGCGAACCGAGCCCGAGCGGATAGGAGATCAACTGCAGATCCGTGAGCGTGCCGAGCGGCAGGGTGCCGGTGATCTGGAACGACATCTTCGTGACGGTGGTCGCGCTGGGGTCGATGGAGCGCATCTCGAACGCGAGCGCATCCACCGTCTGCGGGGAAGCGGAGGTGGAGAGGGAGGTCTGACCCGCCGGCAGCTTCGTGAACGCAAAAGGCAGCGCCTGGGCGCTGGAAGCGGACAGGGCGGCGGCGGCAAGAGCTGCGCAACGAGCGATGGTCTTCACGGGGGGCCTCCTCGGCGACCGTTCATCGGTCCATCGTTTCGATACACGAGACGACAGAACGGTGCGACAATTGAGCATTGCCCGGCGCAGGTATTTCATTGCGAAAATGATGCGCGCAAGGATTTCGCGCTCTCGCCTCCGGCGCCGCGCGCCGCCGCAAACCTTGCGGTCATGATTTGCGCGAAAAAAAAGGTCGACGGCCACGCGCGCGAACGCCATCGCGCGGTCTTGTCGCACTGCGATATCCGCCGGCCGCGCGAGCCCGCCCACTAGACTCCGCCGCACAGGCTGCCCCGGCCCGGGAAGGGAGCGACTGCGATGCAGTACTTCGTCACCGGAGGCACCGGCTTCATCGGCTCGCGCCTCGTCGCGAAGCTGCTGGAGCGCGACGGCGCGATCGTCTACGTCCTGGTG
>DATDMU010000395.1:0-10757 GCA_036518615.1 Myxococcales bacterium
TTGCGGGCGAGCGCCGACTTCACCGTCTGCAGCTGGGTGGCGTAGGTGGTCGCGATGTCGTCGCGGCTCGCCTGGATGGCCGCCTTCACCTTGGAGGTCAGCTCGACCACGTCGTTCTTGTACTTCTGGTTCTCCTTCTCCAGCAGCGTCACGTTCGCCTTCACCATGGCGATGGACTCGTTCATCTTGGGGACCTGATCGTTCAGGTCGCGGATGTTCTGCTCGAGGATCAGCTCGGGATCCTCGGCCGCCGAGATCATCCAGCCGAACATCGAGCGGAACACGCGCTTCATGCGCTGCCACATAGAGGGGCCTCCGGAGGTTCGCCCCTCAAAGCATAGCTTGAGAAGGGTGGCAACACCGGCTATTTCGCCCTGCGGCATGCTCTCTGGCTGCGCGCTCCCCTCGGAACTTTTCCCCGACTGGAAGCGCGACTTCGGGCGCGAGGCGCCGCTGGAGCTGGAGATCGGACCGGGCAGGGGCGCGTTCGCGCTCGACCATGCCGCCTTGCACCCGGAGATCGACCTGGTGCTGATCGAGACGCGCAGGAGCGACTGCGAGCTGATCCGCTCGCGGGCGGCACGGCGCGGGCTCGGCAACCTGCTGGTCCTGCAGGGAGACGCAAAGCTGCTCCTGCCCCGCCTCTTCGCGCCTTCATCGCTCAGCGCGGTGCACGTGCAGTTTCCCGACCCCTGGTGGAAGAAGCGCCACCACAAGCGGCGGATGGTCGACGTCGATTTCGCCGCGCAGATGCGCGGCCTTCTCGTGGCCGGGGGGCTGGTGGATTTCCGCACCGACGTGCCGGCCTATGCCCGCGAGGCGGCGCAGACCTGGATCGAGGCGGGTTTCGAGCCGCTTCCCGAAGAGCCGCCGGAGGTGCTCTCCACCCGCGAGCGGCGCTACGCCGTCACCGGCCAGCCGGTGTTCCGCGCGCGCTTCCGCAACCCCGCGGGCGCGGCGCCGCGTCCGCCGGCCGACCGCACCGGACGCGACTGGCGCGACGTGCGCAGGAAATAGGTAAGCTGCGCCGCCATGATCCTGGCCCTGTTGCTCGCGGTGGATGCGGCGCTGCAGCCCTACGTGAAGGTCGACGCCCCTGCGCTGGTGCTGGAGCACGTCCGGGTGATCGACGGCACCGGCGCCCCACCGCGCGAGGACCAGACGCTGTTCATCGCCGGCGGCAAGCTGGTTGCGAGCGCGGCGCCGGGAGCGCAGCGCATCGATCTCTCCGGCCGCACGGTGATGCCGGGGCTCGTCGGCATGCACGACCACCTCTTCTATCCGGTGGGCGGCGCCATCTTCGCGGAGATGCCCTTCAGCTTTCCCCGGCTCTACCTCGCGGCTGGCGTCACCACCATCCGAACCGGCGGCAGCCTCGAGCCGTATACGGACATCGAGCTGAAGAAGCAGATCGACTCGGGAAAGTCTCCGGGGCCGAAGATCTGGATCACCGGCCCCTACCTCGAAGGGCCGGGATCGTTCGCGCTGCAGATGCATGCGCTGCGCGACCCGGCCGACGCCCGCCAGACGGTGAACTTCTGGGCGGACCAGGGCGCCACCTCGTTCAAGGCCTACAACTTCCTCACCCGCGCCGAACTGGGCGCCGCCATCGAGGCGGCGCACGCGCGCCACCTCAAGGTCACCGCGCACCTGTGCTCGATCGGCTTCACCGAGGCGGCCCGGCTGGGCATCGACGACCTCGAGCACGGGCTCCTGGTCGACACCGAGTTCTTCCTCGGCAAGAAGCCCGACCAGTGTCCCGACGCGCGGGCGGCCATCGAGGACCTGGCGAAGATGTCCCCGGACGATCCGCGCATCGGAAAGCTCGTCGCCGAGCTGGTGCAGCGCAAGGTCGCGCTCACCTCCACGCTGGCGGTGTTCGCCGCCTTCAGCGAGGAGGGTTTCCGGCGCGCGCTCACGCCGGCCGTGCTGGAGGCGGTCTCGGGCGAGACGCGGGCGCGTCTGCTGCAGGCGCACCTCGCGCGCAACCCTGCCATGTGGCCGGGCCTGCTCAAGCTGGAGATGGCTTTCGAGCGCGCCTTCGCGAAGGCCGGCGGCCTCTTGATCGCGGGCTGCGATCCCACCGGCAACGGCGCGGTGCTCGCCGGCTACGGCGACTGGCGCGACGTGGAGCTTCTGGTCGACGCGGGCTTTACGCCGGTCGAGGCGCTCCGGATCCATTCCCACAACGGCGCCGTCTGGCTGGGCGAAGAGGAGCGGATCGGGACGCTGCAGCCGGGCAAGGCGGCGGATCTGGTGGTGCTCGCCGGCAATCCCGCGAAGGACATCGCCGACATCGAGAAGGTGGAAACCGTCTTCAAGGACGGCATCGGCTACGACCCGAAGAAGCTGGTCGAGTCGGTGCGCGGTCTGGTGGGCACGCGATGAAAGCGGTGCTGCTGCTCGCGGCGCTGACTGGCTGCACCGCTCCTGCGCAGCCGCCGCCGGGCAGCGCGGGTCCGGCGGAGGCCGTGCAGGATCTCGCCGCCGCGCTGCAGAAGGGCGATGCGGCCACGGCCTGGTCGCTCCTGTCCGCGCGCACGCAGAAGCAGGCGGATGACCTGGCGGCAAAGGCGAGGGCGGCGAGCGCCGACGCCGGTCCCGAATCGGGACGGGCCATGCTCTTCGGCAGCGCTCTTCCGGCAGGGCCGGTGGAAGCGCGGGTCGTCTCGCAGTCGGGCGACTCGGCGGAGGTGCGGGCGGGCGCCGACGCGGGCAGCGCCGTCTATCGGGTGGTGCGCGAAGCGGGCCGCTGGCGCGTCGACCTGGACCTTTCCCGTTGATATGTTGGCGGCGAGGAGACTTCCATGGCCGACCTGCTGCACCCGACCGAGACGGAGCAGGACGAGGCGCCGGAGACACCCATCGACCCGGGCGACTTCGTGCTGGCCGTCGCCGCGGAGAACCAGATGGAGGCGGACCTGCTCGTCTCCGCCTGCGAAGAGGCGGGAATCGCCGCCATCCAGCAGTCCCCGCGCAGCGGGCCGGTGGGCACCATCGCTTCGCCGGTGGACGGATTCGGTATCCTGGTGCCGCGCAAGGACGCGGACCGCGCGCTGCGCATCCTGACCGAGCGCAAGCAGGCGCTGGACGCCGATCCGGAGGGCGCTGCCCGCGCCGCCGAAGAAGAAGAGGCACAGGGCGAAAAACCCTGACCCCCCCGCCCCCGCAGCTGGCCGCCCAGGAAAAAAAGAAAAAAATTCTTTTTCGCGTTCAGTTCCGGACAGTAGGCTGGGGGTGGACGGTAAATCCTACCGGGCGGCGGTCTTGATCCGGGAGACCCGGCGCGATGCGTCCTTCGGCTGGGCCAGCGCGAACCCGACCACCTTCCACTTCTTGTACTCGCGCTGCCGCTCCACGAACTCCGCCAGCGGCTCGTCCACCACGGCGTGCTCCTTGCCGGTAGAGGCATGGCGCACGACCCAGCCGCGCTTGTCCTTGAGCAAGAATCCCATGTGCGTGATCCGGACCACCCGGCTCGGGTCGGGCTCGCGGACCACCATGAGGATGCTCCCGGGGACGATGTCCTTCACCCGCGCGGTCACCTGATCGAGCGGAAGGTAGCGCACGGTGTATCTGCCGTCGGGAATGTTCGCCGGCGCCAGGCGCTTGAGCGCGGGGACCTGGCTCCACTCCGAACGCACCAGCTCCAGCGTCTCGGCGGGCGCGCGGCGATCGAGCCTCGGCACCTCGTCCACCAGGTACCCCTTCTGGCTGTTCACCGGCAGCCACTGCGCTTCGGTGAAGTGGTTGCGCGTCTCGAAGCTCGGCTGCCCGTCGGCGTAGCGGATGTCGTCGAGGATGGCGCGCGCCTGGTCGAGGCTGCGGGCGTTGGCCATCGCGAGAACCGTCTCGACGTAGGTCTGGCAGTCCACCGCGTCGGTGCGGAAGAGAGGTCCGGGCTCCGGTGGACGCTGCCCGTCGCCGAGCGGGAACTCGCCGTAGGGCACGCCGACGAAGAGCCGGCTCAGCTCCGCGATGCGCTCGGGAAACGGCCGTTCGTGCGTCCGCGCGATGGTGGAGTCGAGCTGCGCCTCGGAGAGCGAGAGCACCGGCGCGGTAGCGAGCAAGAGCAGGGCGGCGAGCATTTGCATGGATGTTAGGAGGGGAAAGAGGGCCTTTCAACGGAGAACCGCCCCCGGTTTGACACTCTTCCGGGGGAAGGGTAGCCAACTGTGCGTTGCCACGGACCGGACCTCGCGACAAGGCGCAATGGAGCGCCCGCCCGCCCGGCGGGCTCGTGCCGGGCTGGCGCGATGAGGACGGGCAGCCATGAGCGCCGTCGTGCGTGTGGGGACCGCACAGGCGCCCGACGGGGCGCTGCTCGCATTTCGCGTGGAGGGCGAGGGCGGCCGCGCGCTCGCCGCCTGCAACGGCATCGGCATCTCCAGCTTCTGGCGCGCTCTCGCGGCGCATTTCGCCCGTCGCGGCGACACCTTCCTGACCTGGGATTACCGCGGGCAGGGCGCAAGCCCCCCGGCGGCGCATCCGGAGAGCACGACGGTCGCATCCTGCGCGCGCGACCTGTGGTCGGTGCTCGATGCGGTGCCGGTCGGTCGGGCGGTGCTGCTCGCCCACTCGCTCGGAGCGCACGTCATCGTCGAGGCCTGGCGGCAGAAGCCCGAGCGGGTGCTGGCGCTCGTGCCCATGGCGGGTCCGGTCCGCTTCCCGGCCGCGCTCCGGCCGCTCCTGCGCGTGCTCGTGGAAGTGGGAGCCGCCAACGCCGAGGCCGCGGCCCGCGCGCTGCGGGCCTTGCTCGCGCTGCCCGGCGCGACGGAGGCGCTGGCCGCGCTGGGCGCCTTGCCCGCGCAGGAAAACGGCGACCGCGAATCGTCCCTGCGGCGCCTTGCAGCCCTCGACCTGCGCGGCTGGTTTTCCCTGGCCCGCGATCTGCTCTCGCGAGATACGACGCGCCTTTTTTCCGAGGTGCGCGCTCCGGTGCTGCAGCTCGACGCGCCGCTCGCGGGGCAGCCCGAGCTGATCGCGCTCAAGCTGGAGAAGTTCCTCGAGACCGTGGAGTCGCCATGATCGCATTCGCCCTCTTGCTCCTCGCCGCTCCGGTCGACCACGACGTGCTCCTCCAGTTGCTTCAGGTGGACACCTCCCACGGCCACGAGACGCAGGCCCTGGAGCCCGTGCTGCAGCGCTTCAAGGCGGCCGGCGTGCCGGCGCAGATCCTCGAGTCGGCCCCCGGCCGTGGGAACCTGGTCGCGCGCGTCAAGGGGACGGGGGCGAAGAAACCGCTGCTCCTCGTGGCGCACATCGACGTGGTGCCGGTGGAGGGTCAGCCCTGGAAGACGCCGCCCTTCACGCCGACCGGGCAGGACGGCTTCCTCTACGCCCGCGGCGTCAGCGACGACAAGGCCATGGCCGCGGCCATCGTCGACGTGGCGCTGGAGCTGGCTGCATCGCCGCAGAAGCCCGCCCGCGACGTCGTCGTGGCCCTCACCGCGGGCGAGGAAACGGGCGGGTTCGCGGGCGTGAAGTGGCTGGTGGACCACCATCGCGATCTGATCGAGGCGGAGCTGGCGCTGAACGAAGGCGGCGGCATCACGCTGGCTCCCGATCTCTCCCGCGTCCAGTCGCTGGATCTGGCCGTGGCGGAGAAGACCTTCCAGAGCCTGCGGCTCACCGCGCACGGCCCCGGCGGCCACTCCTCGGTGCCGCCCACCGACAAGGACCCCTCGCTGGAGCTCGCGCGCGCCGTGGTGAAGATCGGCGAGTTCCGCTTTCCGGCCCACGTCCTGCCCGAGGTCCGCGGCAAGCTCCTCCAGCTCTCTCACGGCGAGAAGCCCCCGCTCGCCGACGCGCTGGCGAGGGCGTCGCAGGGCACTCTCTCGCCGCAGGACGAGCAGGTCATCTCGAAGGAGCGCATCTACAACGCGATGATCCGCACCACCTGCGTCACCACCCAGCTCAAGGGCTCTCCACAAGATAACGTGCTGCCCACCAGCACCGAGGCGGTGGTGAACTGCCGCATCCTGCCCGACGAGACCGTCGAGCAGACCAAGGCGCGCCTGCGCGAGGTGATCGGCGATCCGGGCATCGATCTCGCCGAGACCGAGCCGTTCGGCCCCGGCGGCAAGGTGCCCGCGGAAGGAGCGGTGCCGTCCGCGGTCCGCGCCGCCGCGCAGCGGGTGTTCGGCAATGCGCCGGTGGTGGAGACGCTGCAGCTCGGGGCCACCGACTCGCGCTACCTGCGCGAGATCGGCATCCTCGCCTACGGCATCCACACCGCGCCGGGCACCCTGGACGACGTGCGCAAGGGCATGGGCGCGCACGGCGCCAACGAGCGCCGCCCGGTGCGCTGGCTGCCGGAAGGCACCAAGTTCCTGCGCGAAGTGGTGCGCGAGCTGGTGAAGTAGCGGCCTACTTCTGCCGGTAGGTGATGCGCCCGCGGGTCAGGTCGTAAGGGGACAGCTCGAGCTTGACGCGATCTCCCGGCAGGATGCGGATGCGGAACTTGCGCATCTTGCCGCTCGCGTACGCCAGGACCGAATGCTTGTTGTCCAGCTCGACGCGGTAGTTCCCGCCCGCGAGCTCCTCGCGGACCGTTCCCTCGACTTCGATGCCTGCTTCTTTTTCCGACACGCCGGTCCTTTTACCCGGCCTTGGGGCCCGCCGCCAGCACTTCCGGCGAGGCCTGATCGGCGAACTGCTTGAAGTTCTCGACGAAGAGCGCGGCCAGGTGCTTCGCCTTCGCGTCGTACGCCGCCTTGTCGGCCCAGGTGTCGCGCGGAGAGAGGACGGAGGCGGGCACGCCGGGAGCGTCGGTCGGGACCTCGAATCCGAAGATCGGATCCTTCACGAACTTCACCGAGTCCAGGTTCCCGTCCAGCGCCGCGCTCAGGAGCGTGCGGGTGTGCTGGATGGACATGCGCTTGCCCACGCCGTAGGGGCCGCCGGTGAAGCCGGTGTTCATCAGCCACACCCGGGTGCCGTTCTCGGCGATGTTCCGGGTGAGGAGCTTGCTGTAGACGGTGGGGTGCAGCGGCATGAAGGGCGCGCCGAAGCAGGTGGAGAAGGTGGCCTGCGGCTCCTTCACGCCGATCTCGGTGCCCGCCACCTTGGCGGTGTAGCCGGAGAGGAAGTAGTACGCCGCCTGCGTCGAGGTCAGCCGCGCGATGGGCGGCAGCACGCCGAAGGCGTCGTAGGTGAGCATCACCACGTTGCGCGGCTGACCGGCGATGCCGGTCTTCGACGCGTTGGGGATGTAGCTGATCGGGTAGCAGGCGCGCGAGTTCTCCGCCAGCGTCGCGTCGTCGAAGTCCACCTCGCGCGTCTCGGGGTTCATCACCACGTTTTCCAGGACGGTGCCGAACATCCGGGTGGTGGCGTAGATCTCCGGCTCGGCCTCGGGCGAGAGCCGGATCACCTTGGCGTAGCAGCCGCCCTCGAAGTTGAAGACGCCCCCCGAGCCCCAGCCGTGCTCGTCGTCGCCCACCAGGGTCCGCTTGGGATCGGCTGACAAGGTCGTCTTGCCTGTGCCGGAGAGGCCGAAGAACACCGCCGTGTCGCCCTGCGGGCCGACGTTGGCGCTCGCGTGCATGGGCATGGTGCCCTTGGCGGGGAGGACGAAGTTCATCAGCGAGAAGGCGCTCTTCTTCATCTCGCCGGCGTATCCGGTGTTGGCGATCAGGGTGAGCTTCTTCTGGAAGTCCACCAGGATGGCGGTGGGCCCATTGGTTCCGTCCTCGTCCTTGTCCGCCAGAAGGCCGGGCACGTCGACGATGGTGAACGGGTCGGTGATGCCGTCGTACTCGCCCGGCTTCGCAGGAAGCAGCATGGTGCGGATGAAGAGGTTGTGCCAGGCGAGCTGGGTGATGACCCGGACGGGGATGCGGTGCTGCGGATGGGTGCCGACGAAGGCGTCGAGGACGAACACCTCCTTGTCGGCGAGGAACCGCTTCACCTTCTCGAAGAACCGGTCGAACTTGTCCTGGGGAAAGGGCCGGTTGACCTTGCCCCACCAGACGTTCTTCTCGGTGGCGGCGTTCTTGACGATGAACTTGTCGCCGGCGGCCCGGCCGGTGTGCTTGCCGGTGACCACCACCAGGGAGCCCCCGACGGCGATCTTGCCCTCGCCGCGCCGCACTGCCTCCTCGAAGAGGACGGGCTCGGGAAGGTTCCAGTTCGCCTTCTTCACGCGGATGGAACCGATCTGATTCGACTCGAAGGGCATGCGGGGCTCTCCGTGGCGCAAGCGGTGGGAAGTAGCACACGCCCAGCCGAATCGGCAATCGGCGCGCGGAGGCGCTTTGTGCGCTGTTGAAAATCAGCCCGGCAAGGCTCCAATCGCAACCGGATGCCTCGGCACTTTCGATAACGAAAAATCGCCGAGAAGTTCCTGCGCTGAGCAGCGCTCCGGCGCGTGCAGGCCAGAGAGGCGGGCGAGGTGCGCGACAATCTGACGCGGATCCGCGCCGCGCGCGCGCAAGGCCGAGAGCGAGAGCGACTTGTCGCGTTTTGAAAGCCTCTCGCCCGAAGGTCCGAGGACGAGCGGCGCGTGGGCGAACTCCGGCTCGCGCCCGCCGAGCAGCCGGTGCAGCAGGATCTGGCGGGCGGTGGAGGGCAACAGATCCGCGCCGCGGAGGACGTGGGTGATTCCCATCGCGGCGTCGTCGACGACCACCGCGAGCTGGTAGGCGAAGATGCCGTCGGCGCGGCGGAGCACGAAGTCGCCCACCAGCTTTTGCGTGTCGAAGGCCTGCGGTCCGAGGATCCTGTCGTGAAAGGCGAGCGATCCGGGCGGGACGCGCAGCCGCAGCGAGGGAGGCCGGACCGCGCGCCTGCGTGCGCGCTCGCCGGGGCCCAGGGCCGCGCAGGTGCCGGGATAGCGCGGCCCCTCGTCGCCGTGGGGCGCGCTGGCCGCCCTGGCGATCTCCGCCCGCGAACAGAAGCATTCGTAGACGTGATCGCCCAGGCGGCGCAGCGCCTCCTCGTACAGGGCGGTGCGCTGCGACTGGAAGACCGGCTCGCCGTCCCAGCCGAGGCCCAGCCAGCGCAGCTCCTCCATCTGCTGCTCCGCCATGCCCGGCCGCACCCGCGGCGTGTCGATGTCCTCGATGCGGAGGAGGTGATCGCCGCCCCGGCTCCGCGACCACAGCCAGGCGAGCAGCGCGGTGCAGGCGTTGCCAAGATGAAGCTGTCCCGTCGGGCTGGGGGCGAATCGTCCGCGCACGTCCATCGTCTTATCGCTCAAGTCGCCCAGGCAGGCTCACGGCGGCGGCGTGCCCGGAGGGGTAGCATGAACGCGGACGTCCTTTCGACGCGCCAGGTGGCCACGCTCCTCGGGGTGGGCGAGGCCACGGTGAAGCGCTGGGCCGACGCCGGCGAGATCGACTGTTTCCGCACGCCCGGAGGGCACCGCAAGTTCCGCCTCCGCGACGTCACCGCGTTCGTGCACAAGCGGCAGTACCAGGCGGCAGGGCCCATTCCCGGAGCGCTGCCGCAGGGGGCTGACGAGCTGGGCCCGGGCGCCGTGCAGCACTTCCTCTCCGCGGCGCTGCGGGGCGACGCGCAGATGCTCGTCGCCCAGCTGGCGGCGCTGCGGCTGCGCGGGCACTCGCTCGCCCTTCTCTTCGACGAGGTCGCAGCTCCCGCGCTCCACGCGGTGGGCGACAAGTGGGCGCAATCGACTGCGTCGGTCGCCGACGAGCACATCGCCTCCCAGGCGGTGATCGACGCGGTCGCGCGGGCGCAGCCTCTGGCGGAACCGCCGGGCGAGCCGGTCCGTCCCGATCGCGGCACCGCCATCGTCGCCGCCGTGGCGGGCGAGTTGCACGACATCGCCGCGCGCATGGCGGCGTGCCTGTTGCGCGCGCAGGGCTTCGAGGTGCTGGCGCCGCTCGCGCAGACGCCCGCGCGCGACCTGGCCGAGCTGGTTCAGCGGGCGCGGGCGGCGCTGGTGGTCTTGAGCAGCACCGTCCATCCCGACGTGGGAGAGCAGGTGGGCATGGCCGTGGCGGCGGCGCGGCAGACGGGCGGCCGGGTGGTCGTGGGCGGCGCCGCCATGCAGAAGGCCCGGCTCCCGCCGGAGGCGCGCCTGCTCCAGACCTTGCAGGAGCTGGAGGGGGAATCGCGCTCCGCCGGGCGCAAGCGCGCGCGCGCCTGAGTGCGTCACTCTGGGCCGTCGCTCGCGAGCCGGGATGTGGTATGACCCCCCGCCCGCAGTCCAGCGGAAGAACAAGGCGTTCGATGAGCGAGAAGCCGGAGCATCAGGAGCCGCAGTCGCAGGGCCGCAAGCGGCAGCCGTCCTTCGAAGAGATCCTGCAGGGAGCGTCGGTGGAGGAGCCGAAAGCGGCGCCGCCCCCTGCGCCGAAGAAGCAGGCGCAGCCCACCTTCGAGGAGATCCTGGCCAGGGCGCAGCCCTCCGCGGCGCCGGCGCAAGAGTCGAAGCCGCCCGAGCGCAAGAGCCGCCCCCCGCGCCAGAAGGACGAGCGGAAGATGCCGGTGGTGGTGCGCAAGCCCCAGCTCGGCGCGCAGCCCGCCGCCGAGCCGCCCGCGGCGCAGGCGCAACCGGAAGCGCAGGAGTCGCCGGAACGGCGGGCCGCTCCGGAGGATCCCGGCTCGGTCTTCTCCCAGCCCTCCGCCGAGGAGAACGCCGATTTCGGCGCCCTCTTCGCCGAGTCGCAGCAGCACAAGCCGGGCAAGCTGCGCGTGGGACAGAAGATCTCCGCCCGCGTCGCGCACCTGGGCGGCGAGGTGGCCTTCCTCGACCTGGGCGGCAAGGGCGAAGGCATCATCGACCTGCGCGA
>DATDMU010000396.1:0-3678 GCA_036518615.1 Myxococcales bacterium
GCGCGGGTGGTGGACCTGTCCGGGATCGAACCGGAGACCTCTAGAGTGCGATTCTAGCGCTCTCCCAGCTGAGCTACAGGCCCACGTGGTGCTGCGAAAAACCTCGTCGGTCGGGGGAGATCCGCCCGCGAGGGACGGGGCTTGTACCGTTGGCCCCCCGCGCCTGTCAAGGGAGGAGCCGGGGGTTCACCGGCGACGGGCGGAGGCCGAAGCCGGAGCATGCCAGGGAGGAGCCGGGGTTTCCCCGGCGACGGGCGGAGGCCGAAGGCCGGAGCATGCCAAGGAGGAGCCGGGGTTTCACCGGCGACGGGCGGAGGCCGAAGGCCGGAGCATGCGATGGACCGCTTGACTCGCGGACCGCCGCGGGCGAGACGAGGCGGATGGGCATCCTCATCGTCGCGGTGGTGGCCACCGCGGTGGGCTTCCTCCTCATCCTCCTCATCGGCAGGGGGCAGCCGGTGTCGCCCGCGGCGCCGCAGAACCTGGCCCGCGAAGGCCACGGCGAGGTGTCCTGGGTGCGCGGCTTCGGCGTGGAAGGGTTCCAGCGCCTGCTGCTCACGCTCTTCAGCGAGATGGGCTTCCACCCCGAGCGCAGCGAGCGGGGCGCGTCCACCGTGGACCTCTTCGCCAGCGATCCGACGCCCATCCGCGGCGGCCGGCTCTACGTGCACGGCCTCTTCGGCCAGGCAGGAGTGCCCACCGATGCCGACGAGGTGCGCAACATGATCGAGACGGCGCGCGCCGAGTTCGTGGGCAAGGGCGTGCTGGTGACGCTCGGCACCTTCACCTCCGACGCGCGCGACGCCGCCCGCGGCAACCCCATCGATCTGGTGGACGGCGACGAGCTGTCGAAGCTGATGCGCAAGCACATGCCGCAGGCCTTCGCGCAGCGGAAGGTCTGAGCCGGCGCGGTTTGGATCGAAGGACGGCGAACCATTGCACCCGATTGGCCCGGCGCCGGCGGCGAGAGGTCGTCGAACGTAGGCCCCGCTCGCACCTCCCGGGTCCATTGGTAGACAATCGCGGCCGCTTGCGACGAAATGGTAATTTTCGATAATGGCACAAGTTATCGAATTCGCGGGCCAAACCGGCGGCGCTTGACAGGCGTGGAGGCCGCGCGTAGCGCCGTCGAGAGGGCGGCGGCGGGTGCGCGGAGCTCTTCCGGCACTCTTCTCCGCGGCACACGCAGACGGGAGGGGTTTGCAAATGCGCATGCATTCATTTCGCCGGTTTTCGGTAGTCATCGTGACTTGTGCGGGAGCGGCGCTGGCCCAGACCGACCCCGGTCCACGCGGCGGCGCGGCAGGCGCGGGCGGACCGCTCCAGGGCCTCGGCGCGGACGAGATCGCGCTCTTCCAGGCCGCCCGATCGGTGTTCGCCGAGGTCGATTCCGTTTCCGGCGGCGTCGCCGGAGAGGAGAGCACGGGCCTCGGGCCCACCTTCAACGCAAACTCCTGTGCCGCCTGCCACGCAGAGCCCGCCGCCGGAGGATCGAGCCCGCATCCCAGGCTCGGGCAGGCCCGCACCGACAACCCGCAAGTCGCGCTGGCAACGCTGGATCGGCTCCCCGGGCGCAACCAGACCGTGCCCTCCTTCATCTCCGCCGACGGCCCGGTGCGCGAGGCGCGCTTCGTCCGCAACCCCGACGGCAGCTTCGACGGCGGGGTGCACGCCCTCTACACCATCGCCGGGCGCATCGACGCGCCCGCATCGTGCAGGCTCCCGCAGCCGGACTTCGCCTCCCAGCTCGAAAGGGGCAACGTGATCTTCCGCATCCCCACCCCCACCTTCGGGCTCGGGCTGGTGGAGAACACCTCGGATCAGGAGCTGAGGGCGGCGTTCGAGCGGACGGCGAACGCGCGCGCGAGGCTGGGCATCGCCGGCCGCTTCAACACCAACGGCAACGACGGCAGCATCACCCGCTTCGGCTGGAAGGCGCAGAACAAGTCGCTGCTCATCTTCTCCGGCGAGGCCTACAACGTGGAGCAGGGCGTGACCAACGAGCTCTTTCCCAACGAGCGCGGCGGGGCCGCCTCCTGCCAGGCCAACCCCACCCCCGAGGACCACGGCCGCATCCGCAGCGACGGCAGCGGCGCGCTCAGCGGCACGCTCACCGAGATGTCGTCGGACGTGGTCAGCTTCGCCAACTTCATGCGGCTGTCGGCGCCGCCCTCGAGCGCCACCCATACCCCCTCGGAGCTGAACGGCAGGTTCCTCTTCAAGGCCATCGGCTGCGGCCTCTGCCACACCCCGACGCTGGAGAGCGAGCAGTCGATCTATCCCAACCAGACCGCCGTCGCGTACCACCCGTACAGCGACTTCGCCATCCACCACATGGGGCCCGGCCTCGCGGACTTCGTCTCGCAGGGCGCGGCCGGACCGGACGAGTTCCGCAGCGCGCCGCTGTGGGGCGTGGGCCAGCGCATCTTCTTCCTGCACGACGGCCGCGCGGGGCCTGCGAACGGGGGCCTCGCGCGCGCCATCCGCGAGCACGCCGGCACGAACCCGGCCTGCGCCGCGGGGCAGCGCTTCACCGCGGACGGCGTGGCCTGCCGCTCGGAGGCGAACGGGGTGATCGCGAGGTACGACTTCCTCACGCCCTCGCAGAAGCAGGACATCCTCGACTTCCTGCGCTCGCTGTGAGGGCCTGGCCCCGGCGACGTCCGCTCAGTCCTGCATGCGGCGCAGGATCTGGTCCTTGCGCCCTTCGCGGATGAGCCGGTCGTTCTTCCGCGCCTCGTCGAAGCTGAGGTACGTGAAGTACCCCACGAGCAGCAGCATGAAGACGATGGGGATGTTGTCGGGGACCGACACGATCGCCCAGAAGTTGGAGAGCTTGCCCATTGGGCGGCCACGAATAGCGGGTAGCCCTGCTACAAGTCAACGCGCGACGATCTGTCGCAGGGCCGGCCCGCGGGGCTGCTTGACCGCCTGCATCCTTCATGTCAGGTAAGTGCACCTTCACGGCGGAAGCAACGAGGGAATCTCATGCCCGGCGGCAACCCCGGCATCCCGGAAGCGGAGAGTGGCAACCTGATCTGGTCGCGCCGCGACGTCGTGTCGCTGGCGGGGTGGGGCGCAATCCTTGCGTGCTTCGCGGCCGCCGGCGGCGCCATCCTCAGGCTGCTCTTTCCCCGCGTCCTCTTCGAGCCGCCCACCAGCTTCAAGGCCGGCTACCCGTCCGAGTACACGGTGGGCGACGTCTCGGAGAAGTGGATGAAGTCGCAGCGCGTCTGGATCGTCCGCACCCAGAACACCATCTACGCCCTGCTCGGGATCTGCACGCACCTCGGCTGCACGCCGCGCTGGCTGGGCCCGGAGAACAAGTTCAAGTGCCCCTGCCACGGCTCGGGGTACACCAAGGACGGCATCAACTTCGAAGGGCCCACGCCGCGGCCGCTGGAGCGGGTGAAGATCACGCTCGCGGACGACGGCCAGCTGGTGGTCGACAAGGCGTTCCGCTACCGCTACGAGCTCGGGCAATGGGACGACCCGAGCGCCTACGTGAAGTTCACCGGAGTGTAAACAGTGCCCGAGACCGAGAAGCGCAAGAGCTCCATCGGCGACCTGCTCACCAACAACTACGTCTGGCGGTCGATCTTCCGGCACGGCTACGCGGACACCCCGCGCAACCGCGTGCTCCAGGTCTCCGCCAACGTCTGGCTGCACCTGCACCCG
>DATDMU010000397.1:0-8818 GCA_036518615.1 Myxococcales bacterium
CTGTCCCTTGAGCCCCTCGAACCGAGATCGGGTCGGCATCTCAAGCTGTAGATCAGAAACCGATCCGCCTTGCAAGAGACGGCTCGGATCACCACGCTCCGGTCAGGGCACTAGTGAGCGTCCCACTGCGGTGCTGGATGACGAATTCCATGCGCTGCTCCATCGGACCGGTCGCTTTCCAAGGCATGTGCCCTCGTACCTGTCAGCGATGTCCCCGGGGGCCGGTCTGCAGCGTCAGCGATGTGTCCGGTCTGGACCTCCGCCCCTCGTGGGGCTGCTTGTCCGCCCATTCAAGATGAATGGGCGGACATCGCCCGGGATGAATGGGCGGACATTCGCGCCCGGCTGCGGCGCCGGCGATGTCGGACCCCTTCGGTACGATCGCGGCATGAAACCGAAGCAGCAGGAATTGCCGCTCAGGCAATGGGGCGGTGCACGGCGTGGGGCGGGACGGAAGCGCGCTTCGGCTCGTCGCAACGTTCCGCATCGGCGCAGGCGCCGATTTCGTCATGGGGCGCTCCACGTCACGGTCCGCTTGCGGCCTGAAGTGTGGAACCTGCGCAGCCATCGTTGCTTTCGCGCGCTCAGGCGCAGCTTTGCTGCGGGCTGCGCGCGCTTCGGTTTCCGGCTCGTGCACTTCTCGGTGCAGGGCAACCACGTCCACATGATCGTCGAGGCGCCGGATGCGGCCTCGCTGGGCCGGGCGATGAAGGGCCTGGAGGTGCGCATGGCGCGCGCGCTCAACAAGGTGATGCGCCGGCGCGGCCCGGTCTTTGCGGACCGCTACCACGCGGAATTGCTCCGGTCTCCACGGCAGGCGGCCAACGCGATCCGCTACGTGCTGGAGAACTCTCGCCTGCACGCAGTGCGCAGCCGTCGTCCGGTCCTCCCGGGGATCGACCCGTACTGCTCGCTGGCCTGGCTCGAGCGCGCACCTCCGGTCGTCGCCGACGCGCGGTGCTGGCTGCTCCGCGTCGCCGCTGCGCGCGCAGCGGAATGGTTGCGCGCCGCCCGCTGCGAGCCATCACGGCTCGCAGGCTGACGACGCAGATTGCGAACCCGGCGGCGAACCGCCCCGCCTCAGGTCTGCGTTCGCAGATGGAACGACTTCCGCCGGGTCAGCGGCAGGAAGCCGTAGCGCGAGAGCGACATTCCCTTGCCGGTGTCCTTCACTCCCGTCCAGGGCAGCATCGGGTCCAGGTAGTCGCACCGGTTCATGTAGAAGGTGCCCGTCTCGATCTGCGAGCCGACGCGGAAGGCGCGCTCCTGGTCGCGGGTCCAGATCGAGGCGGTCAGGCCGTAGGGGCTGTCGTTCATCAGCCGCACCGCCTCGTCGTCGTCCGCCACCTTCTGGACGCCGACGATGGGCCCGAAGCTCTCCTCCACCATCAGCCCCGTCATCGCGTGCGTCGCGTCGGCCACCAGGGCGGGGTCGAAGAAGCGGCCGCGCCCCGACGCGTCGTGCACCGGCCGCCCGCCGCAGAGCACGCGCCCGCCCTTCGCCCGCGCTTCCTCGACCTGCGCGGCGAGCTTCTGCGGCGCGTCCGGCTGCGCCATCGGCCCCATCGAGGTTCCGCCCTCCAGCGGATCGCCCAGCCGGTACTTGCGCACCTCCGCGAGCGCCCCCTCGACGAAGCGGTCGTACACCGACGCGTGCACGTACACGCGCTCGATGCCGCAGCAGCTCTGCCCCGCGTTGTAGAACGCGCCGTCGACCACGTTCGCGATGGCGTAGTCGAGGTCCGCGTCCGGCGCCACGTAGGCCGGGTCCTTGCCGCCCAGTTCCAGCCCGACGTCGATGAAGCGCTTCGCGCCTTCGCGGTAGACCTCGTGCCCGCCCCGCACCGAGCCGGTGAAGCTCACGTACCCGACCTCCGGCCGCGCGATGATCCGCGCGCAGGTCTCGTGCGTGGCGTCCACCGCGGTCACCAGGCTCTCCGGCGCACCCGCAGCCGCGAAGGCGCGGGCGAACGCCTCGCCGCAGAGCGCGGTGCGGTTGGCGTGCTTGACGATGACGGCGTTGCCCGCGAGCACCGCAGGCACCACGACGTTCACCGTGATCAGCAGCGGATAGTTCCAGGCGCTGATGTCCAGCACCACGCCCACCGGCTCGTGGCGGATGAAGCGGGTGAAGCCGGGCACCGGCGGAAGCGGCTCGTCGCGCAGCGCCTCGGGCGCGAGGGACATCATGGTGCGGGCGCGCTGCAGCGCCGTCTTCACCTCGCCCCGGGCCTGCCCGAGCGGCTTGCCCATCTGCTGCGTCACTTCCCGCGCGATGCGCTCGGCGTCCTTCTCGAACTGCTGGCAGAAGCGCTCGCAGAGCGCGATGCGCTCGGACAGGGCGCTGCGGGCCCAGCCCTTGTGCGCCCGGAACGCGCGCGTGACCAGACCCTCGACCTCGTGCCCTTCGAGGAACCGGCGCTCGGCGACGGTGTCGCCCGTATACGGATTGTCGATTCGATGCGTGCCCATGGGTCCCGAAGGATGCGTCCTGGAGCGCGCGCGCGCAAACCCGATCTTCTGTAAAATGTCAATGCTGCAACCGCGACGCTTCTGTGCTGATCTGGCTCGTCAACGTGGAGCTGCGCCACCGCTACATCGTCGTCGAAGGGCCCATCGGCGTCGGCAAGACGACGCTCACGCGCGCCCTCTCGAAGCGATTCGGCGCGCGCAGCGTTCTCGAGGTGGTGGAGGAGAATCCCTTCCTCGCCAGCTTCTACCAGGACAGGAGCAAGTTCGCCTTCCAGACCCAGCTCTTCTTCCTGCTCAGCCGCTTCAAGCAGCAGCAGGAGCTCTTCCAGCAGGACCTCTTCTCGCAGGTGACGGTCAGCGACTATCTCTTCGCCAAGGACCGCATCTTCGCCAGCATCACGTTGGATCCCAACGAGCTTGCCCTCTACGAGCGCGTCTACGAACACCTGGGGCCGCGGGTGATGAAGCCCGACCTCGTCATCTACCTGCAGGCGCGGCTCGAGGTGCTGCTCGCGCGGATCAAGAAGCGCGGCCGCGACTTCGAGCGAAAGTTCGACGCGGAGTACCTGGCCGAGCTGTCGCGCACCTACAACGACTTCTTCCACCGCTACGACGAGACGCCGCTGCTGATCATCAACACCAGCGACATCGACTTCGTGGAGAGCGACGAGGATTTCGACGAGCTGATCCGCGCCGTCGGCTCCATCAAGTACGGCACGCACTACTACCAGCCGCTCGGAACCCGCGTCCTGAGTCGTTGATTTTACAGAGGTTTTCAGGGGTGTGACGAGCCGTCCCCTGGCGTCTGCGCCCGCCGGTGCTATCCTCTCCGTCAGCGGTACAGATCTGCCTCGAGCCAGGCTGTCCGGAGCTCAACCTCTCACGAGGTGGGCCACCAGGGAAAGCAAGCACCGGCGAGGGGTCCACAACGTGAAACGGAGGTGAACCTTGAAGAAGGTCACCATCAACACACTGCGCAAGATGAAGCAGGCCGGCGAGCGGATCACCATGCTCACGGCCTACGATGCCTCCTTCGCCCGCCTGCTCGACCGCGCCGGCACCGACGTGCTCCTGGTGGGCGATTCCCTGGGCATGGTGGTCCAGGGCCACGACAGCACGCTGCCCGTGACCATGGACCAGATGGTCTACCACTGCGCGGCGGTGAGGCGCGGCGTCACCCGGGCGCACCTCGTGGGCGACATGCCCTTCGGCAGCTACCAGGGCTCCGCCGACGAGGCGGTGAAGAACGCGGTCCGCATCGCCGCCGAGGGCGGCGCGGAGAGCGTCAAGCTGGAGGGCGGCGCCGATTACGCCGAGGTGATCCGGCGCATCGTCCGCGCCGGCGTGCCGGTGATGGGCCACATTGGCCTCACGCCGCAGTCGGTGCACAAGCTGGGCGGCTACGTGGTGCAGGGCCGCAGCGAGGAGAAGGCGGCCCGGCTTCTCGAGGACGCCAAGGCCCTGGAGGCCGCGGGCTGCTACTCGATCATCCTGGAGATGATGCCGGCCGAGCTGTCGGCGGAGATCGCCCGCAGCGTGAGCATCCCCGTCATCGGCATCGGCGCAGGAGCGGGCTGCGACGGGCAGGTGCTGGTGATCTACGACCTGCTCGGGATGAACCCCGACTTCTCGCCCAGGTTCGTGAAGAAGTACCTCGACCTGGGCGTGCTGATCGGCGACGCCGTCCGCCGCTACAACGACGAGGTCAAGCACGGCGCCTTTCCGGCGGAGGAGCACAGCTTCTCGGGCGAGAAGGGGGCCCCGGTGCTGCAGCTCTATTCGAGCGTGAAGTGAGCGTCGACGTCGTCGCGACCGCGCACGACTTCCGGCGCGCCTGCCAGGAAGCGCGCCGCGACGGCGAGCTTGCGCTGGTGCCCACCATGGGCTTTCTCCATGCCGGGCACCAGTCGCTCATCCGCGCCGCGGCGAAGCGGGCGCCGGCGGTGGCGGTGACCATCTTCGTCAATCCCTCGCAGTTCGGTCCGGCGGAGGACCTCTCCCGCTACCCGCGCGACCTGCAAGGCGATCTGAAGAAGTGCGAGGAGTCGGGCGCCACCTTCGTGTTCGCGCCTCCGCCGGAGGAGCTGTATCCGCCCGGCTTCCAGACCTGGGTGGAGCCGGGCGTTCTGGCAGCGCCGCTGTGCGGCGAGCGGCGGCCGGGCCATTTCCGGGGAGTGTGCACGGTCGTGGCCAAGCTCTTCGCGCTCAGCCGGGCCGACGCGGCGTTCTTCGGCGAGAAGGACTACCAGCAGCTCGCCGTCATCCGCCGCATGAACGCCGACCTGAACCTCGGCGTCGAGGTGGTGGGCCGGCCCATCGTGCGGGAGAGCGACGGGCTCGCGCTCTCCTCGCGCAACGCCTACCTCAGCAAGGAGGAGCGCGGGCAGGCCACGGCGCTCTGGAAGGCGCTCTCGGCCGCGCGCCATGCCTTCCGCAGCGGCGAGCGCGACGCCGCGCGGCTGGAGGAGATTGCCCGCGGGACGTTGACCGATGGCGGCGTGCGCATCGACTACGCGGAGCTGCGCGACCCCGTCGAGCTCCAGCGCCCGCAGACCGCCGACGCCGCCTCGCGCTTGTTCCTCGCCGCATTCCTCGGTAAGACGCGCCTCATCGACAACGGAGCGATGAGCGAGCAGGGATGAGCGCAGAGCACGTCAAGGTCATCACCACCAACCGCCGCGCCCGCTTCGACTACCACGTCGAGAGCAAGCTCGAGTGCGGCATCGCGCTCACCGGCACCGAGGTGAAGAGCCTGCGCGGCGCGAGCGCGCAGCTCTCGGATGCGTACGCCATTCCCAAGGGCGGCGAGCTCTGGCTGTTCAATGCGCAGATTCCGCCCTACAAGCCGGCGGGGCCGCTCCTGAACCACGACCCCAAGCGCTCGCGCAAGCTCCTCCTGCACCGGCGCGAGATCGACAAGCTGCAGGAGGCGCAGCAGAAGGCGGGCTATTCGCTCATTCCCCTGAGCCTGTATTTCAAGGACGGCCGCGTGAAGGTGGAGTTGGGCGTCTGCAAAGGGAAGACCGGCGTGGACAAGCGCGACGACATCGCGGAGCGCGAGGCGAAGCGCGAGATGGATCGCGCGAAGCGCAGGCGCTGAAGAGGCGGCGATGAAGGGAAAGACGGTGCTGGTCACGGGCGGGACGTCGGGCATCGGGCGCATCACCGCGCGGGAGCTTTCGCGCATGGGCGCACGGGTGGTGGTGGTGGGACGCGACGCGGGCAGGCTGGAAGCGGTGCGCCGGGACTTCGGCGCCGAGACCATCCAGGCGAATCTGGAGCTGATCTCCGAGGCGCGGCAGGCGGCGGCGGAGTTCGCGGAACGCTTCGGGGCGCTGCACGTATTGGTGAACAACGCCGGCGCGCTCTTCGGGGCGCGCTCGCTCACGGCGGAGGGGCTGGAGCGCACCTTTGCCCTGAACCACATGGGCTATTTCGCGCTCACCACCGCGCTGCTCGATCGGCTCCGCGCGAGCGCGCCTTCGCGCGTGGTCAGCGTCTCCTCGGAGGCATCGCGCGCGGGCAGGGTGGACTTCGCCGATCTGCAGATGCAGGGGCGCTACGTGGGCGTGCGCCAGTACTGCAACACCAAGCTGATGAACCTGCTCTTCGCCTTCGAGCTCTCCCACAGGCTCGCGGGCAGCGGCGTCACCTCCAACGCGCTGCACCCCGGCGCCATCGCCAGCGGCTTCGGCATGCAGGGCGCGGGCTGGTACGGCACGCTCACGCGGCTCGCGCGGCCGTTCCTCATCAGCGAAGAGAAGGGCGCGCGCACGCAGATCTGGGCCGCCTCGGAGCCTTCGCTGGAAGGCGTCAGCGGCAAGTACTTCGTGCGCAGCCGCGAGCGAAAGCCGCCGGCCGCGGCGCTCGACGAGGCCGCTGCGCGCAGGCTCTGGGAAGAGAGCGAGGCGCTGGTCAGCCGGACTTCACCAGCACGGGCTGCGAGCTGACCTGCCGCGCCTGCTCGAGGTAGCGCGCCCAGACCGACATGAGCGCCTGCACCAGGCCCGCTTCCTCCGTATAGAAGGCGTACTCGGTGAGCTGGTCGCCGAAGCTGGGAATGGCGAACACCGCCTTCTCGCCGTCCACGATCCACAGGTACATGGGCATGAGCCCGCGGTACTCCCAGCGGTTGGCGAAGCGCAGGTCCGCCTCCAGCGCCCGGTGCTGGCGCGCGGACATCTCTTGAAGAAACTGCGCGCGCTGCTCGGGGACCGAGCAGTTCTCCAGCTCTTCGTAGAGGCGGCGGCTGCGCGAGAAGCCGCCCTTCTTCACGTATTCCTTCCAGCGCGATTCGGGGAAGCGGTCGGAGAGCGCCTTGTCGCGCGACTCCGCGTCGAGGCAGAGCACCTGGATGCTGAGCGGGTGGCCGCGGCGCACGCGCTCCGCCTTGCGATTCTCCAGCGCCTTCACGTAGGCGCCGTAGCGCCCGCGGTCGCCCCAGGCGCCGTGGCCGGGGAAATCGGTGGCCACGAAGACGGACTCGCGCGCTTCCGAGATGATGCGATCCACCTCGGTCATGTAATTGGGGAACGAGCCGATCTCCTTGGTGGTCAGGTGATCGAAGACCGCGCGCAGGTCGCGGGTGAGGTTGCGGCCGTCGCGGATGGAGAGCACGGCGAAGAAGGTGCCGAGCACGGCCAGGAAGAGGCCCAGGAGCTCGAACGGAGTCCGGTTGGCCAGGTACCAGTCGTACCCGGCCACGGACCAGTGCACGAGCAGCGCTTTCAGCGAAGGCATGGATGGCATGCTAGCAGGCAGCCCGGCGTCCTTTCGATGTGAGGGCGGGCGTGCAGCCGTGCGCCCGTGTAGGCGCTCCCTGCTTGACGCGGCGTCCCGCCCGGTTATGTTGTGCCCACGGTTCGTCATGGGGGCGCACCGGTTTCGACGAGGGCAACGAGCCTTTCGGCGCATGCAGGGGACGTCCGGACCTCTTCAAAAAACGGGCAACGACACAAACGCCAACGACAACGTTGAGCTCGCGCTCGCCGCCTAAAACCGGCTAGCACGCGGGACCCCGGAGCCCAGCCCATGGCGCCGGCAAGTCCCGTCAAAAAAGTGGGCTGGCCTTCCGTGGCGCTCCGACGGCGGAAGGCGAGATCCATTCGGAGATGGTCCGGCGGGCAGGGGGCCCGTGCTCGTCCCGCCGGATGACGACAAATCGCGGGACAAGCATGTAGCTGCCAAAAAGGGGAGTGCTTTCGGACGCGGGTTCGATTCCCGCCGCCTCCACCACCACACCGCGCCGCTCGCGGCGCGGAATGGGACAGTCCGACCAGTCTTGCGTGAACCGGGCTCGGAATCGGTTCGTGCCCGCGTTCAGTCCAGATCCCATTCTTTGGTGGATTCCACCGGACGCGGAAGGCGCCCTTCAAGCCATTCGGCGATCAACTTCGGATCGACATCCGCGGCGCGGGACTCGACAACCCAAGCGAGAAAATCCTCAGGTCCGCCGTTCATGTAGGGAGGCGGCGATACCGGCATGAACACCGTCGGCAGACGGTCTTTCACCGACAGATAGTTGAGCACGTGACCGAGTTCTTGAACGACGCGCCACGCGAGGCGGTGGTGGATATCGATGCCGAATTTCACCCACCAACGCCCGTCTGATTCGAACGTGCCTGCGGAAAGAACGGAGACGCCTGGAAGGCGTCGCAAGTAATCCATGAGCGGTGCCATCTTCTCGTCGGTCGCCACGCCCCGAAGATACCTGAAGACCACTGTCGCCGGCGTTCCTGCGTTGGACAGGTTTGGACAGGTAGCAGTCCCATCGAGGGCTACGCAGGGCCACACCGCGCCGCTCGCGGCGCGGAATGAGACAGTCCGACCAGTCTGGGGTGCACCAGCGCCCGAACGTCTGCTTAGAAATTCACCCGCAGCGACGTCCCGAACGTGCGCGGCTGGTTCGTCAGATAACCGATCCGCGCCCTCGTTCCGCGTTCCTGGTCCAATGCCAGCAACGCGCGCTCGTCCGTGAGGTTGTTGGCGTACAGCGAGAAGTCCCACTTCTCCTGCTTGACGCCGATCCGCGCGTTCACGATGTCGTAGGCCGGCAGCTTCGGGTTGTACGTGAAGACGGTCGCGGTGGGAGCCCCGGGCGTCGTAGACCCGAACGCCGGAATGTTGAGCGCACCCAGGTCCTCGTCGCCCACCTGCGTGTAGCGGGAGCCGACGAACTGGTTCACCGCCGTGACATAGGCGAGGAATCCCGTCCGGACCTCCCACTGGAAGGTGGCCGCAGCCGCGAACTTGAACTTGGGGACGGTCGGCAGCCGCGCCCCGTGCCGGATCCCGGAGACGATGCTCACCGCCCCGTTCGCGGCCGTCGAGGTCAAGGTGGACTGCA
>DATDMU010000398.1:0-2089 GCA_036518615.1 Myxococcales bacterium
CGCGAGCAGGTAGCCGAGGCTGGGCATGCGCGCGTCGATCAGCTCGGCGACCACGGTGGTGACCCAGGCCAGCGACACGGCGATGCGCACGCTGGCGAAGATGGCGGGAAAGGCGAGCGGCAGGACGATCTTGCGAAAGGCCAGCCGGCGGCTCGCGCCGAGGGAGGCGGCCGCGTCGAGGTACGCCCGGGGCACGGCGCGCACTCCATGGTGCGCCCCGAGCAGCGTCACCACCGCCACGCTGCTGGCGATGAGGAGCACCTTGGAGGTCTCGCCGTAGCCGAACCAGACCACGTACAGCGGCAGGAGCGCGAGCGCGGGGGTGAAGCGGAAGAAGGTCACCCAGGGATCGGCGACCGACTCGACGAGCGCCGCGCGCCCGGTGGCGAGGCCGAGCAGGATCCCCGCGATGCAACCCAGGAGGAGCCCTGCCAGCACCCGCCTCGTGGTCACGGCGACGCTCTCGGGCAGGATTCCCGATTCGAGGAGGAAGCTGCCCTCCTCGGCGAGCTGGCCGAAGGTGGGCAGGAGCTGCACGTTCTCGACGTAGTGCGAGCCCATCCAGATGCGATCGGGGAGCCGGCCGCGCCCGATCTCCGCGGCGACGCCGTAGAGGGCAACCGCAGCCAGGACGCCGAGGATCGCCCGCCGCACGCGCTTGCGCATCAGCGCACCCACCGCGTCATGCGCGCCGCGGCGAGTTGCGCCGCCGCGTCCATGGCCCAGCCCATCGCGCCCAGCGCGACGATGCCCACCATGATGACCGCCGGGTCGGAGCGCATCTGCAGCCGCGAGGCCCACATGCCGCCGCCCACCAGGAAGTTGCCCATGCCGTCGTCGGCCATCAGCATCTCGGCGCCGACCGCGGTCATCCAGGCGATGGCCACCGCGTAGCGGAGGCTGCCGAGCACCGCCGGACCTGCCGCGGGCAGGAGCACCCTGGAGAGCAGGAGCCAGCCGCGCGCCCCCAGCGATTGCGCCGCCACCACGTAGCGCGCCGCCACGTCGCGCACCCCGTGGTAGGTGGGGATCACCACCGTGGTCGCGACCGCGTAGACGATGGGGATGAGCCGGTGCGCCTCGCTGTGGCCGAGCCAGAGCATGATGTAGGTGATGAGCGCGAGCGGCGGGATGGAACGGACCAGCACGAAGAGCGGGTGCAGGTAGTCGTCGGCGCGCCGGCTCCAGCCCATCAAGAGGCCGGCCAGGATGCCCAGAGGCAGTCCGACGCCGAGGCCGAAGAGGACGCGGCCGGTGCTGACGGCGAGCGATCGCTGCAGCGTCACGCCCTGCTGCAGCAGGGTGTCCACCTGCTCGCTGGAGCGATGGTGGTGGTGCCCCTCGTGCCCTTCCACCGGCATCGCCGGCGCGGCCCGGGGCGCAGGTCCGGCGACCAGCGTCGCGAGAGTCTCGGCGATGTCCCGCGAGGGCGGCAACAGATCGGGCCGCGCCAGCCGGCCCGCCAGGATGGTGTACGCGGCCAGCAGCGCGAAGAGCGATGCGAACCAGAGCAGGGGCCGCCCGGCGATGCGCTTCATGGTGCTATCCGCGGATGGTGTTCATCACGTCCTGGTTCTCGGTCACCCTGGCAGGATCGCCATGATAGATGATCTCGCCCCGATCGATGGCATAGAGCCGGTCGGCGACCCGCGTCGCGTTGGCGAGGTTCGACTCGGCGATCAGCACGGAGATCTTCATCTCCTGGATCTTCCGCACCGCGTCGATCAGCCGCGTCACCACCACCGGCGCGAGCCCTTCGAAGGGCTCGTCGAGCAGCAGGATGGAAGGAGCGAGCATCATCGCCCGCGCGATGGCCACCATCTTCTTCTGCCCGCCGCTCAGGTAGAGGCCGCGCCGCCCGGCAAGCGCCTTCACCTCGGGAAAGATGGCCTGGACGCGCTCGTCCATTCCGGCCGCCTGCGCGGCGCGCCCGGACGTCTCCGCCAGCCAGCGGCAGATCTGGAAGTTCTCCGCCACCGTCAGGTCGGGGAACAGCCCGCTGTCCTCCGGCGCATAGCCGATGCCGAGCCGCGCGCGGCGGTAGGAGGGCATGCCGGTGATGTCCTTGCCCCGGAAGCTGACCTTGCCG
>DATDMU010000399.1:0-4878 GCA_036518615.1 Myxococcales bacterium
GATTCGAGCCTCCGGGGTTGCAGCGCTTTGTAGCAGGGTCCGTGCCAGTACCCGTCGCGAATTGACGCAGGGAAGATGCGGCGGAATCGAGGGGAGGCGCTCCGCGCACTTCCTGGAGCGGGAGCACCCGGGTTGCGCAAACCCTGCGCCGGGGAGCCGAGCCCCCGTGGCGGGCTCCCCGGCGCAGGACCTGCGGGCTTCAGGCGGTCGCGGCGAGCTGGCGCTTGTTCGCGCTCATGCCCCAGACCAGGAAGGCGGCCTCGGCCAGCGCGACGATGGCCATCCAGGTGACCACCGGCGAATCGCCCATGCCGTAGCTGTGCAGGCCGGTGGTGAGCACGAAGTTCACGCCCAGGTACGTCATCAGGATGGTCTGGAAGGCCACGATGCTCATCGCCGCCACGCCGAAGCTGCCCAACTGCTTGTCCCAGCGCGCGTGGAGGATGGCCATGTAGGCGAGGAAGGCGACCAGCGACCAGACTTCCTTGGGATCCCATCCCCAGTAGCGGCCCCACGAGGAGGCCGCCCAGATGGAGCCGGTGAGGATGCCGGTGATGAGCAGGATGCCGCCGACGTGGATGTACCAGTAGAGCAGGTCGCTGGTCTTCTCGATCAGCGCGCGCTTCTGCGGCCGGAAGATGGTGAGGCCCACGTGCATGTGCGCGATCACCACGCCGAGCGCCAGCACCGAGTAGCTCACCATGATGATGGGCACGTGGATGGCGAGCCACGGCGTTCCCGAGAGCACCGGCGGCACCGGGTGGATGAAGCCGTCGATGGGCAGGAGGTCGGTGAGCGCCATGGTCAACGCCGACATCACCGTGGCGTTGAGGACCACGAGCCGGTTGCGCAGGACCGGCATCGCCACCACCGCGAAGAGGCCCACGCCCCAGGCGAGGAAGAGCAATGACTCGTACATGTTCGCCGCCGGGATGCGCCCGGCGATGATCCAGCGCATGACGATGCCCCAGGTCATGGCGGCAAAGCCGATCAGCAGCCCCGCGAAGGAGAGCTTCGGGCGGCCGAGCACCGAGAGCAGGAGCGCGAGCGAGAGCACGATCCAGGCGATGCGCGTGGGCCGCACGGCGTTGTAGAGGATCTCGCGGTCCATGGCGGCCCGCGGCGCGTCTGCCTTGACGATGCTCTGACGGTTCAAGAAACCCTGCATCCACACCAGCCGCTGCTCGAGCTTGGAGGCGGAGGCGAGCACGCCCTGCTTGGGTCCCTCCTGCTCGCGCGCCTGGTCGAGGAGCGCCATCACCGCCTTGTCGTTGACCAGCTGGGCGAAGGAGGCGTGGGTGGTGCCGGGCGGCAGGTGCGCCACGGCGGCGAGATCGGAGGAGATCTTCACCAGCGGCGTGTCGGCCGCGACCTCCGGCTCCGCGCCCCAGAAAGTGATCGACTCCATCGGGTCGTGCCCGTCCCAGGAGTGAAGGCCGGTGACGTTCCAGACCGCCTCGCGCGCCAGGGTGTCGAGCGGCATCACCCGCCCGTCGTGCAGCACCGGCTGGCTCCGCGCCTCGCTCAAGTCCGCGGCGCGCGCCGGCAGCATGACGCCGAACGCAACCATCGCGGCGATGGCGGCGGCCTTCTTCACGCCGCGGGGCGGGGTCTTGACGCGCTGGTCGCGCGCCCGCACTGCCGAGATGCGGGTGAAGAGCACGGTGCACATGCCGGCGACGAGCATGCCGTAGCCGAAGAAGACGATGGCCTGGCCCGGATCCTTCGATGCCGAGAGCACGGTGGCGCTGCGGCCCTGCTCGAGGCGGTAGCTGGACTGGAAGAGGCGCCAGCCGCCGTGCTCGAGCGGATGGTTCATCCACACCGCCGCGGGCTTGCCGTCGATCTCCACGTCGCTGCGGAAGTTGGAAGGCATCTGCGTGCCCGGGTAGCGCGCGACGGTGAACTTCTTGAGCTTGACCGCGAAGGGAAGCTGCGTGTTGGTCTGGCCTTCCCAGATCTCGAGCTGCGCCTCCTGCTTGAAGAAGAAGGTCGCGGCGGCGCCGACGAGGATGACGATCATCGCCGAGTGTGTGGTGAGGAAACCCACCCGGTTCTTGCCCCACGGGTAGTACTTCGCGATGGCGGCGATCACGTTGGCGGCGAAGACTCCCTGCAGCACCAGGAACCACCACGAGTAGTAGACCATGCGGCCGGCCTGCTCGGCGCCGGAGCTCGACTCGACGATGGTTCCGCAGGCGAGACCGACGAGCAGGGCGATGAGCAGCCCGACCGCGAGCTTCAGCGATGCGAGCGAGTGGATCAGCTTCTTCATGGCATCCTCGAAAGGAGATCGGCGCTCGGGGGAGCGAAATTGCTACGGGGCATTCCCGACCCCTGAGCAAACCATGTGCCTCGCCGGATCACCGGCCGGCGGAGTCCAGAATGGCGCGGAAGCTGCGCGCTCCTGCATCGACGCGCAAATCCTGCGCGATGTGGGTTTGGGGGCGTGCTTTGCACCGCGCGGAACGCCGCTTGCTTGACCCGCGCGCATGACGACCCAGACGCAACCGAGGGGATTCAACCTGCTCCAGGATCCGGTCCTCAACCGCGGCACCGCCTTCACCGACGCGGAGCGCGATCGCCATGGGTTGCGCGGGCTGCTCCCGCCGCGGGTGAACACCATCGAGGACCAGCTCGTCCGCGTGCGCATCAACCTCGCGCGTCAGCCCGACGATCTCTTGAAGAACGTCTTCCTCAACGCGCTGCACGACCGCAACGAGACGCTCTTCTTCCGGCTGTTGATGGACTCGCCCGAGGAGGTGATGCCGCTCGTGTACACGCCCACCGTGGGTCGCGCCTGCCAGGAGTACGGGCAGGTCTTCCAGCGGCCGCGCGGCATGTTCATCAGCGCCGAGGACAAGGGAAGGATGGCGGAGGTGCTGCGCAACTGGCCGGTCCGCGAGGTGGGCGTCATCGTCCTCACCGACGGCGAGCGCATCCTCGGCCTCGGCGATCTGGGCGCGAACGGCATGGGCATCCCGGTCGGCAAGCTCTCGCTCTACACCGCCTGCGCCGGCGTGGCTCCTTCGCGCACGCTGCCGCTCATGCTCGACGTGGGCACGGACAACGAGCAGCTCCTGCGCGACCCGCTCTACCTCGGGCTGCGGCAGAAGCGGCTGCGCGGCGCGGAGTTCGACGCGCTCGTCGAGGAGCTCGTCACCGCCGCCAACGAGGTCTTCCCCGGCGTGCTCATCCAGTTCGAGGATTTCGCCAACGTCAACGCCTTCCGCATCCTGCAGCGCTTCCGCGATCGCGTCTGCTGCTTCAACGACGACATCCAGGGGACCGCGGCGGTGGTCCTGTCCGGCATCTACTCCGCGCTGCGGGTCACCGGCGAGCGGCTGCGCGACCAGGTCATCGTCTGCCTCGGCGCGGGAGAAGCCGCCACCGGCATCTGCGACCTGATCTCCAGCGCCATGGCCGCGGAGGGAATGACGGAGGCGGAAGCGCGCCGCCACTGCTGGCTGGTGGACTCGAAGGGCCTCGTCGTCGCCGCCCGCCTCGGCCTGCCGCCGCACAAGCTCCCCTACGCGCACGCGCACGAGCAGGCGACGTTCATCGAGGCGCTGCGCGATCTGCGGCCCACCATCCTCATCGGCGCGTCCGGCCAGGGCGGGACCTTCACCCGCGAGGCGCTGACCACGCTCGCGGCCCAGCGCCAGCGGCCGGTGGTGTTCGCGCTCTCCAATCCCACCTCGCAGTCGGAGTGCACCGCGGAAGAGGCGTACGCCTGGACGGAAGGCCGCGCCATCTTCGCGAGCGGCAGCCCCTTCCCGCCGGTGTCGTATCGCGGGCGGGTCTTCGTGACCGGGCAGGCGAACAACTCGTACATCTTCCCCGGCGTGGGGATGGGAGCGCTCGTCTCCGGAGCGCGGCGCATGACCGACGAGATGTTCTCCGCCGCCGCCCGCCGGCTCGCCTCGCTGGTGACGGAGGAGGAGCTGGCCGCCGGCCGCATCTACCCGGCGCTCTCGCGGATCCGGGAAGTCTCCGCGCACATCGCCACCGCGGTGGCGGAGGTGGCCTACGCCCACGAGCTCGCCGGCAAGCCGCGCCCGCACGACCTGTTCGCCCATGTGAAGGGCAGCATGTACCAGGCGGTGTACGACTAGAGCGGATGGAGCCGCCGGGAATCGAACCCGGACGCCGCTTCCGCGGCCGCAGATTTTAAGTCTGCTGCGTCTGCCAGTTCCGCCACGGCTCCCGGAGCGACTGTACAGCGCATTTCCCTCTTCGGCACGGCGGCGGGCCTCTGCTAGCGTTCGCGTTCCATGCAGAGCGTTCGCCGGCCCGCGCTGATCGCGCTCTTCGCCGCCTCGGGCTTCGCCGGGCTCATCTACGAGTCGATCTGGACGCACTACCTCAAGCTCTTCCTCGGCCACGCCGCCTACGCCCAGACGCTGGTCCTCGCCATCTTCATGGGCGGCATGGCCATCGGCTCCTGGCTCGCGGCGCGCCGCGGCTCGCGCGTGCGCAACCTGCTCGCGGCGTACGCCCTGACCGAGGCAGCCATCGGCGCGCTCGCCCTGGTGTTCCACGAAGTCTTCGTCGCCGGCATCGCCTGGGCGTACCAATCCTCGCTCCTGCGCTTCGCCGCCTTCAAGTGGTCGCTCGCCTCCGCGCTCATCCTTCCCCAGTGCGTGCTCCTCGGGATGACCTTCCCGCTGATGACCGCGGGCCTCGTGCGGCGGTTTCCCGACCGGCCGGGCCGCTCGGTCGCGCTGCTCTACTTCACCAACAGCCTGGGCGCGGCGGCCGGCGTGCTCGCCAGCGGCTTCTGGCTGGTGGGCGCGGTGGGCCTTCCCGGCACCGTGCGCACCGCGGGCGCCATCAACCTGTGCGTCGCCGCGTCGGTATGGGCGCTCTCCCGCGGGA
>DATDMU010000400.1:0-7040 GCA_036518615.1 Myxococcales bacterium
GAGCGCGGCGGAGGTCCGCGCCCTGCACGACCTGCCGCTCCTCGACCTCCTCTACCGCGCCCAGACCGAGCACCGCGCGCACTTCGGCGACAACAAGGTGCAGCTCTGCTCGCTGCTCTCGGTGAAGACCGGCGGCTGCCCGGAGGACTGCGCCTACTGCCCCCAGGCGGCGCGCTACCAGACGGGCGTCGCAGCCGAGCCGCTCCTCTCCACCGCGGAAGTGCTCTCCGCCGCGCGCAAGGCGCGCGAGGCCGGCGCCACCCGCTTCTGCATGGGCGCCGCCTGGCGCGAGGTCAAGGACGGCCCGCAGTTCGACCGCGTGCTGGAGATGGTTCGCGGCGTGAAGGAGCTGGGCATGGAGGCGTGCTGCACGCTGGGCATGCTCACCGCGGAGCAGGCGAGGCGGCTCAAGCAGGCGGGCCTCGACGCCTACAACCACAACCTCGACACCAGCCGCGAGAAGTACGGAGACATCGTCACCACCCGCGAGTACGGCGACCGGCTGCGCACGCTGCGGCACGTGCGCGAGGCGGGCATCGGCGTCTGCTGCGGCGGCATCATCGGCATGGGCGAGTCGGTGGCCGACCGCTGCGAATTGCTCCGGACCCTGGCGGCGCAGGACCCGCACCCCGAATCGGTGCCCATCAACATGCTGGTGCGCGTACAGGGAACGCCGCTCTTCGAGCAGCCGCCCGCCAGCACCATCGAGATGGTCCGGATGATCGCCACCGCGCGCATCCTCATGCCCGCGAGCATGGTCCGCCTCTCCGCGGGGCGGCAGCAGATGAGCGAGGAGGCGCAGCTCCTCTGCATGATGGCGGGCGCCAACAGCGTCTTCTTCGGCGAGAAGCTGCTCACCACCGGCAACCCGGAGTATGAACAGGACATGGCCCTCTTCCACGCCGCCGGCATCGAGCCGCTGGAGCCTCGCCCATGAAAATGGCCTCGCTCTCGGAGCGGCGCTTCGACGCCGCGAAGATGCAGAAGCTGAACCTCTTCCAGACGGAGAGGTTCTTCCTCGACGTCTACTGCCTGGAGCCGGGGCAGTCGCAGAAGCAGCACGCCCACCCGGGCAACGACAAGGTCTACGCCGTGCTGGAAGGCAGCGTGGTGGCGCGGATCGCGGGCGAGGAGCAGCCATTGAAGCCGGGCGACGTGGTGCTGGTGCCCGCCGGCGACGAGCACGGGATCGAGAACCGCTCGTCCGCGCGCGCGGCCGTGCTGGTCTTCATGGCGCCGAGTCCCTGATGGATCTCCTGGTCATCCCCAAAGAGACGCCGGAGCCGCTGCCCGAAAAGCCTTCGCTCCTCGACTTCTTCCGGCTGCGCTTCAGCATGAAGCGGTCGCTCCCCTTCGCGCCGGCGCCGCACATGATCCAGAGCGCCACCCGCGCGCTGAAGGGCGGCGCCTCCGAGGAGACGGTGCTCGCCTGCCTCCTCCACGACGTCGGCCTTGCGCTGCTCGCGCCCGACCACGGCTGGTGGGGAGCGCAGCTGGTGGAGCCCTACGTCTCCGAGAAGGTGTCGTGGGCCATCCGCCATCACCAGGCGCTGCGCTTCTATCCGGACGAGTCGGTGGGCTACGAGTATCCCGCCTCGTATCGCAGCCTGTTCGGGCCGGACTACGTCCCCGAGCCGTACCTGGAAGCCGCCTACCAGGAGGCGCGCAAGCACCGCTGGTACATGGAGGCGCGCCTGATCACGCTGAACGACGACTACAGCTTCGATCGCCAGGCTCCGGCTTCGCTGGAGCCGTTCGTGGACATCGTCGGCCGCCACTTCCGGCAGCCGAAGGAAGGCCTGGGCTACGACGGCAGCCCCGTCGCGCACATGTGGCGCACGCTCCAGTTCCCCGGCCGCCCGCTTTGACAACCCGGCGCTGAAGGCGTTATGTCTTGCGCGTCCGGCGCACCCGGACGGCGCGGAATTTTGCCCACCTTGAGTGACGCGCCTTACAAATTTTCACTCTAAGCTGCTGGGACTCCGCGCAAGCGGGCTCGTGGCCGTGGCGGTGGGCGGAAAGGTGGCCCACGTGGCCAGCATCCGCTCGGAAGATCTCGGAACCCTCGCCGTCCACGGCGGCGAGCCGCGCCAGAAGGCGCACGACTCCATCACCACCCCCATCGTCGTCTCGGCGACGTACGCCTTCGAGAACACGGCGCAGATCGAGCGCTACTTCAACGGCGACCTCGAGCGCGAGGAGTACGGGCGCTACGGAAACCCCACCGTCCGCGCGGCGGAGCGGAAGCTGGCGGCGCTGGAAGGCGCGGACGACGCGGCCCTCTTCGGCAGCGGGATGGCGGCCGCCACCACCGCGCTGCTCGAGCTGGTGAAGACGGGCGATCACGTGGTGCTCACCCGGGACTGCTACCGCCGCACGCGGCAGTTCGTCACCCGCTTCCTCTCGCGCATGGGCGTCGAGTCCACGCTCGTGGAGCCGGGCGACGAGAAGGCGCTCCACGCGGCGCTGCGCCCGGGGCACACCAAGGTGATCCTCGCCGAGTCGCCGACCAACCCGTACCTGCGCGTCGCCGACCTCTCGGTCTTCGCCCGCGCCCGCGACGCCTGTCCCGGGTCGAACCTGATCATCGACGGCACCTTCGCCACCCCGGTGAACCAGCGCCCGCTGGAGCGCGGCGCGGACCTCGTGATCCACTCGGCCACCAAGTACCTGGGCGGGCACAACGACCTGCTCGCCGGCGCCGTCTGCGGGCGGCAGGGTCTGGTGCAGGCGATCAAGGACCTGCGCGGCGTGCTCGGCGGCGTCCTCGACGCGCAGAGCGCGTTCCTGCTCATCCGCGGCCTCAAGACCCTGCCCCTGCGGGTGGAGCGGCAGAACCAGACGGCGCTGCGCATCGCCTCCTGGCTGGAGAAGCACCCGCGCGTCCAGCGCGTGTTCTACCCCGGGCTGCCCAGCCATCCCGACCACGCCATCGCGCTGCAGCAGATGAGCGGCTTCGGCGGGGTGGTGAGCTTCCGCGTCCGCGGCGACGCGAAGGCCACCTCGCGCGTCGTCGACGCCTGCAAGCTCGCCACCATCGCGCCCTCGCTCGGCGCCACCGAGACGCTGATCGAGCAGCCGGCGTACATGTCCTACTTCGAGCTGACCTCCGGCGAGCGCGAGGCCATCGGCATCTTCGACGACCTGGTGCGCCTCTCGGTGGGGCTGGAGGCGGCAGGCGATCTCATCGCGGACCTCTCGCAGGCGCTGGAGGCAGCATGAGCGCGAACCTCGCCCCTGCCCTGCACGCGGTCTACGCGGCGCTCCGGCGCGGCGAGCGCGCCTGCGCTCCATACGAGCTGCAGCCCGCGCTGCGCGAGGCGGGCATCGCCGCATCGGTGGAATTCGCCCCGGGCGCGCCGCTGCCTTCGCTCCCCGTGCCTGCGCGGCCGCTGCGCGTGGCGCTCCTCGGCCACGGCACGGTCGGCGGCGGCGTCTACCGCCGCATGCTCGAGCTTCCCGCGCACTTCAGCGTGACCGGAGTGGCGGTGCGCAATCCCGGGCGGCACGAGATCGCCACCGACGACCGCTGCTGGCGCGTGCTGCACAAGCCCTGCGATGCGGTGGTGGAGCTGATCGGCGGCACCAGCCTCGCGGCGCACGTCATCGACGCGTCGCTCAAGCGCGGCCGGCACGTGGTCACCGCCAACAAGGCGGTGATGGCGCTGCACGGGCCCAGGCTGGAGGCGCTGGCCCGCGCGCACGGCGTGCACCTGCTCTACTCCGCGAGCGTGGGCGGCGCCATGCCGGCGCTGGAGACGGTGCGGCGCCTCGAAGGCTCGGCGCAGTCGCTCTCGGGCGTGCTCAACGGCACCTGCAACTTCGTGCTCGACGAGCTGGGGCGCGGAGTGCCCTTCCGCGAGGCGGTGGAAGCGGCGCAGCGGGCCGGCTACGCCGAACAGGACCCCACCCTCGATCTCGACGGCACCGACGCCGCCCAGAAGCTGGTGGTCCTGGCGCGCGCCGCGTTCGGCCACGCGCCGCCGCTGGCACGGAAGGTCGGCATCGGGGGAATCTCGCCGCGGCTCGTCCGGGCGGCGAAGGCGCGCGGCAACGCCATTCGCCTCCTGGCGAGCTGCACGAGGGAGCGAGCCGAGGTGGCACCCTGCGAGCTGCCGCTCTCGCATCCGCTGGCGGATTGCGCCGGGCCGGAAAACCGGCTTCTGGTGGACGGCTTGCTCCTGCGCGGCGCCGGCGCCGGCCGCTGGCCCACCGCGCAGGCGGTCATGGCGGACCTGCTCGATCTGGCCGCCCTGTCGCCGCCGCGGCACAAGCGGATGCCGTCCGCGGCGTAGGATGGACGCATGACTCCCGATGCCCGGGCACGGGGCGCGGCGCTGGGGCTCTCTTCGGCGCTGCTCTTCGGCCTGGGAGCGCCGGCGTCCAAGCTGCTCTTGCCGCGGGCGCCGCCGCTGCTCCTCGCGTCGCTCCTCTACCTGGGGGCGGGGGCGGCGTTCCTGCTCGTGCGCCGCGGCCGGGCGGAGGCGCCGCTCACCCGAGCCGACGCGCCGGCGCTCCTGGGCTCTGTGCTCTCCGGAGCGGCGCTCGGGCCGGTGCTCCTCCTCTGGGGGCTGTCGCGGGTGAGCGGACTTGCAGGATCGCTGCTCCTGAACCTCGAGGCGCCCTTCACCATGCTGCTCGCGGTGCTGCTCTTCGGAGAGCACCTCTCGCGCCGCGAGCTTCTCGCCGCCGCGCTGGTGGTGGCGGGCGGCGCGCTCCTCGGAGCGCGGGGAGCGCTGGAGGCATCCGCCGCAGGCGCCGCCGCGATCGCGCTCGCCTGCGCCTGCTGGGCGTTCGACAACAACCTGAGCGCCCGGCTCGCGCTGAAGGACCCGGTGCAGGTGCTGCGCGTCAAGGCGCTCTGCGCCGGCGCGGTCAACTTCGCCCTCGCGCTCGCCGCCGGCCAGCGGCCCCCCGGGGCCGCCGTCGTGGCGGGGGCGCTCTTGCTGGGAGCGGCGAGCTATGGGGTCAGCCTGCTCCTCTATCTGCGGGCGCAGCGCGCTCTCGGCGCGGCCCGGCAGGCGGTGCTCTTCGCGGCGGCCCCCTTCGCGGGAGCGCTCCTCTCGATCCCCCTGCTCGGCGACCGCCCGGAGCTGCGAGACGCAGTAGCCGCCGCCTTGATGGCGGCAGGCGTGCTGGCGCTGCTGCGTGCGCGCCACGCCCACAGGCATACGCATCAGCCCATCGAGCACGAGCACGCGCACGTCCACGATGAGCACCACCGGCATGCGCACGAGGACATCGTGGTGGAGCCTCATTCGCACCTGCATCGGCATGAGGAGATGACGCACGAGCACCCGCACGTCTCCGACGCGCATCACCGGCACAAGCATTGAGGGGGGTTGGGGGAACGGGTTTAGGTTTAGGTTTAGGTTTGGGGTTCAGGGCTTCAGGGAGTAGCGCAGGAACAGGTGCGAGCCGTTGCGGCGGGCCGACCGCAGGGTCAGGGGTGCACCGCCCAGATCGCGACCCGCGGTCAGGCTCTTGCAGCCGTCGTCGGCCCAGCGGCCGAACATCCGGGGCGACACCGTCAAGAACAGCTCGTCGACCTGATGGGCGGACACGAGCTCGGCGAAGAGGCCGGGGCCGCCTTCGCAGACGATCCGGCGCGGGCCGTCCGCCTTCACCGCGGCGACGATCTCGGAGGGGCGCAGCTTGCCCTTGAGGAGCGCGCCCTCCGCGAGCGCGGGATGGGCCGGGTCCACGCGGCCGGAGCCGCTGACCACGTAGAGCCGCGGCCGGGCGGAGAGCCCGAGCGCCGCCCGCAGCGAAGCGTAGAGATCTGCGGCGTCGGGAAAGATCGACTCCGGATACCAGAGATCGCGCGGGGCCGCCCGCAGCGTTCCGGCGCCGATCAGGACCGCGTCCGCGCAGGCCCGCAAGAGGCCCATCAGGAAGCGGTCGGCCTCCGACCCGCCGCTGATGACGGCTCCCGATTCTCCCGGTGCATCCTTCAACGCGACCACCCCGTCCAGCGACTCGACGAAGTTGGCGAACACCCCGTCGCGCGCGAGGTCCAGGTCGCCGCCGTACGCGCGCGCCAGCGGCTCGGGCAGCCCCAACCCGCCCCTGGCTTCGTCGAACATCACCTGGAAGGCAGGCAGGGTTTGCATGCGCGGCTCCGCGATGCGAGAAGGCGGCGGTGATCCTGGTCGCGGGACACTACTGCCACGACACGCTCATCGGCAACGCAGGCGCCTCGCAGGCGCTGGGCGGTTCGGCGGCGTATGCCTCCGCGATTCTCGACGCGCTCGCCGAGCCGCACGCGGTGATCGCAAAGGTGGGCAGCGACTTTCGCTACCTTTCGCAGGTCTCGCACCCGCCTGCGGTGGTCGCGGGGCGCACCACCGCCTTCGTGGACGACTACCGCGCGGGCGAGCGGCGCCAGCGCGTCGAGGCGGTCGCCCCGCCCATCGAGCCGTTCGAGCTGGCGGGCCGCTTCGATCTGGGGATCGCCTGCGCGGTGGCGGGCGAATTGCCGTCGCGAACGCTGCTGCGCATGCGCGAGCTGTGCGGGGTGCTCCTCGCCGACGCCCAGGCGCTGCTGCGCGCCGTCTCTCCGTCCGGAGAGCTGGCGCTGCAGCCTCCCGATCCCGCCGCGCTGGAAGCGCTCGATTGCCTCAAGGCGAGCCGCGAGGAGGCGGCGCTGCTCGACCTGGACGCGCTCCGCTCGCGGATGACGCTCCTCATCACCGACGGCGCGCGCGGCTGCGACGTGCTCGGGCGCGACCTGCAAGCGCACCTGCCCGCCTTCCCCGCGGAGGAGAAGGATCCCACCGGCGCGGGCGACTGCTTTCTCGCGGGCTTCGCGGCCGGCCTTTTGCGCTGCAAGGATCCGCTGCGTGCCGCGCGCGCCGGCGCGTACTGCGGCGCGCGCGCCGTCGAGCAGGTGGGCGTCCCGCGCCTGACGCCCGCGCAGGCGAGCGCCGCCCGCGCGCTCGCTTCCGGCTAGAACCGGCCCGAGACCAGAGCGAGGGACGGGCCGTTCACGTTGGACGCGCCGGGATCGGCGTCCACCACCGCGCGCCGCGGCGGCGACT
>DATDMU010000401.1:0-10785 GCA_036518615.1 Myxococcales bacterium
GACGAGCTGACCGAGGTGGTGATCGACCACGCCGGCGAGGTGGCGGCGGCGCTGCAGGCGCCGAGGACCACTCCGCCCGCGGCGCCGGAAGGCCGGCCGGCGGTCGCTCAGGGACACGCCTGATGGCGATCTCCGGGCCGAGCAAGAGCCACCACCACGACGACGACGAGTTCGCGCCGTCGGTGTTCAACGAGATCAACATCACGCCGCTGACCGACATCTTCCTCGTGCTCTTGATCATCTTCATGGTCGGCAGCAGCATCGTGGTGGACCAGGCGCAGGGCGGCGGCACCGGCGTGCGGGTGGACCTGCCCAAGGGCGCGGCCAAGGAGCTGCAGGCGCAGGCGCGCGACTTTCCGGTGGCGGTGCTGAAGGACGGCACGGTGGTCACCGAGGGGAAGGCCATCGACATGGGCGCGCTCAAGGAGCGTTTCCAGCGGCTTCTGCGCGAGGCGCCGGAGGCGCAGGTCATCATCCAGGCGGACGCGGGGGTGTCGCACGGGCGGGTCGTCGAGGTGATGGAGGCGGCGAAGACGGTGGGGATCCAGCGGCTTGCCATCGCGACTGAGGCGCAGTGACGTCCTTGGGGTGAGGGAACGGGTTCAGGTTCAGGTTTAGGTTTAGGGCAGAGGGTTCAGGGACCTGTCTCAGGCTTCGGCTTCCGCGGGAACGCCCCGCGCCGCCATATCCAGGACGGACTCGAGCTTCATCAAGAGATCCCGATTTCCGTCCTGCGAATATCTCGAAAGGTTGTTTTCGAATTCGGGGAGGCGGGAGAGGAATTCGCGCAGCCGGCGCTCGTCGATCGGCTCGGCGTGGAGGCCGTAGCCTTCCTTTTCCAGGTAGCGGGCGTTGAGGATCTGCTCGAACTGCTTCGCCACCGGCTCCGAGAGGATGGGCTTGTGCAGGTAGACGGCCTCGCCCATGAGGGTGAAGCCGGCGCTGGAGACGACGCCGCGGCAGGTGCGGAGGTCTTCGATGAAGCCCTCCTCGCTGAAGGGCTTGTAGATCAGGTTGCCCTCCCGCACCGCCTCCTGGAGCCCGCGGCGCAGGCCGTAGACGCGGCATTCGATCCCCAGCCGATCGAGCAGCCCCGGCAGCTCCTGGTTGGTGGTGTAGGTCTGGTAGACGAGCAGGTGCTCTCCGCGCTGGCTCTTCGCCGCCAGGATCTCCGGTCTCAGGATGGGCGGATGCAGGGAGGTGCGGCTCTTGCGGATGGGCGGGTAGAAGAAGCTGGTGATCAGGTAGTGGTACGCGCCCGGCACCTTCGCCTTCACGATGCCCTTGGCGATCTGGAACGAGGCCTCGTGCCCCGCGATCAGGGCAGGCTCGTGCCTGCACCGGTTGATGATCTGCATGTTGTCCACCGAGACCACCGGCAGCCCGTGGTTCACCCCGTAGAGGTAGCTCCAGCTCTCGAAGTCGCTGATCACCACGTCGGGCCTGAAGCTGTCGGCGATCTCGAAATAGGTCTTGATGTTCTTCGGCCAGCCGCCGGTCAAGGCGCCGCGGACGTTCTCGAGGAGCGTGCGGAAGTTCCGCACCTCGTTGTCCTCGGTCACGATGGTGAAGCCCCAGATCTTCTTCACCGAGAGGTGGTGGTTGGCGCGGGCGGCGAGGTAGTCGTGGGCGCGGCCGGAGACCACCACCTGGACGTCGTGCCGCTGCACCAGCTCGTCGAGCACCACGCGCGAGCGGATGGCGTGCCCCATGCCTTCGCCGACCACGCCGTAGAGGATGCGCATGGCGGCGCAGTCTGCTACGCGAGGCGCTCGATGACCAGCGGCGGCGCCGCGGCGCCATCGCCGGAGCCGACGGCCGCCCGGAAGCGCGCCTCGCCGGCGTCGAGACGCTCTTCGCTCGCGGCGTGCAATTCCGCCAGCACCTCGCCCGCACGCACATCCTCGCCGGGCCGCTTGCGCAAGAGCAGCCCCGCTGCGGGATCCACCGCGTCCTCCTTGCGCGAGCGGCCCGCGCCCAGCTCCACCGCGGCGAGCCCCACCAGCTCCGCATCGAGCGCCAGCACTCCCGAGGCGGCGGCGCGCACCTCGCGAGCGCAGCGCGGCCGCGGCAGGCGCCGGGGATCGTCCACCACCGCCGCGTCCCCGCCCTGCGCCTCGACCACTTCCCTGAAGCGCTGCAGGGCGGAGCCGTCGGCGAGCGCCGCCTCGAGCCGGCTGCGCGCCCGCTGCGCATCGCCGTCCACGCCGGGCGCGCGGCCGAGGAGCAACATCTCCGCGCCCAGCCGCAGCGTCAGCTCGCGCACGTCGGCAGGGCCTCCGCCGCGCAGGACCTCGATCGACTCCGCCACCTCCACCGCGTTGCCCACGGCATCGCCGAGGGGCGCGTCCATGGCGGTGAGCAGCGCGACGCATTCGCGGCCCAGGGACTTGCAGAGCGAGACCATGGTGCGCGCGAGGGTGCGCGCGTCGTCCTTCGTCTTCATGAAGGCGCCGCGGCCCACCTTCACGTCCAGCACCAGGCCGTCGATGCCTTCGGCGAGCTTCTTGCTGAGGATGCTGGAGGCGATGAGCGGCACCGACTCGACCGTCGCGGTGGCGTCCCGCAGCGCGTAGAGCCTGCGATCCGCGGGCGCAATCTCCTTCGTCTGCCCGATCAGGCACACGCCGAGGCGCGCCACCAGTTCCTCGAAGCGCGAGAGCGGCAGGTCCACGCGGAAGCCGGGAATGCTCTCCAGCTTGTCGAGGGTGCCTCCGGTGTGGCCGAGACCGCGGCCGGAGACCATGGGCACCTTCACGCCGCAGGCCGCCACCAGCGGCGCGAGCGGCAGCGAGATCTTGTCGCCCACGCCGCCGGTGGAATGCTTGTCGATCTTCCTTCCCGGGATCGAAGACAGGTCGAGCACCGTGCCCGAGCGCAGCATCGCGTCCAGCCAGGCGGGCAGCTCCTCGCGCAGATCCATGCCGCGGAAGAACACCGCCATCAGGAATGCCGAGAGCTGCTCGTCCGCGACGCTGCCGGTGGTCGCGCCCTGCACCAGGAACCGCAGCTCCGGGGCCGTCAGCGTGCCGCCATCACGCTTCTTGCGGATGAGGTCGTAGGCGCGCATGGCGGCGGCAGGGTGGCCGAACGCCGCGGGAGCGTCAATCTTGGAGCATGACCACGGATCTGCAGTGCCGCTGCGGCACCGTCTTCTCCATCGGCAAGGCCGGCACCCGCGCGCAGGTGCTCTGGCTGGTGGAGGCTCCCGACACTGCGGAGGGCTTCCAGCGCGCGGAAGTGAGCGCCGCCCACCGCCTGCACGAGTGCCCGAACTGCAAGCGGCTACTCTACGTTTCGGCGCCCGGGCAGGTTTTCCACGCTGGCGCGGGAGGCGTAAGAGGGGCTGGTGGTGACCATCGAGCCGGGGCCCGGGGCGCAAGGCTTTTCCGAAGAGCTTTCGGCGCGCCTCGCGCAGGCAGTGGCGCAGCGGGCGCAGCCTCCCCGGACGCGGCACCTCCGCGAAGGCGGCGCGGCGCGCTTCACCAATCGCCTGGCGCTGGAGACGTCGCCCTACCTGCTCCAGCATGCGCACAACCCGGTGGACTGGCGGCCGTGGGGCGACGACGCGTTCGCCACCGCGCGCGCCCTGGATCGCCCGGTCTTCCTCTCCATCGGCTATGCCACCTGCCACTGGTGCCACGTGATGGAAGAGGAGTCGTTCGAGTCGGAGGAGATCGCCAGGATCCTCAACGAGCGCTTCGTGCCGGTGAAGGTGGATCGCGAGGAGCGGCCCGACGTCGATGCCATCTACATGCAGGCGGTGCAGATGCTCACCCAGCACGGCGGCTGGCCGATGAGCGTCTTCCTCACGCCGGAGGGCAAGCCCTTCTTCGCCGGCACCTACTTCCCCGCGCTGGACGGACAGCGGGGCGCGAGGTACGGCTTCCGCACCATCCTGCTCGAGCTGGACCGGACCTGGAGACAGGAGCGGGAGCGCGCGAGCAAGTCCGCCGAGCAGATCGCCCAGGCGGTGCGGCAGAGCCTGTCGGCGGATTCTCCCGCCGACGCGCCCGCGGAGCACGTGCTGGATGCGGCGATGAGCTACTACGCCGAGGTGTTCGACGAGCGCGAGGGCGGCGTGCGGCGCGCTCCCAAGTTCCCCTCCAGCATGAACGTGCGCTTCCTCCTGCGCTACTGGAAGCGCAGAGGCGACGGCGACGCGCTGCGCATGGCGAGCCTCACGCTGGAGAAGATGGCGCTGGGAGGCATCTACGATCAGGTGGGCGGCGGCTTCCACCGCTACTCCACCGACGCCTCCTGGCTGGTGCCCCATTTCGAGAAGATGCTCTATGACAACGCGCTCCTCGCGGTGGCCTACACGGAGGGCTGGCAGGCCACGCAGAGCGGCCTCTTCCGCCGCATCGCCTGCGAGGTCCTCGACTACGTGGCGCGGGAGATGACCGCCCCGTCCGGCGCGTTCTGGTCGGCGACCGACGCGGACAGCGAAGGCGAGGAGGGAACCTACTTCGTCTGGACGGTGGGGCAGTTGCGGGAAGCGTTGGGTCCGGAAGACGGCGACCGCGCGGCGCAGCTCTTCCGCGCCACGGAGGCGGGAAACTTCGAAGGCAAGAACGTGCTCTCGCTGGCGCGCGCGCCGGACGACGGAGAGCTCGCGTTCCTGGACCGCATCCGCCCCAGGCTGCAGGCAGCCCGGGCGCGGCGTCCGCCGCCGCTGACCGACACGAAGATCCTCACCTCCTGGAACGGGCTGATGATCTCGGCGTTCGCGCGGGCGGGCCTTGCCTTCGCCCGCGAGGACTACGTGGGCCGCGCCGCGAAGGCCGCCGAAGCGCTGCTGCGCACGCACTTCGAGGGAGGGGCCCTGCGGCGGACCGGCCGCCACCCCGGCCTGCTCGACGACCATGCCTTCTTCGCGGCCGGCCTCCTGGACCTCTACGAGGCTACCGGGGAGGCGCGCTGGCTCTCCACCGCGCGTGCGCTGCACGCCGCGCTGGCTACGAGTTTCGCGCATCCCGACGGCGGCTTCTTCCGCACGCCTGCCGATCACGAGGCGCTGCTCGCGCGGGAGAAGCCGGCGTACGACGGCGCCGAGCCCACCGGGAACTCCGTCGCCGCGCTCACGCTGCTGAGGCTCGCGGCCATCACCGGCGAGGCGGGGTTCGAGGAGCAGGCGAAGAAGCTCCTGCGCAGCTTCGGCGCGCTGCTCGCGGGCGCTCCCGCCGCGCTCGGCGAGATGCTGCTCGCCGTGGACTTCCAGCTCTCGGCTGCCAGGGAGGTGGTGCTGGTTCGGCCGGCGGGCGGCAGCGACGCGGAGCTGCTCGACGTGCTGCGCCCCCGCTTCGCGCCCTCGCAGGTGCTGATCCGCCACGAGGACGGCACCGCACCCGCCACGCCGCTCGCGAAGGAGAGGCCCGCGCAGGAAGGCCGGACCACCGCGTACGTCTGCGAGAGGGGCGCGTGCCGGCTGCCGGTCACCTCCGCCGGCGAGCTGCGCAAGCTGCTCTAGCAGGCCGCCGAGCACCGCCCGCGCGCGCGCAGCATCGTAGGACGCATGCTCTTCGACCCTCTCGCCCTGCGCGACGTGACGCTCCGCAACCGCATCGTCGTCTCGCCGATGTGCCAGTACTCGAGCGAGGACGGATTCGCGAACGACTGGCATTTCGTCCATCTCGGCACCCGGGCGGTGGGCGGCGCGGGCCTGGTGTTCACCGAGGCCAGCGCGGTCACGCCCGAGGGGCGCATCTCCCCACAGGACCTGGGCATCTGGAAGGACGAGCACGTCGAGGAGCTCTCGCGGATCGTCCGCTTCGTCGAGGCGCAGGGCGCTGCCGCCGGCATGCAGCTCGCGCACGCCGGACGAAAGGCGTCCACCCCGCAGCCGTGGGTCGGCAACCGCGTGCTCTCGCCGGGCGAAGGCGGGTTCCGGCCCATCCTCGCTCCGAGCGCCGTGCCTTTCCGGCCGGAGGACCCGGCGCCGGAAGCGCTGGACGCGGCGGGAATCGCGCGCATCGTGAAGGCGTTCGGCGACGCCGCGGAGCGCGCGCTGCGGGCAGGGTTCCGCGTGCTGGAGCTGCACGCCGCGCACGGGTACCTGCTGCACGAGTTCCTCTCGCCGCTGGCCAATCGCCGCGGCGACGGCTACGGGGGCTCGTTCGAGAACCGCATCCGCGCGCTGCTGGAGGTGACCCGCGCGGTCCGCTCGCGCTGGCCGGAACGGCTGCCGCTCTTCGTCCGCGTCTCGGCGACGGACTGGGCGGAGGGCGGCTGGGACATCGAGCAGTCGGTCGAGCTGTCGCGTCGCCTGGCGCGGGAGGGCGTGGACCTGATCGACTGCTCTTCGGGCGGAATGGTGCCCGGCGTGAAGATCCCGGTCGGGCCCGGCTACCAGGCGCCCTTCGCCGAGCGCATCCGCCGGGAGGCCGCCGTGAAGACGGGCGCGGTGGGGCTCATCCGCTCGGCAGACCAGGCCGAACATGCGCTGCGCTCGGGCCAGGCCGACGTGGTCGTCCTCGCGCGGCAACTCCTGCGCGATCCGTACTGGCCGCTTGCGGCGGCGAAGCAGCTGGGCGTGCAGGTGCGCTGGCCTCCGCAGTACGACCGGGCGCGCGACTGATCGACCAATCTTTGCGGAGTGTTTCCCGGGTTCACAGACGCTGCCTCCGTGTGCACCGTGCGGCGCAAGGAGGAAGTTCATGAGCATGGGCAAACTGGCAGCGACGATTCTCTCGGCAGTGGCACTGGCAGCGGCGGGCGCGACCGCGCAGACCGGCGGAGGCAGCGGCAGTTCCGGCTCGGCGACGGGCACGACCGGCGGCACCAGCGCGGGCACCGCGGGCACGTCGGGCACCGGCACCGGCACCGGCAGCGCGACTGGAACCGCCGGCGCCGGCACGAGCACCATGCCGGGCTCCGACGTGTCCAACACCGGCACGGCGACCACGCCTGGCGGCGTGAGCGGTTCCGCGACCACGGGCACCGGCTCGACCGCGGGCGCAACCGGCACCGGTTCCGCCTCGGGGTCCACCGACAACACCGTCTCGGGGTCGACGACCTCGGGCAACACCGACAACAACTCCGGCTCCATCGGGTCGAGCTCCAGCTCGAGCACCGACGCGTCGGTCGGAACCAGCGGGTCCAGCGGCAGCCTCGGCACGGACAACAACACCAGCGGCACCGCGGGCAGCTCCGGCAACATCGGGGCGGGCACGTCGGCGCCCACCACCAGCGGCACGGCGGGCACGGGCTCGTCCGGCACGATGGGCACCTCGGGCAGCACCACCACCAACCCCACGACCAACAGTCCGAACGGCACCAACAGCGGCACCAGCACGACCGATCCGAACAACCCGCACTAAGGCCGGGGAGCGGGCGGGCGCGCCCAGCGCGGCGCGCCCGCCTCGTACCAACCGCGGATTCCGCGGCGGCCGGCACCTCCACATCTTGAGCTCGCCAACTTCAGAGGAGACCTGAGATGAAGATTCGCGACTTTGCCCTGACGCTGATCGCTTCCGGCGCCATGGTGGCGACCGGCGTTCCCGCCCAGACCACGGACACCTCGAGCACGAGCAGCACGACCTCGAGCGACGACAACGGCACCACCACCACGACCACCACGAAGAAGCATCACAAGAAGCACGCGCGCCGCTCGTCCGCGAAGGACGACACGACGAAGAACAGCGCGGCGAACGACACCTCGACGAAGGCGAACGACCAGCAGGGCATCCCCGCCGGCAACCCGAGCCAGTCCGGCCTCTCGCCCGATCGGAAGACCACCGACGAGCACGGCAACACGCGCGTGACCGGCACCGACGCGATGAACACCTCGAGCCACGTCAAGGTCTCCAACGACAACGACACCGGCCAGCAGGGCGCCTCCAGCGGCGTGTCCGGCCCCACTTCCACCCCGGCGAATACGCCAAGCGGCAGCAACAACGGCTCGCAGCCTGCGGGCGGCGGACCGAATTCCCAGGACAGCGGCGCCAAGCCGCGCAAGTAGGCGCGCGCGCCGCGCAGTCGAAAACCTCCGTTCCGGTGTGGTAGGAGCGCCGGACCGGAGGTTTTCATGTTCCTGATCGCAGCGCTCCTCGTCGCCAATCCCCTCGCCGTGAAGGCGGCGCGCATGTTCGACGCGCGCAAGGGCGCCATCGTCCAGCCCGCGCTCGTCGTCGTCGACGGCGACCGCATCGCGCAGGTCGGGGGCAAGGCCCCTGCGGGCGCGCAGGTGATCGATCTGGGAGACGCGACGCTCCTGCCCGGCCTGATGGACGCGCACACGCATCTCACCTTCGAATCGGGGCCGAGCTGGTACCGCGACTCGATGGACCTGCTCCTGCGCTGGCCCGCGGAGCAGGCGCAGTATGCGGCGGAATACGCGCGGCGCACGCTGCTCGCGGGCTTCACCACCGCGCGCGATCTCGGGTCCGGCGACTTCCTCGACGTGGGCCTGCGCAACGCCATCGAGAAGGGCGCGGTCGAGGGCCCGCGCATGATCATCGCGGTCGACGCCATCGGGTCGCGCGGAGGCCACGCCGATCTCGATCCCTACCCGCCCGCGGTGGTGCCGACCTATGGCGTGGAGCGCGGCATCTGCAACGGGCCCGACGAGTGCCGCGCCGCGGTGCGCTGGCAGATCAAGTACGGCGCGTCGGTGATCAAGTTCATGGCCTCGGGCGGCGTGCTCTCGCTCGCCGATCCGGTGGACAACCCGCAGCTCACCCAGGCGGAGATGGACGCCATCGTGCAGGAAGCGCACGCCTGGGGACGCAAGGCCGCCGCGCATTGCCACGGAGACAGGCCGGCGAAGATGGCCATCCAGGCAGGGGTGGACTCCATCGAGCACGGAACCTTCCTCAAGCCCGACACCCTCGCGCTGATGAAGAAGAAGGGCGTCTTCCTCATGCCCGGTCCGGTGTACGACCCGAAGGGCCCGCCTCCGGAGCTGCAGAAGAAGTTCCCCGCCGCCATCGTGGCCAAGGCGCTGGCGGCGGGCAAGGCGTGGCCGGAGATGATCCGCGACGCGCAGAAGGCCGGCGTGCGCATCGCCTTCGGCACCGACGCCGGAGTGGGGCCGCACGGGAAGACCAACCCGGAGCAGCTCGTCTGGCTGGTCAAGTGGGGCATGACCCCGGCGCAGGTGCTGCAGAGCGCGACCGTCACCGACGCCGAGCTGCTGGGCGTCGACGCGGGGGCCCTGGAGAAGGGCAAGCTGGCGGACGTCATCGCGGTCCCCGGCAACCCGCTGCAGGACATCACGGCGATGGAGCACGTGGAGTTCGTGATGAAGGGCGGGCAGGTGTTCAAGCACGGGACGCCGCAGGAGCCGCCGAAGAAGTACGCGCTCCGCGCCGCCCATCTCTTCGATTCCGAGAGCGGCAAGCTGGTCTCGCCGGGGCTGGTGGTGATCGACGGAGAGCGCATCGCTCAGGTGGGGGGCGAGCCTCCCGCGGGACTGCCGGTGATCGACGCGGGCGATGCGACGCTGATGCCGGGGCTGATCGACGCGCACGTGCACATCACCGGCGAGTCGCAGGACGACTTCGCCAAGGCGTTCGTGGAGCGGCTCATGTCCTTCCCCACCGAGGACACGCTGGTGGCCCGCATCTACGCGAAGCGCACGCTCCTCGACGGCATCACCACCGCGCGCGTGCTCGGCGCTTCCGGCCTCGCCGACTTCGGGCTCAAGCGCGGCATCGAGCTGGGCTTCGCCGAAGGCCCGCGCCTGCTGGTGGCCGAGCACGCCATCGGCTCGCGGGGCGGACATGCCGACGGGTCGCCTGCGCCGCCATGGCACATCGCGCCCCGCGGCGTCGCGGAAGGTATCTGCGCGGGGGCCGACGAGTGCCGCGACGCCGTGCGCTGGCAGCTCAAGTACGGCGCCGACGTGATCAAGTTCATGGTCTCGGGCGGCGTGCTCTCGCTGACCGACCCGGTGGACGTGCCGCAGCTCACCGCGGCGGAGGCGTCGGCCATCGTGGACGAGGCGCACCTCTGGCACAAGAAGGCTGCTGCGCACTGCCACGGCGACGCCGCCGCGAAGATCGCCATCGCGGCGGGGGTGGACTCCATCGAGCACGGCTCGTTCCTCAAGGAGGACACGCTCGAGGAGATGAAGCGCCGCGGCGTCGTCTACGTCCCCACGCTGATGGCGGTGGAGGACGTGGAGCGGCGGGCGAAGGAGCACAAGCTGCCGCCGATGATCGCGCAGAAGGCGCTGGAGGCGGCGGGGTCCCTGGCGAAGACGTTCCAGACGGCGGTGAAGCTCGGGGTGACCATCGGGCTCGGCACCGACAGCGGCGTGTCGCATCACGGCTTCAACACCCACGAGGTCACGCTGATGGTGAAGAACGGCATGCCGGCGGCGCAGGCGCTGCAGGCAGGCACGGTGGTGGACGCGAAGCTGCTGCAGATGGACGACCGCATCGGCAAGCTCAAGCCCGGGTACCTGGCCGACGTGATCGCGGCGCCGGGGAACGTGCTGCAGGATCCGTCGAGCGTGGAGCGCGTGTCGCTGGTGGTCAAGGGCGGTCACCTGGTGAAGGGAGGCGCCGCGCACGTGGCCGCGCGCTGATGTGCCCCCGGGCCGCGCGCCGGACGCTCCCTGCTAGAGTGCGCGCCATGAAGCTCGCGCGCGTGCTGCCCTGCCTGTGCGTCCTGGTCGCCGGCTGCAAGCGCACGCACCCGGCGCACACCGTGGGCCTCGCGCTCGACGTGGGCGGGCGCGGCGACCAGTCGTTCAACGACGGCGCGCTGCGCGGCCTCGAGATGATGGCCGCAGGGCTGCGCTACACCGCCCGGGGTTACGAGGCGCTCAGCGATGCGCAG
>DATDMU010000402.1:0-3898 GCA_036518615.1 Myxococcales bacterium
GCCGCCAGCGTGTACCCGGAGCACGATCTCTTCGTGCAGAAGGTTCGCCTGGAGAACAACCTGCGCTACGTGATGGGCGAAGAGCTGATCAACTACCTCGGTTCGGATTATACGAACGAGTAGATGCTCGCGTTCCTGCTCGTGCTCGCGCAAGCGGCGGCCCCGGCTCAGAAAGGGCTGACGCTGCGCGAGCTGCAGGACAGGGCGCGCCACAACGATCCGCGCGTGCAGCAGGCGGCGGCCCAGCTGGAGAACGCGCACGGCAAGCGCGACGAGGCCGACTGGGCGTTCTTCCCCAACTTCCAGACCACCGCGTACGTGGCCGGGCCCACGCAGGAGCACCGGCTTCTTCCCGGCGGCAACGGCGTCACCGATCTGACTCCGGGCAGCACCGGCGGGTTCTTCCACGGCGAGCAAGGCGTCACCGCGCACGCCGAGGTGCAGGCGATCCTTCCCCTCTGGACCTTCGGCAAGCTGACCGCCGGCAAGAGCGCCGCGCGGCATCTCGTCGGCGCCACCGAGGCGCTGCTGCAGCGCGCGCGCGACCAGGCCGCCTTCGACGTGGCGCGCGCCTACTGGGGCTACCAGACGGCGCGCAATGCCGACCAGACGGTGCAGAAGGTCCGCGACAAGCTGGCCGAGGCCCGCAAGACCGCGGAGAAGCTGCTCGCCGAGAAGAGCGATCAGATCAGCAAGGCCGACTCGATGAAGATCGACTACCTGGCCGAGGAGATCGAGGCGCAGCACGCCTCGGCGCTGAAGAACCGCGATCTCGCGCTCACCGGACTGCGGCTCCTGGTCGGCGTGCAGCCCACCGAGGAGTTGCCGGTGGCGATGCAGGATCTGCCGCCCGCGCCGCAGGCGCCGGACGCCGGCCAGCTCTTGCGCCGGGCCCTGGAGCAGCGGCCGGAGACGCGCGCGGCGAAAGAAGCGGTGGCGGCGCGGCAGGCGCTGGTCGGGCTGGAGAAGGGCCGCTTCTGGCCCGACCTCGGCCTCGTGGGCGGCCTGAAGTTCACCGAGACCACCAACGCGAGCAACCCGGCCTCGCCCTTCCTCTACAATCCGTACCATGACGCTTCCGCGTACGTGGCGCTCGGGCTGCAGGGCACCCTCGACATTCCGCAGAAGCTCGCGCGGCTGCGCCAGGCGGAAGCGGATCTGCACGAGGCGCAGGCGCTGCAGATCGGGGCTCAGCAACTGGTGCGGCTGGACGTGCAGCAGGCGCTGGGAGATCTGGCCGAGGCGCGGGTCAAGGTGGACCGCTACACGAAGGAGTCGCAGATCGGCAAGCAGCTCGCCACCCAGGCCGGCGTCGCGTTCGACTCGGGCCTGGGAGAAGCGCGCGAGCTGCTCGAGGACACGCTGCTCTACACGCGCGCGGAGGGAGCGCGGCTGGAGGCGCTCTACGCCGCGCAGCTCGCCTGGGCGGCGCTCGAGAGGGCGGCCGGCGGCCCCCTCGAGGTTGCGGCGCAGTGAAGCCTGTGGCATCGCACGCGTCGAACGAGAGAAGGAGAGCTCCGTGACCTCCATCGCCGTCGCCTTGATGCTCGCCGCAGTGCAGCCGGGCTCCGCCAGCGCGGCGGTGCAGAAGACGCAGGACCGCGTGCGCAGCGCCCTCGACGCCTGGTTCAAGGCGGAGGGCAGCGCGAAGGCGAAGGCCCGCGAGCGCGCCCGCGGAGTGGTGGGAGATCTGATCGACTTCGACACGCTGGCGAAGAGCACCTTGGGCTCGAAGTGGGAATCCACCAGGCCCGCCGACCGCGCCCGCTACACCAGGGCGCTCAAGGGAGCCATGGAGGCGAACTACCTGGCCAAGATGCGGCAGGGGAAGAGCTCGGACGTGGAGAAGGTCCGCATCGACCTGCTCGGCGAGGAGCAGGGGCCGCAGGGCACGGTGGTCCACACCAAGGTGCATTCGGGCGAGGACACCGCCGCCATCGACTACCTGATGGAGAAAGGCAAGAAGGGCTGGAAAGCGGTGGACGTGATCACCGAGGGCGTCTCTCTGGCCGACACCTACCGCGAGCAGGTGGCGAGGCTGTTGCAGAAGAAGGGGCTCGACGACGTGATCGCGGCGCTGGACAAGAAGCGCAAGACGCTGGAGGCCGACGTGGAGAAGCCCGGGGGCGGCAGCGACGCCTCTGCCAAGCAGTAAGCGCCATGTACCGCTACTTCGCCTACGGGTCCGCCCTCTCCACCCGCCACATCGGCGAGTGGGCCGCCGAGCACGGCGTCGATCCGCGCCTCTTCGCCCGCGGCACGCCCGCGGTCTTGCGCGGCTACCGGCTGGTGTTCGACGTGGAGAGCCGCTTCTGGGGCGGCCGCGTCGCCAACCTCGCAGAGGACGAGAAGGGCGAGGTGCATGGCGTGCTCTTCGACATCCCGCCCGCGGCGCAGGAGGCGGTGCTGCGCAAGGAGGGCGTGGCCACCGGCCTTTCGCAGGAGCTGGACGTGACCGTGCAGACCGGAGAAGGACCGGTGGGGGCGAAGGCGTTCGTGGCGCGGCCCGAGAAGCGCGGCGCTCCCGGTCCCGCCAGCGCGCGGCTGCTCGCGTACCTGGTGGAGGGGGCGAAGGAGCGCGGGCTTCCGGAGAAGTGGGTCGCGTTCCTGGAGGGGCAGGCCACAGCAGCGCCGCTCCCGGTGGCAGGCAGGGTCGGGCTGCGGCTGAAGTGACTTTCGCCGATACACCAGCCGCTCTCGACCGCGGTCTCGTTCCGCGCGCTGAAGCGCGCGGCGCTAGGCGTACCCCCACCGCCGCCGCAGCGTCCACTCCGCGCCCACCACCAGGCAGAGCAGCAGAAGCACCTTCCAGTTGTCCCAGAGCGGCTTGCTCGTGCGCTGCCCCACCTCGACGCGCTCCGGGTCGCGCCAGGGGAGAGCGGAGAGCTGGTCCGAGGCATCCACCATGCGTCCCCTGGTGGCCGCCGCCAGCGCCTGGAGGATGTCCGGGCGCGGCGCCGCCTCGATCTGCTCGCGCGAGGCGGGCGCCACCACGAAGGCGTCCTCCGCTTCTCCGATGGGCGTGCCGTCGGCGCGGCGGGCGGTGGCCTGCGCCTTGTAGGCCCCCGGCGGCAGGGGCGGAAGGAGCACGCGGGCGTTGCCGTCCGGGCCCGCCTGCGCGTTCCCCACCGGGCGCGGCGCAGGATCGGTCGCCGACGAGATCACCACCGCGATGTGCGCGCCCGCGGCGGCGCCGTAATCGCTCCCCCGCACCTGCACGTCGAGCGACGGCGCCTCGCCGCCGGGCTCGAACGCCGCCCGCTCGGCTGCCACGCGCATGGGCGTCAGCGCAGGATCGCGCACCAGCCAGCGGATGGCGGAATGCCAGAACGTCTCGTACGCGCGCGGCCCCTGCTGCGCGCCGGCGGCGAGAAAGCTCCAGTACCAGGACGAGTCGGTGAGCAGCGCCAGCACGCGGCCGCGGCCCGCCTCGCCCACCACAAGCACCGGCCGTCCTTCGCCGGACTGGAGCAGAACCTGCGCTCCGCCCTTGAGCGGCCCCACGGTGTTCAGCCCCGGCAGCCTGGGCAGCGCCGACCAGACCGACTCGTTCTGCTGGCCGCTCGCGGCCAGCTCGGTGACCGGGTGCCGCCGCCCCGCCTCGGTGAGGTGGACCTGCACCGGCGTCTCGTCGACGGCGGTGGGCCCGGAGGGCAGGAGCGACACCGGCAGCACGTCCTCGATGGGCGTCGCCGAGTAGTCTCCCGCGGAGAAGCTCTGGTCGCCGCCGATCATCGCGAACGCGCCGCCGTCGCGCACGTAGGCCGCGATGCCGTCGAGGTACTGCGACATGCGGTAGGGCCGGTGGTTGAAGTTCTGGAAGACCACCAGGTCGAAGGTCTTGAGCTGCTCCTGGAAGATCTCCTGGGTGGGAAAGGGAATCAGGGACAGCTCGTCC
>DATDMU010000403.1:0-5761 GCA_036518615.1 Myxococcales bacterium
TTGTCGATGTAGTTGCCGCAGAGCTTGGCGATGGCGTCCTCGTCGGCGGAGATGGCGCGCTGGACCTCGTTCTTGACGATGTCCTCGTACTCGCCCTTCACCACCGAGAGCAGCTCGCGGTCGCGCTTGCGCACCTCTTCCGAGGAGATGAGCGAGTGGTGCCGCAGCCCGCTCTCCAGCTCGTTGAGCACCATGAACGGGTTGACGCAGCCCTCGCCCTTGTCGCTCACCAGCGCGTTGGAGATCTTGTCCTGCACGTAGCGCGGGCTGATGCCTTCCATGCCCTCGCGGTTGGCGTCCTTGCGCAGCTCCTTGATGTTGTCCTCGGTGAAGCCGGGCAAGGTCTTGCCGTTGTACAGCTTCAACTTCTGCAGGAGCGTCAGGTTGTGCTTCTTCGGCTCCTCGAGGCGCGTGAGCACCGCCCACATCGCCGCCATCTCCAGCGTGTGCGGGGCGATGTGCTTGCCGCGGATCTTGTGCGAGTTGTAGTCCTTCTCGTAGATCTTCACTTCCTCGTTGAGCTTGGTGATGTAGGGGATGTCGATCTTCACCGTGCGGTCCCGCAGCGCCTCCATGAACTCGTTGTTCTGCAGCTTCTTGTACTCGGGCTCGTTGGTGTGCCCGACGATCACCTCGTCGATGTCGGTCTGGGGGAACTTCTTCGGCTTGATGCGGTGCTCCTGCGAGGCGCCGAGCAGGTCGTAGAGGAAGGCCACGTCGAGCTTGAGCACCTCGACGAACTCGATGATGCCGCGGTTGGCGATGTTGAACTCGCCGTCGAAGTTGAAGGCGCGCGGGTCGGAGTCGGAGCCGTACTCTGCGATCTTGCGGTAGTTCACGTCGCCGGTCAGCTCGGTGGAGTCCTGGTTCTTCTCGTCCTTGGGCTGGAAGGTGCCCACCCCGATGCGGTCCTTCTCCGAGAGGAGCAGGCGCTTCACCCGCACGTGCGACATCACCTTGGCGAAGTCGCCCTTGTACTCGGACATCAGGTCCTTGAAGATCAGCCGCGAGGCGGGGCAGAGGTCGCCGGAGACGGGGATCTTGAAGCCGCTGTCCGGCGGGCAGAGGTCGGCGAAGACCTTCTCGCGCCACTCCTCGGGGATGAGCAGGAGCGGGTCCTCGTTCATCGGGGTGGGGAAGCGCTCGGTGTGGACCTGCCCGTCGGGGCCCTTCTTCTCCAGCACCCAGGAGAAGGTGTAGAGCGCGCCTTCGGGCGTGCGCGAGTACTCCTCCAGGCCCTTCTTCAGGAGGCGCACGATGGTGCTCTTCGACGACCCCACCGGCCCGTGCAGGAGGATGACGCGCTTCTCGGTGCCGTAGCCCTGCGCTGCGCTCTTGAAGACGTTGACCAGCTTCATCAGCGGCACGTCGAGGCCGTAGACCGCGTCGCGGCCTCCGTTGGGCTCGTCGTGGAAGAAGTGGTAGCGGATGAGCCGCTTCTTGTTGTCGATGTACTCCGTCTTCCCGTGGCTCAGGATCATGTCGTAGATGCGCTGGAACGCCGTGCGCGTCACCCGGGGATTCTCGCGGACGATGCGGAGGTAGTCCTCGAAGTTCCCCTCCCAGTGCAGCTCCTTGAAGCTGGTCTTGTCCTGCAGGGCGGCGATGCGGGTGACGAAGTTCAGCTCGCCGGTCTCACGGAAGGTCTGCATGTCGACTATTCCCCTCTGGCGCCGCAAGGGCGCCTCGGAACCATTCGAACGTAGCGCCGCGGCAAGGTGGCTGCAACGAAACGGCCGCCATCCGCTCTGCCGCTGACACAAGCTCGCGCCACCGCGCGCGACCCACGGTACAGTGCATAAAAGATGACGGCGCGGTGCACAACTTGATTCGCCCACTCCGTTGAAGCGCGCGGCGGTCGTGCCGCTGGCGGTCGCGCTCGCCGCCCGAGTCGCCCCCGCGGTGTGGGGCTACGAGCACTACGGCGACGCTCCGGTGCGGATCGAGCTCGCGGAGCGCTGGGCTGCGCATCCCCATCTTTGGCACGGTTTTCTCGAAACGTACCAATACGGACCCCTCCACCTCGCGCTCATCGGCGCGCTGATCCGGCTGCTCGGCGATCGCGTGCTCGCCGCCCGGGCGCTCTCGCTCGCCTGCGGCCTCGTGGGCGTCTGGCTGCTCGGCCGCATCGCCGCGCGAGAGCGGGGCGAGGGGGCGGCGTTCTGGGCGGCGCTGGGGCTCGCGCTCTCTCCCCTGCACATCCAGGCGAGCACCACCGGCGCGAGCGAGGCCGTGTTCCTCGCGCTCTTCCTTGCCTCGCTCTGGTTCCTCGAGGATCGCGCGCTCCTCTCCGCCCTGCTCCTCGGCGCCGCCGGGCTGGTCCGCTACGACGGCTGGATGTACGTGCCGCTCTTCGGCTCGCTCCTCTTCCTGAGAACGAAGGATCCGGCGCGCACCATGGGCTTTCTTTCGCTGGCGACGGTGCCGGTGGTCTTCTGGATGGGCGTGAACGCGCACTTCACCGGCGATCCGCTCGCGCCCATCCATCACATCGACCGCGACCATCTCGCCCTCGCGAAGATGGCGCTGGCCTGGTTCGGCCAGGCGCGCTACCGCGCGTATGGCCTTCTCTACTGGCCGCTCTCGATGCTCCTCCTCGCCACGCCGTTGCTCGGCGCCTGCGCCCTCTGGGGCTCCGCGCGTTGCCTCGTGCGGCGCTTCGCGGGGTGGGACCTCGTGGCGGTGGCGTGGCTGCCCGCGGTGTACTTCGCCTTCCGCACCGCCGTGCTCGCCGATTTCCGGCCCATGGCGCGGTTCGTGATGGTGGCGGCGGCGCTCTCGCTGATCTTCGCCGCGGACGCGCTGGATCTGCTGGCCCGGCGCGCGCGCGCGTTCGCGGCGGCGGCGTCCGTCGCGCTGGCGGTGGCCACGCCGCTCTTCCTCGCCGCGGTTTCCTGGAACCGCACCGGCGGGCTCGCGGAGTGGGCGCGGCCGCTCTCGCCCATCGACTCGTTGCCTCCGGGCATCGCCGAGGCCGCCGCCTGGCTCAGGCAGAACGCCACGCCGCGCGACACGGTGCTCCTCGACGGCGTCTGGGACTATCTCGACATCCCTCTGGCCTTCGCCTCGGGCCTTCCCGACGAGCAGTGGATCCGCGCCGCCTGGACGGGCGATTTCGAGGACCGCCTGCGGCGCCGCAAGCCCACGCTGGCCGCGCTCATCTACCAGGGCAAGCTGGGCGACTTCACGCAGAGCCGCTTCGAGTTCCGCGGGCTCTCCTTCTGCGCCGCGCGCCGCTTCACCTACGCGACCGTCTACCGCCGCTGCCCGCCGGAGTGATCAAGGGCGAGCGTGCTGGAGGATCAAGCCGCGAACCCGCTCTTCCAAACACGATTTTTCCACGAACCAGAACCACAAACCAGAACGAGAACCAGAACGAGAACCAGAACGAGAACGTTTGAAAGACCCGTTCTCGTTCTCGTTCTCGGGCAGCCACGCGCCGGCCTTCGGCCGTCACTGCGGCTGCAGTGGTTCTGGAACGTCGTTTGTGGGGAGAAGCTCGCTGCCCGCGATGTCTACAGCCGCGCGCGCTGGGGGCGGCCGGCAGCCTTCCGCGGCGCGGCCGCTTTGCCGCGGTGCTTGCGGAAGTACTCCACCTGGAACTTCTTCACGTTCGCCTCGTGGCACTTGAGGTCGGGGCAGAACACGTGGGTGTGATCGTTGCGCGAGACGAAGAAGAGGTCGTCGCACTCCATCGGGTGCAGCGCCGCGACCAGCGCCGCCTCTCCGGGATTCGCGATCGGTCCCGGCGGCAGGCCCTTCACCTTGTAGGTGTTGTAGGGGCTGGCGCGCTGCAAGTCGCTCTTGTGCAGGTTGTGGTCCCAGACGAAATCCTGCTCGAGCAGGACCGCGTAGATGACGGTCGGATCGGTGGCGAGCGGGATCTTCTTGCGCAGCCGGTTGTGGAACACGCAGGAGACGCGGGGCCGCTCCTCCGGCCTGCCCGTCTCCTTCTCGACGATGGAGCCCAGGGTCACCGCCTGCAGCTCGTCGAGCTTCACCGAGGGCAGCCGCTGGGTCTGGGCGTGCTCCCAGGCGCGGCGGAACCGGGCCACCATTGCCGCCACGATGCCGGCGCAGCCCGCGCTCCGCGGCACGGTGTAGGTGTCGGGGAAGAGGTATCCCTCGAGCGACGGGCCGGGGACGCCGTACTTGCCGGGAGAGGCCGGGTCGCGCGCGATGCGCAGGAAGTCCGCCGCCGGACAGATGCCGGTCTGGGCCACGATGGGCGCGATCTCGTCCGCCCGCAGGCCCTCGGCGACGGTGAAGCGGTAGAGCTTGATCTCGCCGCGGATCAGCTTGCCGAGCACCTCGTCGGGCAGGAGCGCTCCGCTGAACTCGTACTCGCCGGCGCGGGTATGCACGCCGCGGCGAAACCAGTGCAGGTGCGTGTAGAACCGGTCCGCGTCGGAGACCACGCGCGCGTCCGCAAGCAGCCGCGCCAGCGCTCGCGGCCCGGTGCCCTGCGGGACGTTCACCACCCGCGTGCCCTCTCCGAAGCGGGATTGGACGAAGCGCTGCTCGTCGTAATAGCGCCAGCCGGCGTAGCCGCCGGCCGCGAGCAGGAGAAGGACGAGGATGGAGACGATGGCGCGCAGCATCGGCCGGACAGTATATGGGCCACCCCCCTTCCCGGCAGCCTCCCGGAACTGCGCGTCTGTGGGACACTTCACGACCGCGTGCGCCGCGGTCAGGCGAGCTGCGACTGCGCCGAGGCCAGCTCCTCCTGCTTGTGCTCCCAGCGCGCGTACAGCTCCTCCAGCTTCTTGCCCGCGTCGCGGTAGGCGTTCACCAGCGGCGTGCTCCGCGCGGGGTCGGCGAAGACGGCGGGGTCCGCGAGTTGCGCCTCCGCCTGCTTGCGCTCCGACTCCAGCCCGGCGATGCGCTCCTCCAGCTCGGCGATGGCGCGCTTGAGCGGCCCCAGCGCCTTCTCCCGCCGCTCGCGCTCCAGGGCGCGCTCGCGACGCGCCTTCGCGCCCTGCCCTCCTCCGGACTCGCGCTCCTCCGCGGGCGCGCTGGCCGCCTCGGCGGCATGCCGGCGCGACCAGTCGTCGAGGTCGCCGGGCTGCGCGTCGATGCGGCCGTCCTTCACCTCCCACACCTGGGTGGCGAGACCGTTCACGAAGCTGCGGTTGTGGGAAACGAAGAGCAGCGTGCCTTCGTAGCGCGTGAGCGCGTCGATCAGCGCCTCGGAGGAGTCGAGGTCGAGGTGGTTGGTGGGCTCGTCCATGAGCAGGAAGTTGGAGGGGACGACGAGGAGCCGGGCCAGCGCCACCCGCGCCCGCTCGCCGCCGGAGAGCACAGCGATGCGCTTGTCCACCTCTTCGCCGGAGAAGAGGAACGAGCCGAGCACGCCGCGGACCCAGCTCTGCGGCTGGGTGGGCACGAGCCCGTGCACCTCTTCGAGGACGGTGCGAGCGGGATTGAGCCGCTCGGTGTGGTGCTGGGCGAAGTAGCCGGCGACGACGTTGTGGCCGAGCGCGACCGTCCCCTGGTCCGGCTCGATCTCCCCGGCGAGCAGCTTGAGCAGCGTGGTCTTGCCCGCGCCGTTCAGCCCGATGACGGCGATGCGGTCGCCGCGCAGGATCTGGCCGCACAGGCCGGTGTAGACGACGCGGTGGCCGTACGCCTTGCCGACGTTCTCCAGCCGCGCCACCTCGCGGCCGCTGCGCGGCGCCTCGGGGAAGCGGAAGCGGACGGTGGCGCGCTCCTCGCGCACCTGCACCAGCTCCTCCTTCTCCAGCAGCTTGACGCGGCTCTG
>DATDMU010000404.1:0-2986 GCA_036518615.1 Myxococcales bacterium
CCCTGAGCTGGAAGTCGAGGTGCGCCGTGCCGCCCTCGGGCACGTCGGCGGCGGCGGTCACCCCGAGGAGGGCGCCGTCGCGCACCGCGGTGAAGGATCCCCGTCCCGCGGCCACTCCGGTGAGCCGATAGGCGCCGTCGCCGTCGGTGCGCGCTTCCACGGACGCGGCGGGAAAGGAATTGCCGAAGCGCGCCGCCGATGCGCGGACCAGCGCGGACTCCACCGGGCGGCCGGCGGCGTCGCGGACGACCCCTTCCACCGCGCCGTTCTGGCGCAGCTCCACGCGCAGGGGAAAGCGCTGCGCGGGGTCGACGGTGACGCCGCGGCGCGAGACGTCGGCGAACCCCTCCGCGGAGACCGCCACGTCGTAGCTGCCGGGCGCGAGGCCCTCCACCGCGAACGCGCCGGCCTTGTCGCTGACCGCGCGCCCGGAATCGCCGTTGGAGTCGTGGGGGCTCACGGCGACCTGCGCGCCGGACACGGGCTGGCCGCTGCCCGCCGCGACCACGGTGCCTTCGATTCCGGAGGGCGGCCCGAGCCGGATGGTCACGCCCCGCGCGGTCGCTCCGGCGGCCACCGTCACCTCCGCATCGGCGCGGCCGGCCTGACCGCCCTGGCGCGCCGAGAGCGCCCAGGTGCGCGGCGAGACCTCGAGCGAGAAGGTCCCCGACGAGGTCGCCATGCCGACGACGGCGTCCTCGCCGCCGGTCGCCGTCACCTCGGCTCCCGGCGCCGTCGCGCCGTCGCTTCGCAGCACCCGTCCCTCGACGAAGGCGGCCGGCGAGAGCGGAAGGACCATCTCGCGGTCGGCGGGAAGCTCCACTCGCGTCGCAGCCATCGCGAACCCGGTGGCCTGCGCCGTCGCGCGGAAGCTGCCCGGCTCGAGCCCCTCGAAGCGGAAGCGGCCTGCGGGATCGGAAGTGGCGCGCGCCTGCTCCTCGATGGGAGCGTCCGGGCGGCGGAAGGGGCCGGATGCGCCCGCGGCGTACGTCAGCGTCACCAGCGCGAGCGGCACCGGGTCGCCGGTGCCCTTCTGCACCGTGCGACCCTCCAGCACGACACCGGCCGAGAGCGACAGCAGCGCCCGCGTGACCGGTTCTCCCGCGGGCCTCCGCACCTCCTTGCGCGCGGGCGCGAACCCTTCGGCGCGAGCGACCGCGAGATAGACGCCGGGACGCGCCGGCAGCCGCGCCGTGCCCTCCGAACCGGTCTCGGCTGTGCCGGCGAGCCGCCAGTCCGTCTGTCCGGTGTTGCGGTCCGCGGGCCCACGCCAGTACAGCCGCACGCGCGCTGCGGCGGGCCTCCCGCGAGCGGTCACCCGCACTTCGATGAACCCGTCGCGCTCGCCGGGCGCCTGCGCGAGCGGCGGCGTGCTCCCCGCAAGGGCGCCCATGCCAGGCTGAAGCTCCACCGCAGTCGCGGCGGATTCCCCGGTGCGTCCCAGGGGGGCGTCCGCTGCGCTCGGCTGCGGGGCGGTCTCGCGCGGGCGGGCAGCGCCGTCCCGGCGGGCCTCGCGCGGCCAGAGCATCCAGGTCAAGGCCAGAGCCACGGCCACCGCCGCCACCCACCCCGCCGGCTTCATCTCTCCCTGACCTCCAGGGCCGGAATGCTAGCACCCCTCCATGCGCCGGGCCCGCGCCTCGCAGGGCCGGGCTACGCCGCGGCAGGAAGCCGCAGCTCGATGCGCGCGCCGCCGCCCTCGGCGTTCTCCGCCCGGGCCGACCCGCCGTGCGCCTCCGCCACGCGGCGCGCGAGCGAGAGCCCGAGACCGAAGCCGGTGGCGCGGCCCCGCGCGCCCTCGCCGCGGAAGAAGGGATCGAAGACCGACTCCAGCTCCGATTCGGGAATCCCCGGCCCGTGGTCGCGCACCGCGATGACCGCGTCGGCGCCGTCCCGGCGCGCCTCCAGCGAGATGCCCGAGCCGTTGCCGTACTTGCGCGCGTTGTCGAGCAGGTTGTCGACCGCGCGCGAGAGCAGCGCCTCGTCCGCGTCGACCATCAACCCGGCTTCCACCTGCCCGTCGATGCGCAGCCGCGGCTCCAGCGCCAGCGCCCGATCCCGCCCCTTGGCCACCAGCGCGGGCAGGTCGATGCGCACCTTGCGCAAGGGGAGCGAGGCGAGATCGAGCCTGCTTGCAGTCAGCACGTCGGCGATCAGCCGGTCCAGCTCGTCCACCTCCTCGCCCACCGTGGCGAGGCGCCGGCGAACGGTCTCGTCCTGCGCGTCGATCAGCTCCATCGCGACCTTGATGCGGGCGAGCGGCGTGCGCAGCTCGTGGGAGACGTTGGCGAGCAGCTCCTTCTCCGCCTTGCGCGCCGCCTGGATGCGGTCGGCCATCTCGTCGAAGCTGCGGGCCAGCCGCCCCACCTCGTCCTGGAGGTCGCCGAGGCCGCTGCGCTGGGAGAGATCGCCGCGCCCGTACGCCTCCACCGCCGCGGTCAGCTTCTCCACCGGCCGCGTGATCGAGCGGGAGAGCGGGTAGACCAGCGCCAGCGAGACCGCGAGCACCCCGAGGAGCAGCAGCGCCGTGCGGGCCACGGCCTGGCGCACCGCCCCCGGCGGCAACGGCAGCCGCGCCACCAGCACCGCGCCTCCGCGGAGCGGCGCCGCCACCAAGCTGTGCCCGATCCAGTCGGCTCCGCCGCGCAGCCGCAGAAGCTGCGAGCCGTCGGGCAGGTCGATGGGATTGCCGGCCGCCGCGAGCAGCTCGCCGCCCGGGCCGACCACCATGAGATCGACTCCCAGCTCGTCGTGGATCTCCTCGAGGGCCCGCGCCAGCCCCACCGGGTCTCCGGGGGGCGGCAGCATGCGCGCGATGTGCACCGCGAAGCGCGGCCCGCCGCGGCCGTGCATGAGGAAGGGGCGCCCGGTGAGCCAGACGATGCCGCCGATCACCAGCATGATGGCGAGGAGCACGCCGAGGAAGGCGACGTAGAGACGCAGATAGAGCCGCCGCGCGGCCATCACGACTCCCGCGCGAGCAGGT
>DATDMU010000405.1:0-17618 GCA_036518615.1 Myxococcales bacterium
CTCAGAGCGTCCCGCGCAGCGCGTCCAGATACTCTGCGACATGCACGAGGCCCTGCGTGCGGGCGAGGAGCCGCAGGGGCTCCGCGCCGAGGTGCCGGTTCGGGGAGCGCAGCCACAGGCGCGCCTTCTCCGCGTCGCCGCCCACCAGCGTGTCCAGGCTGCGGAAGACGCGGACGAAGAGCAGCGCGTGGCGGCCTTCGGCGGAAGCGGGATCGACCGGGCGGTCGCCCGCGAAGGTGCGCGAGACGCTGGCAGCGCTGGAGCCGAGGATCGCGGCCAGCTCCGACTGGCTCAGGCCCAGCGCCGCCGCCGCGCGGACCAGGGATCTCGCGAGGATGGCGGCGGGGGAAGCGGCTGTGCGTTCGACGGCGCGCATGTTTCAGATGAAATATATCGCCGCATTCTTGCAAATGCAACACGCCCTCACTGCGGCTTCACGCCCAGCTCGACGTACAGCTCCGCGGGCCGGTAGACCACCCCGTCCTTCACCGTCAGGACGGTCTTGCGCACGTCGGAGATGCGCAGCGACGGGTCGCCGTCGATCAGCGCCAGGTCCGCGAGCTTCCCCGGGCGCACGGTGCCCAGGTCCTTCTCCATCCCCATGATCCGCGCAGCGCCCAGCGTGGCGAGCTTGAGCACCTCGGGCGCGGGGATTCCCGCCTCCACGTCCAGCTCCAGCTCGCGGTGCAGCGCGAAGCCCGCCAGCGCGTCGGTGCCCGCCTCGATGGGCACGCCCGCCTCGTACAGCTCGCGCACGAGCGCGAGCATCTTCTTCCAGGACGCCCTGTACCTCGGGTCCATGCCCGGAGGCACCGGGAGCTGCCCCGCCATGAAGCCGCGCCGGACCTGCACCGGCAGCCGGTCCGCCACCGTCCGGTAACCCGGCGCGATCTCGCCGGCGCGATCGAGAAACAGGCTCTCGAAGGTGGCGAGGGTCGGGTCCAGCGTGGTGTGCCGGTCGTGGAGAAGCTGGACGAAGGCGCGCACCTCCTGCGAGCCGAGGTCCAGGTCCGCCGCCCGCTTCGCCGGCTCGAGGAACCGCGCCGGCGTGCGGGTGTCCTTCACGTCGGGCATGAAGTTGAGCACGAGGAAGTTCACGTGCTGGATCTCGTCGTACCCGAGCTTCACCGCCTCGCTCGCGGTGAGGCCGGCGGGGATGTGGCCGCTCACCCGCAGCCCCTTGCGGTGCGCCTCCTCGGCGATGGGCTTCACCAGCTCCGGCTTGAGCGAGCTGTAGAGCTTGATCTGCACCATCCCCAGCGCCGCGTACTTGTCCACCCATTCGCGGCCGGTCTTCTCGTCGGCGACCAGCACCTTGGTGGGCCCCTGGTAGGGCCCGGGACCGTCCATGAAGCCCGCCATCACGATGCGGGTGCCCAGCTCGGTCCCCTCCTCGATGCGCTTGCGCCGCGCCAGGAGCTCGTCGGTGTCGTTGGCGAGGTCCCGGACGGTGGTCACGCCCGCGGCCAGGTTGAGCATCCCGTCGTTGGGCGAGACGTGCGCGTGCATGTCCCAGAGGCCGGGGATCAGCGTCTTGCCGGCGGCCTCGATCACCTCGGCCCCCGCCGGAACCGGCCCGGTGGGCTCCACCCGCACGATGCGGCTGCCGTCCACGGTCACGTCCAGGTGCGGCACCATCCGCGCGAAGTCCGCGTCGAAGACCGTGGCGTCGTGGAAGAAGAGCAGCCCGCGAGGCCTGTGGGCGAGCCGCTCCGCAAGGCGCCGCGCGCGCTGGTGCTGGGCCTCCTGCGAGGCCTTGATCAGCCCGGGCATGGCGCCCTCCCATCCCGCGCGGACCACGGCGTACCAGGTCTCGCCCACCGCGAAGAGCTCGCGGTCCGGGTCCAGCCAGAAGTAGTCGGGGGAGAAGTCGAGCCCGGTCACCGCGTAGAGCGACACTTTCTGCGACCTGCCGCCCGCCTCCGCCGTGTGGTCGAGGAGCTTCTCCACCCGCGCCTCGCCGGCGGGAAGCAGCGCGATGCGACCGCCGTGGTCGAGGGCGGCGCGCGCGAGGAGGGCGACGTCGACGGGCGGACCGTACATCGAGACGTAGAAGGCGGGCCCCTGCAGCTTGCGCGTCCCCTGCTCCGCCTTGCTCTTCCACGAGGCGGTTCCGTCCGCGACCGAGAACGTCTCGCGCACCGGATCCTTCATGTAGTCGTTGCCCTCGGTCTCCTCGCGGACCGGCAGGCCGCCCTCGAGCACGACGGTGGAGTAGGTCTTCGGGCCGCGGCCGCGGTCGTTGTACTGGTAGAAGGCGCGCAGCCTGTCCGCCTCCTTCCAGACCGCGAGCTGCCCCGCGGGCTGGCCCATGGTGAGGACGGTGTAGAAGGTGGCGCCTTTGGGGACGTCCTTCGGCAACTCGGGGACGTTCACCGCCTGCGCGGCGAGCAGGATCGCGAGGATGGTCATCTTGTGTCAGGCCTCCCGCCAGGGCTCCTGCGCGCGCAGGGCGGCAAGGATGGCCCGCGTCGCGGTGCTCCGGTTCAAGGTATAGAAATGGATGCCGGGCGCGCCGCAGCGGAGCAGCTCGGCGGCCTGCAGGGTCGCGTAGGCCACGCCGAGCTGCAGCGTCGCGTCGGGATCGTCGCGGCGCGCGCGCAGGGCCGCGGAGAGCCCCGCCGGGATGTGCGCGCCGCACATGGCGGTGAAGCGCTGGATCTGGTCCACGTTGGTCACCGGCATGATGCCCGGCAGGATGGGCACCTCGATGGCCGCCGCCCGGGCGCGGCCCACGAAGTCGAAGTAGCGGCGGTTGTCGAAGAAGAGCTGGGTGATGAGGAAGTCGGCCCCCGCCTCCACCTTGGTCTTCACGTGCTTGAGATCGAGCCCCAGGTCGCGGGTCTCGGGATGGCCCTCCGGATAGCAGGCGCCGCCGATGCAGAGCTTCACGCCGCGCTTGTCCCCCACTTCGCGGGCCAGCGCGATCAGGTCGCTCGCATGCGCCAGCCCCTCCGGATGCACGATGAACTCGCGCTGGCCGCGCGGCGGGTCGCCGCGCAGCGCCAGCACGTTGGTGATTCCGGCGTCGCAGATGACCGCGAGCTGCTCCTCCAGCTCCTTTCTCGAGACGCCCACGCAGGTGAGGTGGGCCATGGCCTCGATCTCGGTCTCGCGCTTGATGCGCGTCACCATCTCCAGCGTGCGCCCGCGCGACGAGCCGCCCGCCCCCCAGGTCACGCTCACGAAGGCCGGCGCCAGCGGCCGCAGCGCGCGCAGCGACTCGAAGAGCGCGGCGACGCCGGCGTCGTTCTTCGGGGGGAAGAACTCGAAGGAGAAGACCGGCTCGCCCCGCTCCGCGGCGAAGACGAAGAGATCGCAGATTCTCATCGCGGCCGATTCTCCGCCGGACCGGCGCCGCCGTCGAGGCCCATGATGCTCCGGCGCCGCCTCCGCGAATGGCGGCGCGATCCGCCGGTGGCGGAAGGCCCTGCGTCCGGCGGCTCGACGGCGGCCGCCGGCGCCTGAGGAGGCGGAGACGCCGCTTCCGTCCCGCAGGGGATTTCGCAGCCCGACAGCTTGACCGAGTCGAGCACCCTGCCGGCGATGTCCTTGACCGCGAGGCTGGTGTGGCAGCCGCAGACGGCGACCGAGGCAAAGGAGAGCGCGCGCGCCGCGGCCTGCGCGCCAGCGGCAGAGCGATCCGGCTCCTCCAGCGGCGCTCCGCCCGCGCCGATGACGAACCAGGCGATGCCGTCGGTCGTGCCGCGCCGGTAGAAGTGCGCGCCGCCTTCGAACACCGCCTCGACGGGATGGATCTGCGCGGCCGCCTTGATCGCTGCCTTCAACGCGTCGCCGCCCCCCTGGGTGCCGGTCTTCAGCGCAGGCGCGAAGGCCCCGCGGTGCACCAGCACCCAGACGTGCCGCTCCCGGGGCAGGCCGCGCAGGTCCTCCTCGAACCAGGCGCGCTGCGCGTCGGAGATTCCGCTTTCCTGAGGCGCGCCGTCGGACGAGTCGAGCACGCAGACGTGCACGGGTCCGTAGTCCAGCGACGCGTACGCGGGCATCCCCCGCCGCTGGAAATACCTCGCGAACGGCCCGTCCGGGTCGGCTGCCGTGGCGGCGGCCAGGATGGGGGCATGCGCGAGCAGATCGCGCTCCTCCTGGAACCAGGCGCGCCAGAGCGCCTCGTCGCCTCCGGCCGGGACCATGCCGCCGGTGTGGAGGAGGAGCTGCGCGCGCTCGGAGGCCGCCGCGCGCGCCACCAGGGCGTGGTCGCCATTGCTGCCGCGGTTGTCGCCGTAGACCACGGCGCGGATGGGGCCTTCGCCGCCCGGACGCGGGGGGCTCTCGAACCACGCCGTCCCGGCGCTCCCCTCGATGCGGTAGCGGTATTGCGTGGAGGGCTGCAGCGCGCCGAGGACGACGCGATGGTCGACCACCGGCGCGCCGGTTTCGCTGGCCAGGCGATCCGGCTCGGCGGTGCCGTACCACACCCGTCCCACGCCGGCCTTCTGCGTCGTCCAGGCCACGGTGATGCGGCCCGGCGCGGGCTCGAGCAGCCACGGGCCCGTCGCGATGGGCGGAGGCGGCGCCTGCGGCGCCGGAGGCGTCTCGCAGCCCGCCAGGGCGAGCGTCAGCCCGAGGGCGCGGAGGGATGCGGCTGCGAACACGGCGCGACCTTACTGCGCGCGACATGCGGCGACCAGTTCGTTTCACCCGAGCCTCGTTCGCCTGATAGCCTTTGCGCATGCCCTCTTCCCTCTGCCCCGCGGCGCCCGCGGACCCGCCCGGGCAGTGGGATGTCGGACCCCTCGCGTATGAGGGGGAGGATGCCTGAGCAGCTCAGTTTCGCGCACGCGCGCCGCCGTCAGGGGCTTCGCCTCGCGGTCCTGCCCGACGCGGCACGCGTGGAGGAGCGCCTCCGCCGTCTCGCGCGCGAGCCCGGCCGCGGCATCGTGGCCGGCAGGGTGGCGTGCAGCATCGCCGAGCTGGAGCGCGAGCTCGTGCGGGAGGCGCAGCGGGCCGGCAGCTGCCCCGCGCAGGCCTCGCCTTTCGCGCTGCGGCTGGCGCTTCGCGAGGCGGCGCGCGACCATTCGCAGGGGCCCTGCTTCGCCATCCGCCGCGAGCCCGGCTATGCGCGCGCGCTGGGCGATGTCTCGTCGGCGCTCACTCAGGGCCTGCTCGCGCCGGCAGATCTCCTCGCGCTGGACGTTCCCGAGCGCGTGCGTGCCCTCGGCCGCACGCTGCAAGCGGCGGGCGACGCGCTGGCGCGGGCGGGCCTCGTGGACCCGCACCGCGCCGTGCGGATGGGGCTCGATCTTCTCGAGCGGCGGCGGGAGCTGCCCGGGTTTCTCGCGCAGGCGGCCGAGCTGGTGTTCGAGGACATCCTCGACTGGACGCCGCTGCGGCTCCGCCTCGTCGCGGCCCTCGCGGCGCTGGTTCCCGTCCGGATGCGCCTGCCCTGGTCGCCGGGGCGGCCGGAGCTGACCGAGGCGCTGGAGCCCACGCTGCGCGCGGTCGAGAGCATGAGCGGGGCGGCGCCGGAGCTGGAGCTGTACGATCCGGCGGAGGGCGCGCCGGCGCTCGCGCCGTTCCTGCGCCGGCTCTTCGCCGCGGAAGGACCGCCGGCGGACGCGCCGGTGTCGCTCGTGTCCTGCGCCTCTCCAGCCGCGCAGGCGCGGGAGGTGGCCCGCCGCTGCGCGGCGCTGCTCTCCCAGGGCGTCGCGCCGGACGGCATCGCGGTGGCCGCTCGCAGCCTCGCAGGCGGTGTCGCCGAAGAGCTGGCTGCCGCGCTCGACCGCGCGACCGTGCCGTGGCGCGAGCGGCGCGGCCGTCCTGTCCTGCAAGCGCCGCCGGCGCGGCTTGCGCTGTCCTTCTTCGAGCTGATCGAGCAGCAGTTCCCGCGCGAGCCGCTCATCGAGCTGCTCTCTTCGCGATTGCTCTGGCTGGCGGAGCCCGCGGATCGGCTGCCGCCGCACGCGCTCGCGCGCTGGCTGCGCGAGGCGCACGTCCGCGACGATGCCGGCGATGGGTATGCCGCGGGCCTCGCTGCGCTGGCAGACCGGCTGCGGCGCAAGGGCCGGGAAGTCGCGCCGGTCGAGGAGACGGCGCGCCGGGTGGAGCGCGTGCTCTCCGCCCTGCGCGGCCTGCCTGCGCGCGGCAGCTTGCGCGACCATGCGACCGCCCTGCTCGACCTGCTGTCGGGGTGGGGACTCTTCCGGCGGCTGCGCGCGCCCGAACCGGAGGACGCAGGCCCGGAGCTCGCAAGGGCGGCCGCGGCTGCGCTCGCGCGCGATCAGGCCGCGGCGCGGGCGCTGGAGGACGCCTGCGCCGGCCTCGCCCGCGCGGGCGCGCAGCTGGGCGACGGGCGCGTCGGCCGCGAGGAATTCGCGCAGCTTCTCACCGAATCGCTCTCGGACATGTCGGCCCCGCCGGGAGGAGCGCGCGGCGGCGCCGTGCAGCTGCTCGAACTGCGCGAGCTTCCCGGGCGCGCCTTCGATCACGTGCTGGTGGTGGGGCTGGTGGATGGCGAGCTGCCGGCGCGTCCCGCTGCCGACCCGCTCTTCTCCGACGAAGAACGGCGCGCCGTCAATCGAGCCGCGCGGCGGCCGGTCTTCCGGGTCGCCGCCAGGGAGGGCGAGTCGGCGCTGCTTCCGCCGCGGCAGGCGGAGGAGCCGCTCTTCTTCCACCTGGCCCTGTGCGCGGCGCAGGGCTCCCTCACCCTGCTCTGGCCGCGCGGCGATGCCCAGGGTCGCGAAGCGCTTCGCTCCCCGTTCGCCGACGAGGCTGTACGCGCCGCCTCGAGAGCGCCGGTGGAGCTGCCGCTTTCGGCCATCCCTGCGGCCGCAGACTGCGCGAGCACCGGCGAGCTGCTCGGCCGCGCGGCGCTGGATGCGTTCGCCGAGCCCGCCTACAGGATCACCGCGCCGCCTCCGCCGTCCGCCGCGCGGGCGCTCGCGGCGGCGGTCGCGGCATCGTCGCTGGGCCTGCGCTTTCGCCGCATCGCCCGCGCCGCGGCCGCGGAGCGCGAGCGCGTCCGGGCATTCGTCCGCGAAATCCCCGCCGGCCGCTTCTCCGGCCAGCTCGAAGGCCCCGCCCTCGCGCTGGCGCAGGAGGCCTTCGCCTTCGGCGCACAGAAGCCCGCCTCGGCGCACCAGCTCGAAGACCACGCCATCTGCGAGTTCCGCTCGCTGGGCAAGAAGCTGCTCCACATCGACGTCGACGACCGCGACGACGCCGAGCTGGGGCAGAGGGAGCGCGGCAGCGTGCTGCACCGCTGCCTGGAGAAGTTCTACCGGCGGCTGCTGGAGGAGGGGCGCGTACCCGTCAAGGGGACGCCGGAGGAGCTGGCGCTCCTGCGCGAGGTGGCCGCTGCCGAGATGGACGCGTTCGCCGCCGAAGAGCACGTCGGCCACCCTGCGCTGTGGGAGTTGAAGAAGGCCGAGCTGCAGGCGGAGCTGGCCGCGGTGGTGGAGTCGGACGCGGGCGCGGTGCCGCTCGAGCTGGAGCGGCGATTCGGATTCGACCATCCGGAGTCGTGGCCGGCGCTCCGCATCGAAGACGTGCACGTGCGCGGCATCATCGATCGCATCGACCGCGCGGCCGACGGAACGCTGCTCGTGCTCGACTACAAGTCGGGCCGCCGGGCGCCGCTCCAGGCCAGGCTCAAGCAGGAAGTGCTGCTCGAGCCGGAGCTGCAGCTCCTCCTCTACGCGGCGCTCTTGCGCCAGCGCGGCGCCGCGAGGGTGGATGCGGCGTACTTCTCGCTCAAGGACGCGGCGCGCACCCGGACGCTGCGCGAAGGCGACATCGACATCGACGCGCTTCCGCTCGCCGGCAAGGTGCTGGAGCGCGTCTCGCTGATGCGGAAGGGCCGGTTCGAAGTGCGCCCGCTGAGCTGCGACTACTGCGAGCTGAAGCCGCTCTGCCGCCTCGTCGCGCTGCCCACCGACCCCGAGGAGAACGGCGGCGAGGTGTCGCGTGGCTGACCTCCGCCTGCCCGGGACAGCAGCATTGGTGATCCAGGCCGGGGCGGGCACCGGCAAGACGCACAACCTCGTCTCGCTGTGCGTGCAGCTCCTCGGCGGCGCGCAGCCGCTCCCGCCGGCGAAGCTGTGGGCGGTCACCTTCACGGAGAAAGCGGCCGCCGAGCTGAAGGGCCGCATCCGCGCCCGCGTCGACGAGCTCGCCCTTCGCGATCCTGCCTTCCGGCGGGTCCGGCGCGATCTCGGGCTCGCGCAGATCGGCACCATCCATTCGCTCTGCGTCCAGATCCTGCGCCGCCATCCTGCGGCGGCCGGGGTGGATCCGGGCTTCCGTCTCCTCGACGAGGCCCAGGGTGCGCGATTCCTGCGCGAGGCGTGCGAGACGGCGGCGCTGCGCGGGCTGGAGGGAGCGCTCGGGCCGGCGGCTGCATCGGCGGCCCGGCGGCTCTGCGCCGAGATGGGCCTGCGCACCCAGGGTCGGTTCGGCACCGGGCTCGCCGACGAGCTGTCGGGCCTCTTGCGCAGGGTGGGCGAAACCGACGCGGCGCTGGAGCAGTTCGTGCAGGAACCGGCGCGCGCAACGGAAGAGTACCAGCGCGCTTTGGCGCGCCTCTCCAGGGCGCTCGCGGATCTCCATGCCGCGCTCTCGAAGAACGGCAAGCAGGCGCCGCCTCCCCTGGCGCGGGCGGTGCTAGAGTGCCCGCCCGGACAACTCGCGCAGGCGTGGGGGGCGCTCCGCCTCTCCTCGCCCAATCACCTCGGCGCGCGAGGGCCGGACAAGGACGCCATCACCGCCGCCAAGGACGCCTTCACCGCGCTGCTCGAGGCGGACGCCGCCGTGAGGGGCAGCGCGCTCGCCGCGGACCTCGTGCTCCTCGCGCGTCAGGCCACGGCCCGCCATCGCGAAATGAAGGCGCGGGCCGGCGCGCTCGACTTCGACGATCTCACGCGGCTCTGCAGCGACCTCTTGCTCCGGGACGCGGCCGCCTGCGCTGCGGAGCGGGAGCGGGTGGGCGCGCTGCTGGTGGACGAATTCCAGGACACGAGCCGCGCGCAGATCGAGCTGCTCGAGCAACTGGGCAGAGGGCGGACCCTGGTCGTCGTGGGCGACCGCAAGCAGTCCATCTACGAATTTCGTGGAGCGGACGTCGCCGGAGCGCAGGCATTCGCCGGACGCCTGCTCCAGGACGGGGCGGAGCGGTTGGTGCTGGGAGAGTCGCGGCGCTCGCGCCCTGCGCTGGTGGAGTTCGCAAACCTCCTCTTTTCCCGGGCGCTCGCCGGGTCGGGGCGGTCCTTCGACACCCCGTTCGCAGAGGCCGACGCGCTGACCGCCTTCCGGCCGCCGGGACCCGCGGGCGCATGCGCCGAGCTTCTCGACGTGCCCGGGGCAGGGGTCGACGCAGAGGCGGAGCTCCTCGCGCGACGCATCGCCGCGCTGCTCGCGACGGAGGCTCCCGAGCGGGTCTTCGATGGCGACCACGAACCGCGGCGGGTGCGGGGCGGCGACATCGCGGTGCTGCTGCGCAAGACCACGAACCTGGAAACGTTCCGGCGCGCGCTCCTGCGCCACCGCATCCCGCACCTCGTCCACAAGGGGCAGGGCTTCCACGGCTCGCGCGAGGTGATGGACCTGGTCGCCCTGCTTGCTGCCGCCGCCGACCCCGACGACGCGCTCGCGCTGGCCTCGGTGCTCCGGTCGCCGATCGGGCCGCTCTCGGACGGAGCGCTGGCCTTGCTCGCGCAGCGGCAGTGGTCGCTCGAGGCCGCGCCCGACCTGGCGCCGGACGACGCGGAGGCGCTGGCCCGCGTTTCGCCGCTCCTGCGCGCCCTGAGGCGCGAGGTGGATCGGCTCGGGCCGGCGACGCTGCTCGAAGCCGCGCTTTCGGGTACGGACTACGTGGCCGCTCGCGCCGGCGGCCTCTACGGAGAGCAGGCCGCGGCCAACGTGGAGAAGCTCCTCGGCCTCGCCCGCGCCGCCGAGCTTCGCGGCGAGGGGGTGCGCGCCTTCATGGCGACGCTGCGCCAGCTCGCGGAAGAGGAGACGCGCGAGCCGGAGGCCACCGTGGTCGAGGAGCGCGACCCGCATGCGGTGCGGCTCATGACGGTGCACGCCGCGAAGGGTCTCGAGTTCCCGGTGGTGATCGTCCCCGAGTGCGCGGCGCCCGCATACAAGCCAGGGGCCGAGCGGGTGCTGCTCGACCCCGACCTGGGGCTGGCGGTCAAGGCGCGCGCGGCGGACGGCAAGCGGCGCTGGGGAGCGCACGGGTCGGCCGTGGACCAGCGCCGCTCCGAGCGAGCCCTGGCCGAGTCGCGGCGGCTCCTCTATGTCGCCGCGACGCGCGCGCGCGACCTGCTCATCCTCTGCGGCCGCGCGGCGCAGCGGCAGGAGTCGTGGCGGCTCTGGGTGGACCAGGTCGCCGAAGAGGCCGTGGGGCGCGGGCTCTTGCGCGTTGTGCGCGAGGTCCAGGCGCCGCCCTCGCAAGCCAGCTCCACCGCTCCGTTGGACCCGGAGCGGCTGGAGGAGCTGGATCCCGCGGCGCAACCCGACGTGGCGCGGGTGGAGGCGTTGCCTGTCGCGGGCCAGCCCGGTGTCTCGGTCCCGGTGACGCAGCTCGCCGATGCCGCCGCCTGCCCGCGCAGGTACCAGCTCCTCCACGAGCTTCGGCTCGAGGAGCGGCCCGAGCCGGAGCACCCCCTGCCCGACCCGCTGGGCGCAGAGCCCGGCACGCCGGCCTCGGCGCTGGGAACGCTGGCGCACCGGCTCCTCGAGCTGGTCGCGCTGCAGCCCCCGCCGGCGCAGCGGCGCGCGGAGCTCGAGCGGCTGCTCGCGCTGGAGGGAGAAGACCCAGCCCGCCATGGCGAGGTCCTCGATGCTGCCTGCGCCTTCCTCGACTCGCCGCTGGCGCGGCGCATGGCGAAGCTCCGGCCAGACCGGCTGCGGCGCGAGTTGCCGTTCGCGCTGCGGCTCACGCGGCAGGGCTCGCCCGAGCTGCTGCTGCGCGGACAGATCGACGCGCTGCTCCTGGAGGAGACAGCCACCGTGGTGGACTACAAGCTCTCCCATTTCCGCGACACTGCCCGCTACGCGGCGCAGCTCGATGCGTACGCGCTCGCGGCGCGCGAGCTGATGGGAGCTGCGCTGCCCGTGCGCACCGGCATCGTCTTCCTGCGCTCGAAGGGAGCGCCCTTCGTGGAGCGCGAGCCGGCCGACGCGGAGGCCACCCGCAACCGGCTGCTCGATGCGGCCGCCGCCATCGCCGACGGCCGCCGCAGCGGAACCTGGCCGCGCATCGAGCCGGGCCGGTGCCGCGATCTCGGCTGCGGCTTCCTGCGGCGCTGCCATGGCGCCAGCGGCTGATCGATCAGCGCGCCTTCAGGATCGCCGCCCACGCGGCAAAGATGATCAAGAGCAGCACCGCCGCCGCCGTCAGCACCGCGGCCAGGTCCGGGCCCAGCCGGTCGAGGAGCGCCTTCGCCTCCGCGCGCTCCGACTCGGGCCCGCTCCGGGCTGCCTCGGCCGCGAGTTGCCGCGCCCGCCGCACGTCCCCCGCCTCCAGCGCCCAGCGCGCCTTGCCGAGCGGAGTCTGCGGCTGCGTCGCCGAGACCTCCGGAGCTTTCTGCCTGCCTTTGCGGGCCATTCGGGGCGCGCACCTTACACCAACGCTGGTACAACGGCAGCACCGATGGCGGAAACCTCCGAGGTCATCGAGTTCCGCAGGGCCTTCGTCTGGCTGCTCTGCGGCATGCTCCTTCCCAGCGTGGCGCTGGTCGCCTTCGGCGTGGTGGCGGTGGCCAACGAACGCGCCGCGGTGGAGAGGCGGCTCACCGAGGAGTACGAGGCGCGGCTCAAGGCGCTCGCCTCGGACCTGCTCACGCGACTCGACCGGGCCGCCGACGCGGTGGCCGCCGGCGGCTCCGACCCGCTCGTCTCGCAGGTGCGGCCGCTCGAGGAGCCGCCGCGCGCCGACCTGGCCGACGCGGCCCGCCGCGCCTCCCTGCTGCCGCCGGGCGGGCACGTCTTCGCCAACGCGGACAGCTCCGACCGCCGCGCCTACGCCGTGGTGCGGACGCACCAGCGGCTTCCGGGCCCCACGGTGATCGCGCAGTTCGACATCGCCGCGCTCGGCGACGAGGTGCCCCGCCTCGCCGGCACCCGCTTTCCCCGCGAGCGCGCCACCTTCCGGCTGGTGCCGCCCCGCGAGCCCATCGCCGGCCTCGCCGCGCTCAGGCGATTCGTCGCCGAGGCGGGGCAGAACTCCACCGTGGTCGGGCGCGTGCCGCTGGGGCCTCCGCTGGAGGGCTTCGCGCTCGCCGCAGAGCTGCCCGGCGACGATCCCGCCGCCGCCCTGGCTTTCCGCAACCGCACCCTCTACATCGCGCTGCTCGTCCTGCTCTACATCGGCATCGGCGTCGGCTTCGGGCTCACCATCCGCGAGATGCGCAGGGCCTACCGGCTCTCGCGCCTGAAGACGGACTTCGTGGCCAACATCTCGCACGAGCTGCGCACGCCGCTCACCAGCGTGCGCCTGCTCGCCGAGACCCTGCGCGACGGGCGCGCGGAGAGCGAGGACGAGGTGCGCCAGTGCGTGGAGACGCTGGCCAGCGAATCCGAGCGCCTCTCGCGGCTGGTGGAAAAGCTCCTCGACTGGTCGCGGCTGGAGAGCGGGCGCGCTTCGCTCGAGCTGGAGCGCACCCAGGTCCCCGACCTCTTCGAGCGCGTCGGCGCCGCCTGGCGCGCGCAGCAGCTCCCCGCCGGCTACCAGACCGAGGTGGAGCCGCGGCTTCCGCCGGTCAACGTGGACCCCGACGCGATGTCGCAGGTGGTGCTCAACCTGTTGCACAATGCGGTCAAGTACACTGGCGACGACAAGCGCATCCGCCTGCGCGCGCGCAGGACCGCGCGCGGAGTGGCCATCGAGGTGGAGGACAACGGACCCGGCGTGAGGCCCCAGGATCGAAAGCGCATCTTCGAGCGCTTCTACCGCGCCGACGACCTGCTCTCGCGCAAGACCGAGGGCACCGGGCTGGGCCTCGCCATCTCCCGCAAGATCGTCGAGCTGCACGGCGGCAGGATCGAGCTGGACACCCGCATCGGCGAAGGCAGCACCTTCCGGGTCGTGCTCCCGGCCGCCTGACCCATGGCCTGCATCCTGATCATCGAGGACGATCGCTCCATCGCGCTCGGGCTGCGCCTGAACCTGCGCAAGGACGGCCACGAGGTGCGCATGGCCTCCGACGGAGAGGTCGGCTTGCGCATGGCGCTGGAGCCGGAGGTGGACCTGATCGTGCTCGACGTCATGCTGCCGCAGCGCAACGGCTACGAGCTCCTCAAGGAGCTGCGCTCGCAGGGCTCCGCCGCAGCCGTGCTGATGCTCACCGCCAAGGGCCTGGAGACGGACAAGATCCTCGGCCTGCGCATGGGCGCGGACGACTACCTGACCAAGCCCTTCGGCCTGGGGGAACTGCTCGCGCGCGTGGATGCGCTGCTCCGCCGCCGGCCTCCCAGGCCGGAGAAGCATTCGGTGGCGAAGTTCGGCGAGGTGGAGGTGGACCTGGACAGCCAGACGGTGGTGCGCCGCGGCGAGCCGGTGGACATCAGCCCGCAGGAGTTCAAGGTGCTGCGGCTCTTCTTGCAGTCGGGGGGACGCGCGCTCAGCCGCGAGGACATCCTGGCGCGCTGCTGGGGCGCGGAGTACGAGGGCACGCCGCGCACGGTGGACAACTTCGTCCGCTCGCTGCGCGTCAAGCTGGAGGTGAACGCGGAGGAGCCGCGCCACTTCCTCACCGTGCGCGGGCACGGGTACAGGTTCGACCGGTGAGGTCCTCGTGAAGTTCATCCAGACCGGGTTGCCCGGCGTGATCCTGGTGGAGCCGGACGTCCACCGCGACGCGCGCGGGTTCTTCCTCGAGACGTTCCACGCGGCGCGCTACCGCGAGGGCGGCATCGCCGGCGACTTCGTGCAGGACAACCACTCGCGCTCGCAGCGCGGCACGCTCCGCGGGCTTCACGCCCAGCTGCGCAGCCCGCAGGGAAAGCTGGTGCGCGCGGTCCGCGGCGAGATCTTCGACGTGGCGGTGGACATCCGCCCCGGCTCGCCCACTTTCGGCCAGCACGTGGCGGCGCGCCTGTCCGAGGAGAACTTCCACCAGCTCTTCGTTCCGGAAGGGTTCGCGCACGGCTTCTGCGTGCTCAGCGAGGTGGCCGAGGTGGAGTACAAGTGCACCGCGTTCTACGACCGCGCCGACGAGTTCGGCATCCGCTGGGACAGCGCGGGCATCGAGTGGCCGCTGCGCGACCCGCTGCTCTCCCCCAAGGACGCGGCGCTGCCGTCCCTCGACGAGGTGCGCAGGATGCTGGAGGGCTGATGGCGGAGGCGGCCAACCACGACTCGCGCAGGCGCGCCCGCGAGGTGCAGAGCGGCGCCACGCGGGCGGCGGTGCTGGGGATCAGCGACGGCCTCGTCACCAACGTCTCGCTCATCCTCGGAGTGGCGGGGGCGCAGGCGGACAACAAGGTGGTGCTCCTCGCCGGGCTCGCCTCGCTGGTGGCGGGCGCGGCCTCGATGGCGGTGGGCGAGTACGTCTCCATGGCCGCGCAGGTGGAGCTGCTGCAGCGGCTGCTCGCCGAGTACCGCGTCTACATGAAGCAGCAGCCCGAGGCCGCGCGCGAGGACCTGGAGGAGTTCATCCGCCGGGGCGGCGTGATGCAGGCGACGGCCCACAACGCCAGCAAGCAGATCTCGCTCGTGCCGGACCGCGCGCTTGCGGTCTACGCGCGCTCCCTGGGCCTGGACCCCGACGAGCTGGGCTCGCCGGTCAAGGCCGCCGCCACCTCGCTCTTCACCTTCGCGCTGGGCGCGCTGGTGCCGCTCGTCCCCTGGTTCCTCTCCGGCGGAACGCGCGCCGCCGTCGCTTCGCTGGTCCTCGGCGGCACCGCCGCGCTCCTGGTGGGCGGGGCGCTCGGCTTTCTCGGCGGCCGCAACGTCGCCTGGGGCGCTGCGCGCCAGCTCCTGGTGCTGATCGTCGCCGCCGGCGCCACCTGGGGCGCAGGCAAGCTGTTCAACGTGACCGTCACGTAGGTGAGTAACTTCCGAATCGGAAGTTACTCACTTTCAGTAGAACTGCCCGCCGCTCTCCGCCAGCTGCACGAGCTTCGGGGCCGGCGCGAAGCGCGCGCCGAACCTGTCCTGGTACCGGCGCAGCCGCTCCACCACCTGCGATGCCCCGAGTGCGTCCGCATACCGGAACGGCCCGCCGCGGAACGGCGGCCAGCCCAGCCCGAACACGGCGCCGATGTCGCCGTCGCGCGCCGAGCGGAGGATGCCTTCCCCGAGGCAGAGCGCCGCCTCGTTGACCATCTGCAGCACGCACCTCTCGGCGATCTCGCCCGCCGGCGGCGAGGAGCGCTTCTGCCCCTGCGGCGTGAGGTCGTAGACCGTGCGGTCCACTTCCTTCTTCTTCGAGGCGGCGTCGTCGTAGCGGTAGAAGCCCTTCTTCGCCTTCCGCCCCAGCCGGCCGCTCTCCGAGAGCTTCTCGAACCCGGGCGGCGGCGCCAGCCGCGGCCCGAACGACTCGTGCATGATGTGCGCGACCTTCGCGCCCACGTCGATGCCCACCTCGTCGAGCAGCTGCATCGGCCCCACCGGGAACCCGAACTCCACCAGCGCGCGGTCGATGTCCTCGACCGCGGCGCCGTCGTTGAAGATGAACGCCGCCTCGTTCATGTAGGGGCCGAGGATGCGCGAGGTGTAGAAGCCCGGGCCGTCGTTCACCACGATGACGGTCTTGCCGATCTTCTTCCCCAGCGCCACCACCGTGGCCACGGTCTCCGGCGCGGTCTTCGGCGCGCGGATGACCTCGAGGAGCGGCATCTTGTTGACCGGCGAGAAGAAGTGCATGCCCACCACCTTCTCGGGGCGCTGCGCCGCCTCGGCGATGCGGCCGATGGGCAAGGACGAGGTGTTGGAGGCGAAGATGGCCTCCGGCGCCTCGCGCTCCACCTCGGCCAGCACCGCGTGCTTCACCTTGATGTCCTCGAAGACCGCCTCGATCACCACGTCGGCGTTCCTGATTCCGCTGTAGTCGGTGGTGCCGGTCACGCGGGTGAGGCGTTCCTGCCGCTCGCGGAGGCTGAGCCGCTTGCGCCGGACCCGCTCGTCGAGGATGCCGGCGATCTGCCGGAGCCCGCGGCCCAGCGCGGCATCGTCCTTGTCCTTGAGCCGCACCGGAATGCCCGCCTCGGCGGTGACGTAGGCAATGCCCGCGCCCATCAGCCCTGCGCCGAGCATGGCCACCTTCTCCACCTTGCGCGGCTTGACGCTGCGGTCGTCCACGCCGGTGTCCTTCTTCAGCGCGGTGGTGGCGAAGAAGATCTCCACCAGCCGCCGCGAGACGTCGCTCACCACCAGCTCGCCGAAGAAGTTGGCCTCGGCGCGATAGCCCTCCTCCGGCCCCTTCTCGATGCCGATGCGCACGGCCTCGAGCGCCCGCTCCGGCGCCGGGTAGTGCCCGCGCGTCTTCGCGAGCAGCGCCTTGCGCGCCTGCTGGAAGAGGATGCGGCGCCCCACCGGGTTGTCCTCCAGCGCGATCTGCTGCAGCACCTCCGAGCGCAGCAGCTTCGGCAAGGACAGCTCCACCTTCTGCCGCTCGATCTTCAGCGCGCCGCTGGCCAGCTCCAGCGCGCGCTGCCGCGCCACGCGCAGCAGGATGGCCTTCGGCACCACCTCGTCCACGAGCCCGAGCTTGCGCGCCTTGGCAGCGCGCACCGGGTTGCCGGCCAGGATCATGTCGAGGGCGGCGGCGATGCCGACCAGCTGCGGCAGCCGCTGCGTCCCGCCCGCTCCGGGCATGAGGCCGAGCTGGACCTCGGGCTGGCCGAGCTGCGTCCTGCGGTCGTCGGAGGCGATCCGGTACGTGCACGCGAGCGCCAGCTCCAGCCCGCCGCCCAGCGCCGGGCCGTGGATCGCCGCGACCACCGGCTTGCGCCTGCCCAGCTCCTCCAGCCGCTGCATGGCCTCTTGCCCGCCGCGGGCGAGCGCGGTGGCCTCCGGCGCCGTCTTCACCTGCGCCAGCATCTCCACGTCGGCGCCGACCACGAAGCTGTCCGGCTTGGCGGACGCGAGCACGATGCCCTTGACGGTGGCGTCCTCTGCGAGCCTGGCGAACGCCTCGTCGAACTCGTGCTGGAAACTCTCGCGCAGCGTGTTCACCGACTCGCCGGGCACGTCGAAGAGCACCAGCGCCACGCCGTCCGCGGACGTCTCGATCCGGAGCGCGGTGGCCATGGCTACGTCCTCTCCAGGATGCAGGCGGCGCCCAGGCCTCCCGCGGCGCAGATGGAAACGAGCGCGGTGTTCTTGCCGCTCTCGGCCAGCTCGCGAAGCGCCTGGTGCACCATGCGCGCTCCGGTCGCAGCGAAGGGGTGCCCGAGCGAGATGCTGCCGCCGCGCGGATTGAGCTTCTCGTCGGGCACGTCCCCGACCGGCTCCTGCCCGCCGAGGTGCTCGTCGGCGAACTTCTTCGAGCCCCAGGCTTGCAGGTTGGAGAGCACCTGCGCGGCGAAGGCCTCGTGGATCTCCACCAGATCGATGTCGGAGAGCTTCATCCCCGCCCGCTTCAGGGCCTTGGGAACGGAGAAGGCCGGCGCCTGCAGGAGCTGCCAGGCGGGATCCACCGCGGCGTACGCGTAGG
>DATDMU010000406.1:0-37700 GCA_036518615.1 Myxococcales bacterium
AAGACTCAGGCGCGGCGAGCGGATCGATACCGGACCCGTGGCGCGAGGCGTGCGCAGCTACCTCTCCGTCGAAGGCGGGTTCGCCCCGCCGGGGCCGGGAGAGATCACCCGCGCGCTGCGCGCCGGAGAAGTGTTGAGCCGCTCGCCGCCCGGCGCGCGCCTTCCCGAGGCCGCGGAACCGCCGGAGCTTCCCCTGCGCTTCGGAGAGCCGCTTCTGGAAGTGCGCGCCCACCGCGGACCGCAATGGCACCTCTTCGCCAGCCCGGAAGACTTCTTCGACCGCGAATACCGCGTCTCGGCGCGCAGCGACCGTCGGGGAATGCGCCTCGTGGGACCCGCGCTCGCGCTCCTGCGACCCGCGGACATCCCCCCCGAAGGCACGGCGCCGGGGGCGGTGCAGGTGCCCGGCGACGGCATGCCCATCGTCCTCGGACCGGACCGGCCGGTGACCGGCGGATATGCGAAGATCGCCACCGTGGTGCCTGCCGACTTCCCGCTCCTCGCCCAGGCGCGGCCGGGAACCGCCATCCATTTCCTGGAGGAGCCATGGACCTGAACGCCGACCTCGGCGAAGGCATGGACGATGCGGCCATCCTGCCGTTCCTCACTTCGGTGAACGTGGCCTGCGGGCTGCACGCGGGCGGACCGCTCGTCATGGACCGCACGGTGGCGCTCGCGCTGGAGCGGGGCGTCCGCGTCGGCGCGCATCCCTCGTACGCCGACCGCGAGAACTTCGGCCGCACCGCGCAGCAGCTTTCCCGCGAAGAGGTGCGCGCGCTGGTGCTGTACCAGGTGGCCGCGCTCGACGGCCTCGTCCGCGCCCGCGGCGGCTCGCTCTCGCACGTCAAGGCGCACGGCGCCCTCTACAACCAGGCGGCGAAGGACGCCGGGCTTGCGGCCGCCGTGGCCGACGCCGTGCGGGCCTTCCGCCGCGATCTGCTCGTGGTCGGGCTGGCGGGGTCGGCGCAGATCGAGGCGGCCCGCGCCGCCGGCCTGAACGCCGCGGGCGAGGCCTTCGCCGACCGGCGCTACCTTCCCGACGGCTCGCTCATGCCGCGATCGCGGCCGGGCGCCGTCCTCGACGATCCTGCGGAGGTGGCGGAGCAGGCCTTGACCATCGCCAGGGACGGCTTCGCGGTCGCAAGCGACAGCTCCCGCGTGCGCATCGACGCGCAGACCCTCTGCCTTCACGGCGACACGCCCGGCGCGGTCCGCCTGGCGCAGGCGGTGCGCGAGAGGCTGGAGGCGGCGGGCGTGGAGATCGCGCCGCTGTAGGCGCCGCGCTGCTCGCGCCCTCGAAGCGCCCACCCGCAGCCACATTCCCGGAGGGCCGCCGCGCGTCTTATCCTGCCGGCATAAATCTTCACGGCGGCGGTGCGATTTGGGCAAGCCCAGGATCCTCGTGGTGGACGACGAGCGCGTGGTCGTGGAGGTGCTGGGCAGCCTCCTCGACGACCCCGATCGCGAGATCCTCACGGCCGACTGTGCGGCCAAGGCCCTCGAGCACGCGCGCGCGGGCGAGATCTCGGTGGCGCTGGTGGACAAGAACCTGGGCGCCGACTCGGGGCTCGCGCTCGCGCGGCAGCTCAAGCAGGTGCAGCCGGAGCTGGAGGTCATCCTCATCACCGGCTACGCCAGCATCGAGTCGGCCATCGAGGCGGTGCAGATCGGCGCCTTCGACTACCTGACCAAGCCCATCGCCGACTTCTCCGCGCTCAGCTTCAAGGTGCAGAGCGCGGTGGAGAAGAGCCAGCTCCGCCGCTCGCAGCGCGCGCTCACCGAGCGGCTGATGGACTACGAGGTCCGCCACCGCAGGCTGATCGACGCGGCGCCGGAGGCCATCGTGCTCTACGAAGGCGCGGGCGGCGCCATCGTGGAAGCCAACCAGGCGGCGGTGAAGCTCTACGGCTACTCGCCGCAGGAACTGCTCCACGCCACCGCGGCAGACCTGCGCGGCGGCGCCCCCGAGGGGGCTCCGGGACCCATGCCGGTGCTGCAGCGCCACCGGCGCAAGGACGGCGGCGAATTCGTCGCCGAGGTGACCTTCACCGACTTCCAGCAGCAGGGCCGCACGCTGCGCGTGCAGTCGGCGCGCGACGTGAGCGAGCGCGAGCAGGGAGAGGCCCGGCGGCGCGAGGCGGAGGAGCGCGTGCGCGCCGCGCAGAAGATGGACGCGATGGGCCGCATCGCCTCTGGGGTGGCCCACGACTTCAGCCACATCCTCGCGGTGGTCTCCGCCCACGCGGAGTCCCTGGCCGCGGGGCTGGGCGCCGGACATGCGCTGGCGGCGGAAGTCGAGGGCATCTTCCGGGCTGCGGAGCGCGGCAGGTCGTTGACCCGCCAACTGCTCCTCTTCAGCCGCCGCGCGCCGCACGAGAGCGCGGTCGCGGACATCGGCGCGGTGCTGCGCGACGCGCAACCGCTCCTCTCGCGCCTGGTGGGCGAGAACATCCTCGTGAGGATGGAAGTGCCGCAGGCATTGTGGAGCTCGCGGGCGAACCCCGAGCGCATTCGCGAGGCGATCCTCGCGCTGGCGACGAACGCGCGCGACGCGATGTCCGAGGGCGGGCGGCTCACGGTGCGCGCCACCAACCTCGCGCTGGAGGCGCCGGCGCGGCTGCGGGGCGGCGAAGTCCCGGAGGGCCGCTACGTGCGCATCACCGTGGCCGACACCGGCCACGGCATGAGCGAGGAAGTGCTGCGCCGGCTCTTCGAGCCCTTCTTCACCACCAAGCCGGCGCGGAAGGGCAGCGGCCTCGGGCTCGCCACCGTGTACGGGATCGCCGGCGCTGCGGGCGGCGGCGTGGACGTCGCCTCGCATCCGGGAGAAGGCACCACGGTCTCGCTCTACCTGCCCGCAGCCGACGGCGCCGCGGCCATGCCCGACCTCGGACGGGTTTCGGCTCACGACGGGCGGAGCAGCCACTCCGCTTCCCGCGCCGGAACCGCGGGCGAGAAGCGGTAGCCCTGCGCGTAGACCACGCCGAGCCGCCGCAGCGCGTTCTCCTGCTCGGCGGTCTCCACCCCTTCCGCCACCAGATCGCAGCCCAGGTTCCGCGCCAGCGCCACCACCGCCGCGACGATGCCCTCCGCCTTGCCGCCCGAGGCGAGCGCCACCACGAAGGAGCGGTCCACCTTGATCACGTCCACCGGCAGCCGGTGCAGGTAGCTGAGCGACGAGTAGCCGGTGCCGAAGTCGTCCATGCTGACCTTGAGGTTCAGCCCGCGCAGGCGCTGCAGCACGCCGGCGGCCTCGTCGATGCGGTCCACCAATACGCTCTCGGTGATCTCCAGGCGGACCTGCGACGGGTCGATGCCCGAGCTTCCCAGCACCTCCGCCACCTCGCCGATCAGCCCGGGGGCGAAGAGCTGCGAGGCGGACAGGTTCACCGAGAGGGTGAGCTGCCGCCGCGCCGACATCTGCAAGAAGCGCATCCCCGCGCACGCCTCGCGCAGGATGAAGCTCCCCAGCCTTCCGATCAGGCCGGCCTCCTCCGCCGCGGGGACGAACCGGGCGGGAGGGATCCAGCCCAGCTCCGGGTGATGCCAGCGGGCCAGCGCCTCGAACCCCCCGATCTCGCCGCCCTCCAGCGCGACGATGGGCTGGTAGTAAACCGCGAGCTGGCCGGAGTCGATCGCGCGCCGCAGCTCGCTCTCCAGCGTGAGCCGGGCCACCGCGCTCGCGTGCATGCTGCGGTCGAAGAGCGTGCGCTGTCCCACCCCCAGCGTCTTGGCCCGGTTGGCGGCGATGTCCGCGTCGCGGAGCAGGTCCTCCGCGCGCAGGCACTGCTCGCCGCTGAAGGCCACGCCGACGGAGGCGGTGGCGTAGACCTCGCGGTTCGCCACCAGGAAGGGCCGCTCCAGGGCGCGCTGCAGCTGTTCGCCGGTGCGCAGCGCGGTCCCCGGGTCGTGGATGCGCTCGAGGAGCACCCCGAATTCGTCGCCGCCCAGCCGCCCTGCCAGCGCGCCCGCCTGCAGCGCCGAGCGGATGCGGCCGGCGATGCCGCGAAGCAGCTCGTCGCCGGCGCCGTGGCCGAGGCTGTCGTTGATCACCTTGAAGCGGTCGAGGTTGAGCAGGATCAGCGCGACCGCCGTCCCGGGGCTATGGCGCGTCCGCTCCACCGCCGCCGCGAGCCGCTGCATGAACGGGCCGCGCGCCGCGAGCCCGGTGAGCGGATCGCTCAGGCCCATCTGCGGGATGGCGTCGGCGGGCTTGCGCGCGAGCACCGGCGCCGCCGCCGCGCAGGACGCGCGCGTCAGCTCGAGGGCGCCCGGGCCCGGAGCGGAGGAGGCGAACGCCTCCAGGGCGCCGATGGTGCGGCCGGCGGCGACGAGGGGAAAGAGGAAGGAGACTCCGTCCTCTTGCCGATCCACCTTCTTCCAGTGCGGCTCGCCGCAGAGGTCCTCGTCGAGGAAGCCGGGGGCGTGGCGCCGCTCTTCCGCCGCCGACCGCAGGGGCGAGAGCGATTGGCCGGGCCGGACGTGCCAGACCGGCCGGCGCTCGCCGTCGTTGCGCAGCTCCAGGCGAGCGGCGTTCCAGCCGGCGCGCGCGCAGACCTCCGCCAGCACCAGCCGCGAGGCCAGCTCCGCTCCCGGCGCTTCGTCCGCCAGCCGCGCGATCCGCTCCGCGGTTGCCGACCGGACCATGTCCGCCTCGACCAGCACCGTGCTCTCCTCAGGCCACGCGGTTGCGGCCCGCGCCCTTGGCCTCGTACATGCGCGCGTCCGCCTCCATCAGAAGCTGCTCCAGCGTCGCGGTCTTCGGCGTCAGCGTGGAGACGCCGATGCTCACGGTCACCGATACCGACCCGACCGCGGTCACGATGGGATCCTCGCAGACCGCGCGGCGGATGCGGTCGGCGAGCAGCCCCTGCGCGGAGAGCATCTGCGTCATGGGCAGGAGCAGCGCGAACTCCTCGCCGCCGTAGCGCGCGAGCAGGTCCGCCGCGCGCAGGCAGGCGGTGATGCGCTCCGCCACCCCGCGCAGCACCTCGTCGCCCACGGCGTGACCGTAGCGGTCGTTCACCTGCTTGAAGCGGTCCACGTCGAGGATCAGCGCGCTGAGCGGCTGCCCGTAGCGCCGCGCCGTCTCGAACACGCGCTGCCCGAGAAGGAGGAAGTGGCGCCGGTTGGAGATGCCGGTGAGGCCGTCGGTGGTGGCGAGCCGCTTCACCTCGGAGAAGAGGCGCGCGTTGTCCACCGCCACCGCCGCCGGCTGGATGAAGGCGAAGGCGGTGCGCGCGTCGCGATCTTCGTAGGGCGCGTTCCGCTCCAGGCAGAGCAGCCCGGCCGCCTGCTGCTCGCGGGAAAGCAGCGGCAGCACCAGCGTGCGCCGCGACGCGGAGAGCGCCGGTTCGCGGTCGCGCAGGGCGCGCTCGGAGTCGGCGTCGAGCCGCGGGCGGTGCAGGTCCTCGCCGTCCACGTAGCCGCGCGAGAGCGCGATCTCGAAACCCTCCGACCGCGCCACCAGCACCACCGCGCGATCGAAGCTCACCACCCGCGCCAGCGAATCGAGCAGGCGGTGCAGCACCTCCTGCAGGTCGAGCGTCTGGCTGAGCGCGAGCACCAGCTTGAGCTCGTCGCGCTCGCGCAGCCCGGCGGTCATGGCGTTGAAGGTCCTGGAGAGCTGCGCCAGCTCGTCCTTGCCCTTGGCCGGCACGGTCACGTCGAGCGTCCCTTCCGCCACCGCTCGCGCCGCCGCGTGCAGCGTCTGCACCGGACGGGTCACCACCCGCACCGCGACCAGGCCGGTGGCCACCGCGAGCAGGAGCGCGAACACCACCCAGAACGCGGCGGTGCGCATCGCCCCGCGCAACGCTGCGAGGGCCTCCGCCGCAGGCTCCTGCACCACGACCTTCCATCCCAGAAGCGGCGCGCTCGCCGTCGCGCCGAGCAGATCGGTCGCGGCGCCCGGCGTGAGCAGCGGATGGCTGGAGAGGTCGGTCCGGTCGCGCACCAGCACGCGGTCGTGGTGCGCGATGACGTGGTTGCGCGCGTCCACCAGGAACGCCTCGCCGGTATCGCCGGCCTTGAATGCGAGCACCGATTTCAGCACCGGCCGGAGCGACAGCTCCATCGCCAGCACCCATTTCTCGTTCGGCACCTTGGCCGCCAGCACCACCCGCGGCACCACCTCTCCGGCGGCGTCGGGAAGCGCGTAGACCGGGCCGATGGCGAGCCCCGTCTCCAGCGCCGCGTCGAGGGGCACGTGGTGCGAGTACGCCACCATGCCCAGCTCGCCGACCGCCTCGTGCTCCGCCGCCTCGCTGCCCAGGGTGGCGAAGCGGACCGCCGGCACCACCGCGTTGCCCTTCTCGTCGAAGAGGCCGAGCACGTCCGCGCCGCGGGTCTCCTTGTAGAGCAGCAGCAGCGCCTGCTGCCGCGTCTCGTCGTCCAGCTCGGGGAGCCGCAAGGTGCGCGCCGCCAGCGAGAGCGCCTCCAGGTCGTCGAGGACCGTCTTCTGGCACTCCATGGCGAGCGCGCGGGCGTCCTGCGCGAAGAGCTGCCGGAGTTGCGACTGCAGCGCGGCGCTGCCGCGGGGAAGGAGCACCGCGAGGACGAGCACCAGGGGCACGGTGACCGCGCAGCCGAGCAGGAGCGAGAGCCTGGCCGCGAGCCTCACGGCGCGCCTCCGTCCCACATTGCTCCCGGGCCCGCGGGTCCCCTATATGGAAGGGAATGCGCGCCGCGGCAGCACTCCTGATCGCTTTCGCAGCATTGGGCCCCGCCTGCCGCTGCGATGCCCAGAGGCCTGCCCCGACCCCGACGCCGCGCGCGGAGGCGCCGGCCCCCGGGGCCGAGATGCCCGCCGCCGTGCTCACCCAGAGCCACGGCGCCGTCGAGCTGCAGCGGGGCGGCGGCGCGTGGGGTCCGGCTGCTTCCGGCGAGCACATCGGCGCCAGCGACGGCGTCCGCACCCATCCCGACGCCGAGGCGGAGGTCTCCGTCGACGGAGTTCGCGTCAAGCTGCACGACCGCAGCGAGCTGCGCCTGGCCGCCGTCTCGCCCGGCCTGTTGCGCGCGCGCGTCCACGGCCGCGTCGAGTCGAACGTCGAGACGGGCAAAGGGCACGTCTACCTTCAGGTCAACGACGGCTCCACCGTCGCCGACAGCGGCGGCGGTCATTTCCTCATCACCGCCGAAGGCAAGGCGGTGGTGGTGGCCGCGACCGAGGGTGCCGTCGACGTGAGCTCCGCCGGCAAGACGGTGCAGGTGCGGGAAGGGCAGCTCACCCGCGTCGAGGCGAACGGCGCCCTGGAGCAGCCCGCCGCGGCGCTGAAGAAGGTGCTGCTCGCGGTGCAGTGGCCCGGCGACAAGACCAACCGCAGCTCCATCCCGCTCGCCGGCCGCGTCGCAGCCGGCAGCCGCGTCTACGTCCAGGGCGAGCCGGTGGAAGTGGCTCCTTCCGGCGAGTTCCACGCCGACGTCCGCCTCCGCGACGGGACGCAGAAGATCGCGGTGGTCACCGTGGACCCGCTGGGCAGGAGAACGGAAGCCGAGTCGGAGGTCACGCGCGATCAGTCGGTTCCACAGGTGAAGGTGGTCTCTCCCTTCAAGCGTTGAGAGCGCAAGATCGCGCGGCGCGGCGCAGGCACGCAGTGGCAACAAAAATGTGAACCCCGAGGCCCTCACGCAGCCACCGTAAGGGGCCACCCCGCGGCGTGAAAAGGCGCAGCCCGCGCCGCCCGTCCTACCTCCGCGCATGTGAGCGGCGCGACCACCGATGCGGCGGAGGGCAGAATTTTGCATGGCGACGTCGCACCTACCCGGGGAGGGTGCTCTACGCTGCCGCGCATGGGGGCGATCCTTCTTCTGGCGCTGGGCATCAGCCTGCGCGCGGAGCAGAGCGACGTCGTGCTCTCCGCGAGCGCGCGCGTGCGCCTGGAGATCGCCGCGCCCGGCGCGCCGCCCGACGCGCGCGTCGAGCTGTGGACCAGCGTGGGCCGCGTCGAGGAGGTCCGCCGCGAGTCGCCGGATCTCTTCAGCGCGGTGTACCTGCCGCCGCCGGAGATGTTGCCTCGGGTGGCGCTCCTGCGCGCCACGCTGCAGGCGCAGGCCGGAAGCGCGCGCGGCTGGCTCGCCCTCCCCTTGATCGCCAGGGCCGTGCTCCCGGTGCAGACCAAGCCCGGATCGCGGGTCGAGGTCGGCATCGGCGGGGTCGTCTTCGGTCCCGTCCACGCCGACGCGTCCGGCACCGCCCGCGTGGCGGTGAAGATCCCGCCGGGCGCCCGCACCGCGCGCGTCCGCGTGCGCGACCCGTTCGGCAACGTCAACGAGACTCCGGTCGATCTGCGGCCGCCGCCGTTCCAGCGGCTGAGCCTGCTGGCCCTGCGCGAACAGGCGAGCTGGGCCGATGCGCAACCGGTGCCGCTGCAGATCTTCGCCGTCTCGGCGGACGGCCGCCCCGCCTCCGCCGCCGACCTGACCGTGAGCTGCGACCGCGGACGGCTGGGAGAAGTGCAGGAGCTGCAACCCGGCCTCTTCGAGGTGGCCTTTCGCGCCCCGGATCGGGCCGATGGAGCGGCCACCGTGCGGGCCGCGCTGCTCCGGCAGCAGCCGGAGACCGCCGCCATCGCGCTGGTCCCCGGCCCGGCGGCGCAGATCCGCCTGACGGCGACGCCCGCAGAGCTGCGCGAAGGAGGCGACCTGCGCGTCGAGGCGCACGTCCTCGACGCCCGCGGCAACCCGGTGCCTGGCGGCGGGCTGCGCTTCTGGAGCGACGGCGGCGAGCTGGTCCAGGACGGCGCCACCGCGGCGCTTCACGTCGCGCCGGATCGGCGCGGCGAGATCCACCTCTTCGCAGCGGCCGGCGGCGTGCAGGCGTCGATCGCCGTGCCGCTGCGATCCGCTAACCGGCAGCAACCGATCGTCGCCAGCGAGGAGCAGGCGGACCGCGTCGAGCTCGGCGCGCTCCTCGGCGGCCAGTCCAACTTCTCCCGCGCCAGCGCCGCGGCGATGCAGGCCGAGGTCTCCGTGCACACCGACCTCGGCGTCGAGCTCCTCGCGCGGGCCGGACTGCTGAAGTTCGCCGCTGCACGCGAGGGCGCGGCCACGAGCGACCTGCGCGGGGTTTCGCTCCTCGCCGGCGCTCGCGCCTCCTTGCCCATTGGCGGCGACTTCGCCGCCCATCTGGCGGTCCTCGGCGGCGCGCTCAGGACCTTCGGGTCTCTGGCGGTGAGCGGCGGCGCGGCGGGCGGATTCACCCAGCCCACCGCGGAATGGGGAATGGTGGGGACCGCGGCCCTGGGAGCCTCGCTCCGCCTCGGCAGGGGCCGCGCCATCGCCGAGCTGCAGCTTTCCCGCGCTCCGGGCAGCGGCGATCTCTCCGGCAACCTGGGCGGCGCCGGCGTCTGCGTCGGCTACCTCTTCGCGCTGCGCTGACCAAGGACCCCGCGACCCATGCGCTTCCGTTCGAAAATCTTCGCGGTGCTGACGGTGGTGGGCCTCTTGCCCCTCCTGGTCCTCGGCTTTCTCAGCTTCACCGCCAACCGCGACGAGCTGGAGCGCACCGCCACGCAGTCGCAGGAGTCGCTCGCGCAGGAGGCAGCGCGCGGCGCCGAGCACTGGGTGGCGCGCGGCGTGGAGGGGCTGCGGCTCTCCATCTCCATCCTGCCCTTCGAGCAGCTCCAGGCCGGCGAGGTGGCGGCGGCGCTGCACATCCCCTACGGCCAGCTGCAGTTCATCGACGCGCTCGCGCTCCTCGACGAGCGCGGCCACCTCGCGGCGCCGCTGGTCGCCGAGGCGCGGCCCGGCCAGTCCCACCCTGCCTTCACCGCGGCAGACCTCCCGCACTTCCTCGCCGCCGTGCCGCTCGAGCTGGCGCTGCAGGCCGGCACCGCGCTGGGGGCGCCTTATCTCTCGGCCTCGGGCGAGCCGCACGTGGCGGTGGCGGTGCGCATCTCCTCGCAGCCGCCGCGGGTGGTGGCGGCGCAGTTCTCCCTCGACGAGCTGCACGCCGCGATGCAGGAGATCGCGCGGCCGCCCGTGGTCGCCTTTCTCAGCACCACCGAAGGCGGGCTGCTCGCGAGCGCGAGCCGCCGCCCCGCTCCGGAGCCCTTCGCGGCGCTGGTCGGCGCGGCCTCCGGAGCGCACGCTCCCTTCTCGCGCGCGCTGCCCGGTCCGGGGGGCGAGGAGTGGATCGCCTCCGCGGCGCCGGTGGGCGGGCTCGGCTGGGCCGCGGTGCTGGCGCAGCCTGCTTCCGCGGCGCTGCGGCCGGCGTTGCGCGTGCGCCGCTACACGCTGTTCTGGGCGGCGGTGGCGCTCCTGCTCACCGCGGCGCTCGGTCTGATGGTCTCGCGCAGCCTCACCGTGCCGATCGAGCGGCTGAAGAAGTCGGCGCAGGCCCTTCAGCAAGGCCGCTACGGCGAGCCCGTAGGCGCCTTCGGCCAGGACGAGCTGGGCGAGCTGGCGCAGGCCTTCGGACACATGGCGCGCGAGATCCAGCGGCGCGACGAGGAGATCCGCTCCTGGAACGCGGAGCTGCAGCGCCGCGTCGACCAGAAGGGCGAGGAGCTGAAGGCCGCCCAGGACCAGATCCTGAGGACGCGCAGGCTCGCCGCCATCGGGTCGCTCGGCGCGGGCGTCGCCCACGAGATCAACAATCCGCTGATGGCCATCGGCGGTCTCCTCGCGCTCTTGCAGCGGGACGCGGGCGAGAAGCAGGCGGCCACGCTGCACAAGGCGCAGGAGCAGGTGCAGCGGGTGGCGCGCATCGTGGAAGGGATGCTGCAGTTCGCCACCCAGGAGCGCGCGGTGCAGGGGCGCAGGTTCGCGCTCACCGCGCCGGTCAGGAGCGTCTTGCAGAAGTACGCGCCGCAGCTCGAGCGCGGGCGCATCGAGCTCTCGGCGGAGCTGGACGGCGCGGCGCGGGAGGCGGAGGGCGACCCCGTCCAGATCGAGCAGGTGGTGGAGCACCTGGTGCGCAACGCCATCCAGGCCATGCCCGACGGCGGCAGGCTGCGGGTGGAGGTCGCCGCCGTGGGAGACGACTCGCTGCGGCTGGTGGTGGCGGATACCGGGCGCGGCATCGCGCCTTCGGTCCGCGAGCGCATCTTCGACCCGTTCTTCTCCACCAAGGAGGGAGGCGCGAAGGGCGCCGGCCTCGGCCTCTCCATCTCCCACAGCATCGTCGAGGCACACCACGGGAGGATCGCGGTGGACAGCGTCGAAGGCCACGGCTCCACCTTCACCGTCATGCTGCCGGCCGCCGCCGCGGCGGCTCACTTGAGCTAGGGGGACGCTCGATGACCGAATCCAGTCCCCGCGAGCTGATCGAGGAAGCAGAGCCGCTGGCGCCAGGCCTGATCCACGAGCTGCGCCATCCGCTGATGGGGCTGCTGGCGGGGCTGGAGCTTCTCGCGCGGCGCATCCCGGCCGTGGGCGGCACGCAGGAGTGGCAGCTCCTCAACCAGCAGGCGGCGCGGATGGAAGAGCTGCTCCGCACCTGGCAGGAGCTGTTCGCCGGCGGCGCCGTGAAGCCCGCTCCGTTCGCGGTGGACGAGACCGTCCGGCGCGCGGTGGCGCTCCTCAACCCGCGGCTGCGCAAGCTGGGGGATCGCTTCTCCCTCGAGTCCTGTCCCGGGCCGGTGCTGGCCATGGGCGCGGCGCCGCTGCTCGTCCACGCCGTCACCAATCTGCTGGTCAACGCCCTCGACGCGGTGGAAGAGCGCGGAGGACCTGCGCGGCTTCAAGTGCGCGTGCTCTGCGCGCCGCCCCGGGTCCAGGTGCGGGTCAGCGACGAAGGCGTCGGCATTCCCGCCGACGTCCGGCCCCGCATCTTCCAGCCGCGCTTCACCACCAAGCCCGCAGGCAAGGGCACCGGGCTGGGCCTGCACCTCGCCCGCACCGCCATGGAGCGCGCGGGAGGCGAGCTGCACCTGGTCGATGCAGGCGATCCCGACCGCGCCGCCTGGGCGCGCACCGAGTTCGGCATCTCGCTTCCGGCGGCGGAGGGCGCGCAGCGGTGAAGGGCTCGCGCAACAGACTGCCCGCGCAGATCGCGGCGCTGATCGCCGCGGTGCTGCTGGCGGCGCTGCTGGTGTTCCGGCTGGGGGTCTACGAACCGCCGCGGCCGGCGCCGGTGGCGGCTTCGCCTGCTGCGCCGCGGACTCGCACCGCCGCGATCCAGGCGGTGGTCCTCTCCGTGCAGGGCGAGGTGGAGCGCGGCCGCGACGGCACGGACTGGTCGGCGGTGGAGCCGGGCCAGACCGTGCACCCGGACGACCTGCTCCGCACAGGCGCGCACGGCCACACCGACCTCGCCATCGGGCAGAAGTCGCGCCTGAGCATCGGCGAGTCGTCCGAAGTGTCGGTGCGGGAACTGACCGACATGGTGCACCGCTTCCGCCTGACCCGCGGCCGGATGGCGGCGGAGTACGACCCCGAAGGCGAACGCGTGCTGCGGGTCGAGGACGGAACGGGCGACGCGGTGGCCGAGGCCAGGGCCGCGCGCTTCAGCCTGCTCAGCACGGGCACCGGCATCGCGGTGGCCACCGCCGCCGGCGCCGTCAACCTGAGCGCGCGCCGGCAGACCGTCCACGTCGCCGCCGGCGAGCAGTCGTTCGCGCCCCGCGGCGGCGCGCCGGTTGCGCCCGCGCCGATTCCCACCTCGGTGCTGCTCAAGGTGGCCAACGCGATGCCCGGCGTGAGCCCGACGCTCTGCGCGGAGATCGACGGCAAGGTCGCGCCTTCGTCGGAGGTCACGGTGGATGGCGCGCCGGTGGGCGTCGGCCCCGACGGCAGCTTCCACCAGACCGTTTCCCGCGCCCGGGGCAAACGCGGCGTGCTGGTGGCCATCCGCGATCCCGCCGGCCGCGAGAAGACGCACACGGTGCCGTGCAGCCCCATGCCCGCGGCCATCGACGACATGGCCATCCGCTGGAAGGAGGCGCCGTAGTGCTGGCCGCCCTCCTCATCGCGGGCCTCGTCTCCGGCGTGGAGGTGCGCGCCGAGCCGCCGCTCCTGCGCCTGGACCGCGCCGATCGCGCCGAGCTGGTTTTTCGCGCTCCCGCAGGGCCGCTCTCCGTCCAGTGCAGCGCCGGCGCCCTGGAGGGCCTGCGCGAAGTCGCTCCGGGCGAGTGGCGCGCCACCTGGCACGCGCCGCGAGCGCGGCTGCCCAGGGTGGCGGTGATCGTGGCGCGCAGCGGAGACGCGGTCGGGTTCTTTGCCCTGCCCCTCTGGGGACAGGGCGAGGCGGAGGTTCGCACCCGCGCCGGAGCGGTGGTCGACGTCCGCATCGGCGAGGAGACGTTCGGACCGATGCGCGCCGGCAAGGACGGCCGCGCCTTCGTGCCGGTGGTGGTGCCGCCGGGAGTGGACTACGCCGAGCAGGGGCCGCGGCAGATCGACCTGAAGGTGCCGCACACGCGCACGGTGCAGCTCGCGCCGATGCCGCCTTCGCTCGAGGCGGACCGCCCGCAGGAGCTGGAGATCGCCGTGGCCGCGGTGACCCGCGCCGGCGCGCCGCTCGCCGATGCGCAGCTCCAGCTCGGCGCGGCTCGCGGCGAGATCACCGGCCTCGCGCCGCTGGCGCCCGGCCTTTATCGAGCCGTCTGGCGTGTGCCTCCGGGTCCGGCGGGCACCGCGGTGGTGACGGCCACGGCGCCGGGCGACCCCGACCCGTCCAGGGCGGAAGTCCGCCTGGTCGCGGGCGCCGCGCAGCGCATCGAGCTGGCCTCTGCCGGGGCAAGGGCGGAAGCAGGCGGCCCGCCGGTGGAGCTGCGCGCGACGTCCTTCGATGCGGCGGGCAATCGCGCCGCCGATCCGCTGCAGTTCAGCGCGTCGGCCGGCGCGGTCGAGAGCCAGGCGCTGGCGGAGGGCGGGTATCGACTGCTCTTCCGGGCCCCCCGGGCGCTGGGCGGCCACGACCAGGCCACCGTGACCGCCAGATCGGCGCGCACCGGGGCCGCCGCCTCGCTGCGCATCGCCCTCGCAGCGGCCGCGGCGGAGCGCGCCGAGGTCCTCCCCGAGCGCGGCGCCGTCATCGCCGACGGCCACAGCCCGCTTCGGGTGCGCGTGGTCCTGCGCGATCGCTTCGGCAACGAGGCCGGCGGCGCGCCGGAGCTGGAAGCGGACGCGGGCACGGTCCGCGCGGTCGTGCCGGACGGCCGCGGCTTCCTGGCCACCTTCGTGCCTCCGCTCCTCCACGAGGGCGGCGCCGCCACGCTGGCGGTGCGCTCGGGAGCTGCCCGGACCCGCGCCCAGGTGGCGCTCCGGCCGCGCATCCGCGAGCTGGCCTTGAGCGCGCGGACCGGCTTCTTCAGCGATCTGCACGGGCTCGCAGCGCCGCTCCTGGGCGTGGAAGGCGCGCTGCGCACCCAGGCGCTGGGCCTCCAGTTCGCTCTGGTCCTCGATCTCTCCTGGGCCGGCGGGCGGCAACAGGGGGCCGCCGGCGGCGCGCTCTTCGACACGCGCGACGACTACCTCATCGGCTCCGTCGCCGGCGCGGTGCGGGCGCCCCTCTCCGACCGGAACGTGATCTGGGCGCAGGCCGGCGGCGCGCTGGTGGGCGCTGCGGCATCGGTCCGCGTCAGCGGCCCGGCGCGGGGGGACGCAACCTCCCGCGGCGCCGTGCCCGGCCTCGAGGTGGGGGTCGGAGCGGAGCGGCGCATGTGGGGCGGCGCGCCGTACCTCGAGGCACGCCTCTTGCGCACGCAGCCATTCTCGCTTCCCAACCTGGACGGAAGGCTCACCGCCCTGACCGTCTGCGCCGGCTACCGCATCGAGATGCTCTGACCATGTTCCGCCACGCCGCCATCGCCGCCCTCGTCGCCGCAGGCTGCGCGCGCCTGACCGGGGCGGACGCGCCGCGGCTCGATTCCATCGAGCCCTCGGGCGCCTACGTCGGGAACGCCGTCGACGTGCGGCTGACCGGCAGCGGCTTCCAGGCGCGCGGCGTGCAGCACCTGGAGGGCGGCCGCGACGTCTCCGCGGACTTCACCGTGCGCATCGGCGGCGTGGCGCTGGGCTCCGCCCGCTACACGCGCGGCGCGGACGGCGCCGACGTGCTGGAAGCGCGCGCGCCGGCCGACCTGCCGATCGGCGTGCACGACGTGACCGTGGTCGATCCCTACGGCTTCACCGCGGTGTTGCCGGCGGCGTTCACCGTCTCGGACCGCGCGCCGCCGCTCGTCTCGGTCTCGCTCTCCGCCCCCGCGCAGGTGGAGACCGGTGCGCCCTTCCGCGCGCGGGTGCACCTCGCCAATGCCGGCGGAGTGGACGCGCGGCTCGCCTCGCTGCAAGTGAACGGCGTCCCCGCCGGCGGCGCCGGCCTTTCGGTCGCGGCGGGCGGCGCGCTCGACGTCGACGTTCCCATGCAACTCGCGGCTCGCGGCAGCGCCGCCCTCACGGCGCGTGCCGTGCTGGTGGATACGGTCACCGGACTGCCGCTGACGGAGGCCACCGCCGCGGCGCAGGCGCTCGCGCTCTCGCCTCCCGCGCTGGCGGCGGCGCTGGACCCGCTGCCCGCCTCGGTGGACGTGGGGCAGGACTTCGCCGTTTCGCTCACCGTCTCGAACGGCGGCGACGCCGACGCCGTCTCGGTGGCGCCGACGCTGGCCGGAGGCGCCTCGCTCGCGGCGGACCCGGTCGCCTCGCAGGACGTTCCTGCCGGCCAGTCGCGCACGTGGACGCTCACGCTGCGGGGAGCCGCATCCGCCCTGGCGCAGGTGGAAGTGGTGGCCGCGGGCGTGGACGCCCTCACCGGAGCGCCCACCGGCACGTCCGCGCTCTCGACGCCCGTGGCGGTGCAGGCGCCCGCGCACCTGCGCGTGCTCGGCGCGGCGGCGCCTGCCGTGGTCTCGGTGGGCCAGGAATTCCGCGCCTCCATGGAAGTGGTCAACGACGGCGAAGCCGCGACGCTCGCGGTGGGTGACGCGAGTCCCGCGTCGCCGCTCACCACCTGGGTGACGGCGCCGCAGCCGCAGCCGCTGGCCGGCTCGGCGCGGGCGGTGTTCGCCTGGACGGTCCGCGCCGACGCCGCGGGCGCGACCCAGCTCGATGCGTCGGTCGCCGGGATCGACGCGAACGACTCCGCCCAGGTCTCCGCGTGGACCATCCTGCCGGTCCAGATCCAGACCGCCGCGGCGCCCGCCCTGGACCTCGCCGTTCCTGCGCGGCTCAGCACCGGGCAGAGGTTCAATGTGGTGGAGACGGTGCGCAACGCCGGCGAGGCCGCGGTGGCGCAGCTCGCGCTGCCGCCGCCCGACTGCGGACCGCAAGCGCTCCTGAGGATCGCGCCGGCGCTCCCTGGAGCGCTGGGCGGCGGCGCGTCCGCCGTGCTCTCGTGGGAGTTCGAGGCGGTGGCGGCCGGCCCGCTCGACTGCAGCGCTGCAGCGAGCGGCGCCGATGCCAACAGCGGCCAGGCGGTGCAGGCGAGCGCTGCCGCGCAAGGCTCCGTCCAGGCCGCGGCGGCGCTCTCTCTGGCGACGCCGGTTGCGCCCGCGGTGGTGAGCCGCGGACAGGGCTTCACGGTCTCGATGACGGTGACCAACAGCGGCGCGGCCGTCGCGCGGGGCGTCTCTGCCTCGCTCTCCGCCGTCCCGGGCGGAGGCGCCGCACTCACCGTGCTGAGCGCTCCCGCGGCGACCGACATCGCCGGAGGCGGCACGGCAACCTACTCCTGGAGCTGCGCCGAGTCGGGCTCGGCCGCGGGCACCCTGGATCTCGCCGCGTCGGTTTCGGGCACCGACGGCAACAGCGGCGCCGCGCTGGCCGCAAGCTCGCCGCAGGCGTCCACGTCGGTGCAGGAGCGCGCCGCGCTCGCGGTCAGCCTTCAGCTCCCGCGGGCGGTGGACCGCGGCCAGACCTTCGCCGTCGTTGCCGCCGTCACCAACACCGGCGGCGCCACCGCGCGCGCGGTCCAGGCCTCCGTCCCGCAAGTCACCGCCACCGGCGGCGCCGCCGCCACCACCTCGAGCGCGCCCGCCGCCGCCGACATCGCAGCCGGCGCCACCGCCAATTTCACCTTCACCTACGTGGAGAACGGTTCCGCTTCCGGCGCCCTCTCCTTCTCCCTGAGCGCCGCGGGAACCGACGCGAACAGCGGCGCGGGCATCTCGGTGGGCGCGACCTCGCCGGACGTCCGGGTCATGAATCCGGCGGCGCTGAGCGTCGGCGCGGTGACGGTGACCCCTTCGACCATCGACCGCGGGCAGGCCTTCACCCTGACCGCGACGGTGACCAACACGGGCGAGGCGGCCGCCTCCGCGGTCACCATGGTTCCCTCGAAGATCGCGTCCGGCGGGGCCGACGCCGTCACGTCCGACAGCGCCGGCAGCGTGGGCCTGGCAGGCGGCTCCAGCTTCACCTTCACCTGGAATTTCCTCGAGACCGGCACCGCCCCGGGCGCGCTCGTGTTCACCGTCACCGCGACCGGCGCCGACGCCAATTCCGGCGCGGCTCTCTCCGCCCGCTCGACGGCGCCGGCGGTCACGGTGCAGGCTCGGGCGGCGCTGTCCGGGTCGCTGTCCGTGCCGGCGCTCGTCTCGCTGGGCGACACCGTGGCCGTGACCCTGACCGTCTCCAACGCCGGAGAGGCGGCGGCGCTTTCGGTGCAACCGGGTCCGCTCGCGCTGTCGGGAACCGCCGCGGTGACGATCCTCGCGGCGCCCGCGCAGACCGGCACCACGGTAGCGGGCGGCAGCAGCGCGACCTTCAACTGGACGCTCTCCGCCGGAAGCGCCGGAACGCTTCAAGTCACCGCCGCGGTGAGCGGAACCGACGCGAACGACGGCAGCTCGCTGGCGGCGGCCGCGAGCGCCTCCAGGACGGTGCAGCCACAGCCGGAATCGACGCTGATCTCGGGCGACCCGTTCGCCGCCGACGGCACCGACTTCTCCTATCTCTTCTCCTACCAGGGCATGCTCTACGCCGGGCCGAACAAGAGCGGCACCGCGGCGGTGCGCATGGCGCCCGACGGCACCGGCGCGACCGCGATCAACTGGAAGCTGGAGGTCGACAGGAACATCCTGAACCCCGCGCGGAACGGCGCCTACCAGCCGCCGCTCATTTCTCCGGCCTGCAACACCATCGGCGCGCTCGGGTGCGCGCAGAACACCACCGCCTGCGGGCCGGACAACGAGGGCGGCCGCGCCGTGTTCACCTCGGGCACCGTGAACGGCACCGAGTGGTACCTGATCACGGGCACCTCGCCCATCGGCGGGTCGCGCTACGCCTACCTGACCAACGGGTCGTTCCCGCTCGCGTCGGGAGGATTCGACGATCTCGCTTTCGTGCAGATCGCGGCGGGCCAGGGCGGCTCGGCGCGGATGATGAGCGCCGCGCACTTCGGCCTGAACCAGCTCTTCCTCGGCTTCTACGACGTCGGCGGCTCCGCCCCGCAGCCGACGGCTCCGGTGCTCAACGCGCTCAAGAAGATGCCGTCGTTGCCGGGCTACCAGGCGACCGGCGGCACCGACCTCGTCAACCTGAACGGCTTCAACCTGCCCGCGGTGGGAGGCGCCGGCGTGCCTGCCAACTCCGGCAACCAGGCCCTGATGATCGACTCGCTGCGCGACTTCAACGGCGCGCTCTACGTGGCCAACAACGGCGGCATCGCGCGCTCGGTGGGCTCTCCCACTCCCTGCGCGTCGCCCGGGTGCGCCAACTGGGCGAACGCCACGCCTTCGGCCGCGGGCTGGGCCGCGCTTTCGTCGGTGAGCGTGGACTCCACCGTGCTCGGCGCGCTGGACCCGTCGCGCAAGGCGGTGCCGGGCATGGTGGCGTTCGGCGGCCGCCTCTTCGCCGCGCGCAACACCGCCGCCGGACCGCAGCTCTGGTCGTGCGATCCGTCGCCGGGAACCGACCCGCTGCAGTGCGAGCCCGGCGACTGGTCGCAGGTCGCGCGCAACACTTCCGGCGACACCCGGCTCTCGCAGCTCAACGACCCCGGCAACGCCGCCATCGCCCTCCTGGTGGCCACCGCGAGCCACCTCTACGTGGGCTTCGACAACGGCGGCGGCCTCGCCATCTACCGCACGCAATTCGCATCCGCCGCCGGAAGCGCCGACTTCACCGGCCACCAGGGCTGCACCGCCGGCCAGGGCGGCTGCACCGGTCTGGGCGGAAACGGGCTCGGCGCCGGCCTCACCCGCATCTTCGACGGCCACGCCTTCACCTACGCCGGCACCGAGTGGGTGTATGTCAGCGCCGGCACCGGCAGCGCCGGCCCGCGCCTCTACCGGCTGGCGCCCTAGCGCAGGCGAAAATGTGGGTGGCGCCGGCGCGCCTCATGTAGAGTCCGCGCCCGATGAAGAGCACCACGGCTCGCGTGCCCCTCGCGGTCTACGCCCTCGGGGCCATCGCTTCCGCGTTCACGCTCACCAAGGCGGTCCACGTGGACGACGCCGCCCATCTCTTCATCGCGCAGGCCATCCTCCGCGACCCGGCGCACGCCTCTCTGGCGATGCTGAACTGGGACCAGGTGCCCGAGCCCATCCACGCGCTCAACGTCCCGCATCTGATGATGTACGTCTTCGCCGCAGCGCTGAAGCTGGGCGCGTCGGTCCAGGCGCTGCACCTCGTCTCGGCGGCGTTCATCGTCCTTTCGCTCTGTCTGATCTGGCGGTTTGCCGCGCTGGTCGCTCCGCGGCACGCGCTCTGGGTGACGGCGCTCACCGCGCTGGGGCCTTCGTTCCTGCCCGCCGGAAATCTGATGATGGACGTGCCCACGCTCGCCATCTGGGCGGGGTTCTTCTACTGCATGACGCTGCTCGCGCGGGAAGGCCGGGAAGTGCGCGCGTGGCAGGCGTGCGCGTTCGTCGCCGCGGGCTGCCTGATCAAGTACGCGAGCGTGGTGCTGCTGCCGGCGTTCGTGGTGCTCGTCGCACGGCGCAGGTCGTGGCGCCACCTGCGCGCCCTCTTGCTGCCTCTTTCGGCGCTCGGCGCCTGGAGCGGCTTCACCTGGTTTTCCTACGGCGGCGTGCACCTGTTCGAGAGGGCGACGGAGCTCGGCGCGGCCGACGAGGGCCTGCGCACGCTCCTGGCCCTGAGCGCAGGGCGCCTCCCGCTCTGGGTGGTGGGGCTCGGCGCGCTCTCCCCCTTCACGCTCGCCTTCGCGGGCCGCGGGCGCGCGCCGCTGCTGCTCGTCTGCGGGGCCGTGGGCGCCGCGGTCGCCGCCGCCGGACTGCTCCTGCCGCTCTCCGATCTGCCCGCCTTCGCCGGCGTGAACGCGACCGACGCGCTGCTGCGCGGCCTCTTCTTCGCCAACGGTCTCTTCTTCGCGCTCCTCGCCAGGCGCGCCATTCGCGAGGCCGGCGAGGACACCGCGGCGCTCGCCATCTGGGCCGCCTCCGCGCTCCTGCTCGCCGTCTTCGTGGCCCCCTTCCCCGCGGCTCGCCACGTGATGCTCGCACTGCCTGCCCTGCTGCTGCTGGCCGCGCGCGCGTTCCCGCCCGCGCCGGTCGCGGCGAGAGCTGCGTTGGTCGCGACCGGTGCGCTCGGCGTCGCGCTGGCCATCTCCGACTGGCGGCGGGCGGACGTGTATCGCAAGGAAGCGCAGGCCATCGCGTCGCCCTCGACGACATGGACCGTCGGCCACTGGGGATGGCAGTGGTACGCGGCGCAGCAGGGGCTGCGGGAGTACGCGCCAGGACAGAGCCGGCTCGCCGCCGGAGACGTGCTGGTGGCGCCGCAGAGCATCCATCGGCAGCGGTTCTCGGCCGAGGACGCGCCCACGCTGAGGCCGGTGGCCACGAAGACCGTGCCCGCCACCGCGCTGGACCTGCTGCGCACCGTCACGCCCGCGGGCGGGCTTTATTATTACTGGGCCGCGGTTCCCTGGACGGTGCGCTCTGGACCGGTGGAGACGTTCCAGTTCTACAGGGTAACGAAGGCCTCCGGCGGCAGCGGGCTGGTCAGCACCACCCTCGTCCCGCGACATCCCGGGGAATAAAGCCACCCGGGCCGGGGTCGCATGCGGTAAACCGGAGGCCGGTTGCCGAACGGCGTGACCTCATTCGAGCAAGTCGTCATGCCGCACGCGCCGGCGGGGTACAGCCTCGCGCGCTGGCTCCTGCGCAACGATCAGGACGCGGAGGACGTGATGCAGGAAGCCATCGTGCGGGCGTTCCGCTTCTTCTCCGGATTTCGCGGCAACAACCCGCGCTCCTGGCTGCTGGCGGTGGTGCGCAACAGCGCGTACAGCTTTTTGCAGCAGAACCGCGCGCGCGAGCTGGGCGCGGAGCTGGACGAGGAGCAGCACGCTGCGCCGGAGGGCGACTCTCCCGACGTGCTTTTGCTCCGCTCGGCGCGGCAACGTTTCCTCAACCAGGCGGTGGAGGAGCTGCCGGTGGAGTTCCGCGAGGTGTTCGTGCTGCGCGAGCTGGAAGGCATGTCGTACAAGGAGATCGCCGACGTGGCGCAGATTCCGATGGGCACGGTGATGTCGCGGCTCTCGCGCGCCCGCAGGCAGCTCCAGGCGGCGGTGGCGCGGCGCGAGCAGGCAGGGAGCGCGCGATGACCTGCGCCGACACGCGGCGGCTGCTCGACGCCTGGGTGGACAACGAGCTGGACCTGCGCGGGGCGCTGGACGTGGAGGAGCACCTGGGCCGCTGCGGGGACTGTGCCATGCAGGAGCGCAGCCTGCGCGAGCTGCAGGGATTCGCGCGCGCGAATCTGACCCGGCACGAGATGCCTGCGGGGCTCGAGGCGCGGCTGCGGGCGGCGGTGCGCAGCGAGGCAAGTGCCGCGGCGCCCAGGCCCCGCGCGCCCCGCTTCACGAGATGGGCCGCGCCGCTTCTGGCCGCGTCAGTGGCCGTCGTCGCTACGGTCGGCGTCCTGCGACCCGCCCGGGGGCACCTCGCGGAGTCGGTGATCGACGCGCACGTCCGCTCGCTGCTCGCAAGCCATCTCACCGACGTGGCATCGTCCGATCAGCACACGGTCAAGCCCTGGTTCCAGGGCAAGCTCGACTATTCCGTCCCTGCCGCCGACTTCGCCGCCGAGGGATTCCCGCTCGCGGGCGGACGGCTCGACTACCTGGAGGAGACGCAGGCGGCGGCCCTCGTGTACCGGCGCGGGCGGCACGTCATCAACCTCTTCGTCTGGCCGCAGAAGAAGCAGGGCGGCGAGTCTCCGGTGGAGCGCCTGTCGATGCGCGGGTACAGCGCGTACCGGTGGTCGAAGCAAGGGATGAACTTCTGGGCGGTGTCCGACGTCAACGACGCCGAGTTGCAGAAGTTCGTCGAGCTGGCGCGCGGCGAGGGAAGGCCGCAGGCGCGATGACCGACCACAGCCGACGCGATCTGTCGGTTGCGCTGCTTCTCGCAACCATCTCGCTCTCCACCTCGGTGCTGCTCGACGCGGGGCTGGTCGGTTCCAACGACGGCGCTCACTTCGCGCTGGTGCGGGCGCTTGCGGACGACCATTCCCCCGTCATCGATCGCTTCGTGTCCTATACGCGCCACGTGGACCTGTCGGAACGGGGAGGCCACTTCTATTCGGACCGCCCGCCGGGAACCGCGCTCCTCGCCCTGCCCTTGTACGCCGCGGCGAAGGCGATGGGCGCCTCTCCCGAAGACCAGGAAGCGATCACCGCCCTGCTCGCGGCGGCGCTGGGAGCGCTGGCGGTCGCGCTCACATACCTCGTTGGACGGCGCCTGGGACTCGCGCGTACGCCGGCCGCGCTGGGCGCCCTCGCGCTCGCGCTCTGCACGCCGCTCCGGACCTACTCGAGCGCGCTCTGGAGCCACGCTCCGTCCGCGTTCTTCGAGATCTGCGCGGTCTGGCTGGCCCTGGGCATCATCGCCAGGCCAGCCTTGCCTCCCGCGCGCAGGCTGCTGTTCCTCCTCGGCCTGACCGCCGGCTTTGCCGTGGGAGTGGACTACTCGGCGGCGGTCTCCGGCGGCGTGATCTGCCTGGCTGCGGCCTGGCCCGCCCTGGCGGGAAAGCCGGCGAGGCCTGCGGAGCGCGCCCATGCGCTGGCGCCGCTCGCTGCGGGCCTCCTCGCCGGCGCCGCGCCCGCCCTCGCATACTCGTGGGTCGCCTTCGGCTCGCCCTTCGCGACCCCCTACCAGTACCACCTGGGCTTCGAGGTGACGCGGAAGCTCGGCGACATGTACGGTGGCGACTTCCTCGACGGATTCACCGGGCTTCTCTTCCGCCCGCGGGCAGGGCTCCTGCTCTACAGTCCGGTGCTTGCGCTGGGCCTTTGGGCATTGCCCGGGTGGTGGCGCGCGCTGGGAACCCGCCGCGCCGCGGCGGCGCTGCTTCCGGGCATCGCCATGCTGCTGCTCACCTCGAGGCATGCCACCTGGGACGGCGGCGCGGCCCACGACGCGCGCTACCTCCTGCTGGTGATCCCGGCGTTCTGCCTCCCCGTCGGCTTCTTCTACGCCTGGGCGCGGGGTGGCCAGGGCGCGCCTTCGCGCGGCGGAGCACTGGCGCTGTTCTGGGGCCTCTTCTACCTCTCCGCGCTGGTCCAGGCCGTCAAGCACGCCGCCGGCTGGATGCGCTCGGCCACTCCCTTCGTGCTGCAGATCCTCGATGCCGCGAGCCGCAGCGCCCCGGTTCCGGTGAGGGAGCTCCTCGCCTGGCTGTTCCCGCACCCGCTCGCAGCGGCCTGCGTGCTCGCGCTTGGCCTCGCGGGCGCGGCGCTGGTCTGGCCGCGCGCCGCCGTCGAAGCGGCGGTGGCCATGCCGGCAGCGCTGAACCCGGCCGGGGAATAGGCGCCCCGGCGGCCGGTCATGGCGGCGGAGGTACACCGCCATGAACGATCCGATTCGACGTCGGCAATTCCTGCAGCTCCTCGGCCTGGGTGGAGCGGTCTTCGCATCCGGCCTGTCCGGCGCGTCCGCGGCGCCTGGAAGGAAATCCGGCGGGGCCGCGGACGACTTCTTCTTCGTGCAGCTCTCCGACACGCACTGGGGCTTTTCCGGCCCGCCCAATCCGGATGCGGCAAACACGCTGCGCCAGGCGGTTGCGGCGGTGAACGCGCTGCCGGCGCAGCCCGACTTCGTGGTGTTCACCGGCGATCTCACCCACACCACCGACGACGAGGCGGAGCGCCGCAAGCGGATGCGCGAGTTCAAGGCCATCGTCAAGGACCTGCGCGCACCCGTGCACCGCTACATGCCCGGCGAGCACGACGCCTCGCTCGACGCGGGCAAGGCCTTCGTGGAGCACTTCGGGCCCACCCGCTATTCGTTCGAGCACAAGGGAATCCATTTCGCCGTCCTCGACAACGTCTCCGACCCGCAGGCAGCCATCGGCGATGCGCAGCTCGACTGGCTTCTTTCCGACCTGCGGCCGCTGCGGCGCGACGCGCCCATCGTGGTGTTCACCCACCGGCCGCTCTTCGACCTGGCCCCGCAGTGGGACTGGGCCACCAAGGACGGCGCCAAGGCCATCGACCTGCTCCAGCACTGGAAGAACGTGACCGTGTTCTACGGCCACATCCACCAGGAGCACCATTTCAGGACCGGCGAGATTTCCCACCACGCGGCGAAGTCGCTGATCTTCCCCTTGCCGCCGCCGCTCTCGCAGCCGAAGCGCCAGCCGCTGCCGTGGGATCCGGCGCATCCGCGCAGGGGGCTCGGCTTTCGCGAGATCCGCGCGGATCGGTCGCGGGCGCTGACCCTCAAGGAAGACTCGCTCGAGGGCGCGCCCTCCGCGGTGGGTGGGTACTGATGCCGGCCACGGCGTGGGCCCTGGCGGCGCTGCTTGCCGCCCCGGCGCAGGAGCGGGTCATCCGGGTCACGGCGAAGCGGTTCGAGTTCTCCCCATCTGTAATCGAATTGAAGGTGGGCGAGCCGGTGGTGCTGGAGCTGACTTCGCTGGACCGGCGGCATGGATTCGCCGTGCCGCTGCTGAAGATCGACGAGAAAATCGAGCCGGGGAAGACGCTGCGCCTTCGGGTGGTGCCGGATCGGCCGGGCACTTGGGACTTCCATTGCAACCTCTTCTGCGGCAGCGGGCACGAGGACATGGAGGGGCGGATCGTCGTGTTGCCCTGAAGCGGAGCGCGGGCGCGGCAAAGGCCGCGCCCGCTGCTCCGGTGGTCACCGCGAAGCGGGACCGTCCGCATCCGCGGGCGCGATGGGCACGAGCTCGGAGCCCGATATCGTGCCGCGCGGATCACCGCCGCGCACGGTTCTCGACGAGGCGGCGCACGCGCACAGCGCCAGGATGGAGCAGAGGATCAGGTTCTTCATGGCAATCTCCCCGCGGCCGGCATGGCCGCTCTTGCCGGTGATTGCGATCGGGAGCGCGTCATTCCTGCGGGAATAAACGATGGCGCCGATTGAGACCGGTCCACGCATGAGGCACCATGCTCCGGTGCGCGCGCCGAGACTCCTCGCCTGGTCGCTCCTCGCCAATCTGTTGCTCGGGCTTCTCGCCGGCATCTGGCTGGCGCGGAAAGCCGGGTTGAGCGATCGATTCGGCCGGCCGCGAGTGACGCCGCCCGTCGCCCGCGCGGACCATTTCCGCGAACTGGCCCGCGGCGGCGCGAAGGCCGGCGTGGTCGTGCTCGGGGACAGCCTCACGCAGCGGGCGGAGTGGTGGGAATTGCTCGGGCGGCCCATCGCCAACCGCGGAATCGACGACGACACGGTGGCGCTCGTGCGCGCCCGCCTCGGCGAGGTGGTGGAGCTGCAGCCGCGCGTCCTCTTCCTTCTCGTCGGAGTGAACGATCTCTTCAAGGGCACATCGCCGGAGAGGCTTGCGGAGGAGCACGCGGCGCTGCTGCGCCAGATCCGTGCGTCGCTTCCGGGCTGCCGCCTGATCGTCGAGGCGCTCCTGCCGGTGCGCGAGGCGATGCTGGACAGGTTCAGCGAGCGGCTCACCAACGCGACGATCGCGCGCGCCAATGCGCTCCTGAAGGACGGCGCGCGGGCAACGGGGGCGGACTGGCTCGAGGCGGGCTCGCGCCTCGCGGACGCATCCGGGCAGCTCGATGCTCGCTATACGAGCGACGGCCTCCACCTCTCCGGGGCGGGATACAGGCAGTGGGCCGAGGCGCTCCGGCCTTACCTGCCATGATCGCCCAAGGCGAGGGACGCATGACCCGCGTCGTGATCTTCGGCAACTCCGGCTCCGGCAAGTCCACGCTGGCGCGACGCCTTTCCGCCGCCGCCGGCGTTTCCCATCTGGACCTCGATACCTGCGCGTGGGAACCGAAGACGCCGCCGGCGCGGCGGCCGCCAGAGGAGAGCGCGCGCGAGATCGCGGCGTTCCTGGAGGCGAACGGCGGATGGGTCGTCGAGGGCTGCTATTCGAGCCTGCTCGCCTCCCCTCTCTCCCGCTGCACGCTGGCACTCTTTCTCAATCCCGGCGTGGATGCGTGCATCGCCAACGCCTCTGCGCGGCCGTGGGAGCCCCACAAGTATTCCAGCAAGGAAGCGCAGGACCGCAATCTCGAAATGCTCCGATCGTGGATTCGCGATTACACGGTGCGCGAGGACGAGTATTCTCTCGCCGCGCACCGCGCCCTCTTCGACGGGTTCACAGGCCACAAGATCGAGCTTCTTTCGCGCGAGGCGATCGCAACCTTTGCGCTCCCGCGGAGCTGAAGGGCGGACGAGCCCTTTTGCCGCGCCCGCTTTGATTTGCGCGGCGATGGGCGCGGGCGTAGCGTCCGCCCGAGGAAGGGGGATTTCCATGCCAATCGGCAAGCGGACGGCGGCGGAGTTCGTCGGCACTGCGTGGCTCGTGCTCGGAGGATGCGGGAGTGCGGTCCTCGCTGCGGGCTTTCCTGCGCTCGGCATCGGCTTCGTGGGAGTGGCGCTGGCCTTCGGCCTGACCGTGCTGACGATGGCCTATGCCATCGGCCATGTTTCCGGATGCCACCTCAATCCGGCGGTCACCGTGGGCCTCACCGTGGCAGGCCGCTTTCCCGCGCGTGAGGTCCTGCCCTACGTGGTGGCGCAGGTGCTCGGCGCGGCCGCGGGCGCGGCGGTGCTCTACGCCGTCGCCTCCGGCAAGGCGGGATTCGATCTCTCCGCGGGGTTCGCCTCCAACGGCTATGGCGATCACTCCCCGGGCGGCTACACGCTCGCCGCCGGCCTGGTCTGCGAAGTGGTGATGACCTTCGCCTTCGTCTTCGTGATCCTCGGCGCGACCGACCACCGGGCGCCCGCCGCCCTCGCGCCGGTGGCCATCGGGCTCGCGCTCACCCTCATCCATCTGGTCAGCATCCCGGTGACGAACACGTCGGTGAATCCGGCGCGTTCCACCGGACCGGCCCTGCTGGTCGGCGGCTGGGCGCTGGCCCAGCTCTGGGCGTTCTGGGTGGCGCCGCTCCTCGGGGCCGTGGCGGCCGGCGTCGCCTACCCGCTGATCGCGCACGAGGCCGAGCCTCGCGAAGCGCCGAGGCCGGGGCTTTCGCCCACTCCGTAGCCCGGCGCGCTATCGGCCGTCGATGACCGCCAGCGCGGGAACGCCGCCGTAGTAGCGGAAGGTGGCGAAGACCTGGTGCGTGCCGGGATCCACGGCCACGCCGATGGGACCGTCGTCCTGGCCGCCCGAAGGCGGGACCTGGACCATCTTCATGAACGCACCCGTGTCCAGATCGATGACGTTGACGCTCTGGTTGCTGGAGTCGGCGACGTAGAGCTTGTTCGTGCCCGGATCCACCGCGAGCGAGCTGGGCGCATTGGTGGCCGTCGCGGAGGTGCTGTCCGGCAGGTAGCGGTCGTCGAGCAGGTGGATCCAGCCGTCGCTGCCGTTGAAGCCGTCGCTTCCCAGGATATAGGCCTGCCCGTTGCGCGGATCGACGCTCATGTCCACCGGCGATTCCGTCAGCGTGCTGTTCACGCGGGTGATGCCCACCGTGAACCAGTCGCCGTTCGCCTGGTTCATGACCCCGATCCCGCCATGGAGCGAGGCATAGACCGTGTGCCGCGCCTCGTCGACGGCGATGGCCCCCTCCACCGGCCCGTCCGCGGCGCTGGAGAAGCGCCAGCTGGTGGGCAACACGCGCAGCGACGCTCCGTCGATCTGACGGACGGTGTGGTTCAGGTTCTCGGCCACGAAGACCTGGCCGGTGAAGCTGTCCACCGCCACCCCCTGGAGCGCGCCGCCGACCGCCACCTGCGAGGCGGTCGAGCCGTTGACCACGATGAGGTTCGCGGTGCTTCCGACTGCGTACACGGTGTCGGTGGTCGAGTTCACCGCCACCCTTTGCGCGGAGGGGATGGGGACGACTGCGAGCGTGTTGGCGGAAGGGTCATAGACGGCGAGGCCGCCGCCCTGATCGCTCACCGTGTACACCTTGCCGTTCGCGGGGTTCACCGCGATGCCGGTGGGATTGGCGAAGCCCGTCGGGGTCGAGCCGGCGACGTCCAGCCCGACCATCCCGGTCAGGACGGGGTCGCTGCCGCCGGCGGGAGCCGGCGTGACGGAAATATGGACGCTCGCCGTATGCGAGAGCCCGCCGGTGGAAGCGTTGAGCGTCATCGTCGCGTTTGCCAGCGTCGTCCCGCCGTGGACCAGCATGGCCGCGGTGGTCTGGCCCGCGGTCATGGTCACCGGCGCGGCGCTGGCACCGGCCGGCAAGCCGGAGGCGGTGAGCGTCACCGGCGCCGAGAAGCCGGCCGACGGCGTCAGGGTGACGAGCAGGTACGCGTCCTCGCCCTGCAACAGCGTCAGCGTGGAGGGAGTCGCCGCGAGCGCGAAATCACCGGTGACGGTCGGGCCACGGGGCTTCGAGCCTCCGCAGGAGAGAGCGATGATTGCGAAAGTGGCGAGCAAGGACGTGCGCACGTGGTGAGACCTCCGCAGTGAAGGAAGCCCACGCGCGAGCGCGCAGGCGCGAGCACTGTGGCATCGCCGGTCGCGGCGAAAAAACGATTTTTCGCCGCAGCGATCAATCGTGCGGGCGCGGGTATCCGTCCTGCGCACCTCGGGCGCCGCTCGCCACCGCGGCGCTCACAAGGCTGCGCGGCTACAGCCAGGCTTCGCGGCAGTCGAGGGCGGTGCGGTCGCCGCTCTGGATGATGGCGGCGGTGGCCTGCGCGTGGGGCAGGTCGTTGTTGAGGTAGAACCGCGCTGCAGCCACCTTGCCCCTGTAGAAGGCCTCCTCGGGCGCGCCGGCGTCGATCGCTTTCTGCGCGACCAGGGCCTCCCAGAGCAGCAGCCAGGCCACGACGAGCTGCGAGAACATCTGCAGATACGAGCTGGCGTGGCTCATGTAAGTGTGGGGATCGCTGAAGCCGATCATCGCCAGCTGCTGCGTGGTGTCGACCACGGTCTGCAAGGCGACGTCCACCTTCCCGGCCATGTCCTTCAGGGCCGGGACTCCGGCCGCCTCGTGCGTGGTCTTCATGATCTCGGCGACCAGCGCCTTGAAGGACGCCCCGTTCTTCATCACCACCTTGCGCCCGAGCAGGTCCATCGCCTGGATGTTGTTGGTGCCCTCGTAGATGGAGAAGACCTTCTGGTCGCGGAGCATCTGCGCGAGCGGGAACTCCTCGGAGAAGCCGTACCCGCCGTAGACCTGGATGGCGAGCACGGTGGACTGGTACGAGATCTCCGAACCGTACGCCTTGCACACCGGGGTGAGGATCTCGAGGATGTCGCGCAGGCGCTCCTTCTCCTCGTCGCTTCCGCCCACGCGCTCGCGGTCGATCAGGTTCGCGGAGTAGGCCAGCAATGCGAACATGCCCTCGGTCCACGCCTTCTGCGCGAGCAGCATGCGGCGCACTTCGGGATGCCGGACGATCGGCACTTGCGGAGTGGTGGGATCCTTCTCCGCGATGTCGCGGCCCTGCAGGCGATCCTTCGCGTACTGGAGCGCGTGCTGGTAGGCGTTGGAGGCGACCGCGGTGGCCTGCAGGCCGGTGCCGATGCGGGCGCCGTTCATCAGGCGGAACATGTACGCGAGGCCCTTGTTGGGCTCTCCCATCAGCCGGCCGCGGCAATTGCCGTTCTCGCCGAAGTTCAGGGTGGCGGTGGCCTGGCCGCGCAGGCCCAGCTTGTGCTCGATGCCGCCGGTGATCACGTCATTGAATTCGCCCACCGATCCGTCCGGGCGGACACGATACTTCGGGACGACGAAGAGGCTGATGCCTTTCACACCGGGGGGCGCGCCGGGCAGCCTCGCCAGCACGGGGTGGATGATGTTCTCCGCGAGGTCGTGGTCGCCCGAGGAGATGAAGCACTTGGTTCCGGTGATGAAGTAATCGTCGCCGTCCTTTGCCTTCACCGCCGCCGTCTTCACGTCGCTGAGCGAGCTGCCGGCCTGCGGTTCCGAGAGCGCCATGGTGCCGCCCCACTCGCCCGACAGCAGCTTCGGCACGTAGACGGTCTTCATCGTCTCGTCGCCGAACGCCTCCATCAGGATCGACGCGCCGTGCGCTCCGCCCACGTACATCTGCGCCGCGGTGTTGGCGGCGTTGAGCATGAAGTTGATCGCGATGCCCATCGTGGCCGGGAACTGCTGCCCGCCGAATTCCGCGTCGGAGGTGATGCCGAACCAGCCGCCTTCCTTTGCCGCCGCCCACACCTCGTGCATGACCGGCGGGACGGTCACCTTCTTCGTCTTCGGGTCGAACTTCGCCCCGATCTCGTCCATTTGCCTGTAGGCCGGCCAGTACACCTCGCGCGCGAGCTTGTGGGCGCCGTCCAGGGCCATGTCGAAGGTCTCGCGCGAGTGCATCGAGAAGGCCCGGGAATCGAGCAGCTTCTCGACGCGGAGCAACTCGTGGAGGACGAAGCGGATGTCGCGGAGGTTGACGAGTCTGTCGGTCATGGCTTGCCTCGCGTTCGCGGGACCGTCGTAACGTAACGTAGGTATCAACCACGACGGCCGCCGCGGCGCGTCGAACGCATGCGCCAAGATGTCGCTGTGGGATCTTCGCGGTCTTCGGGCGCTTCAGGCCGCCCCGCCCCGGGCCATCTTCTCGGAGAAGGCCCGCACGATCTGCGCGAGCTTCGCCACGTCGAACGGCTTTCTCATCACCGCGAGCGCGAGCGAGGCGTCCTCGGGCAGCGACTCTTTGGGCACGCCGGTGACGAGCACCACCGGGATCGCCTTCAGCGCGGGATCGCGCTTGATCTGGCGGAGCAGGTCCATGCCGTCTCCACCCGGCATGGCGACGTCGAGCAGGACCATCGACGGCCTGGACTGCTCGAGCATGCTGGAGCCGGCGGAGACCGAGTCCGCGAGCAGCACCTCGAACCCGTGGGCGTGGAATACCTCGCCGGTCAGGGAGCGCGTCTCCTCGTCGTCTTCCACGACCAGCACGGACAGGGGCGATTTCATCGCTCCCCGGTGCGCTCCGGTGGGCGGGCTGTCCAGCGCGACGACTGCGCAACGCCCACAGATGGACAGACGGGCGGCTCGTCTGGCGGAGCAGCGCGGCAGGGGACTAGACTGCGCCGCGCTCGGCGGATACCGCCGCAGGAGGGGCCCATGAAGAAGCTCGTCGCCGCTGTCCTTGGTGTGCTGGCCGGACTGGCCGTGTCGGTCGCGGCGGTCTCGCCGGTGAACGAGGCCGATTCGCGCTGCATCCCCTGCGGCCCCAACAAGGCCTGCGTGAACCCCCTCACCGTCTGCGTGGCGAACAACCCGAGCGGGAACGGGTGCTGCCTCGGGTTCGCGGGCTGACGCCGGACGCCACCGGCAGCGAGAGGATCAGCTCCTCGGAGGGCCGCGCCTGGATCGCAGTCGGGTGGGCGAAGGCAATGGCGGTGCCGACGCTCGTCATCCCGCTTCGGCCCGCACACTGACTGGCATACTTGACTGGCCGGCGCGAATAGCTACATTGTAGCTAGTGAAGCTCACGCGAGATGGCAGCCTCGACGAGTGGCTCGCCAGCATCGTCGGAGCGGCAGGTGAATTCGACCGGGATGCCGGCAACCGCGCCAAGAACCGGAAACACGGGGTCGAATCATCCGAAGTCGAGTCGCTCTTTCACCGTACTGCTTTCCTCGCCGGTCGTATTGTCGAACCGCTGCATGACGAACCGCGCTGGCTGCTGCTGGGAGAAACCGATGCGGGACGGCGCCTGGCGCTCATTTTCACTCGCCGCGGCGACTCCGGCCGATCAGCTGCCGCCCGATGCGACGAAAGAAGGCTCTATGAAGAAGCGCAGCTCGAAGGCCGCACGACGGAAGGCCAGTAAGCGCGATCTCCAGGTCGAAGAGTTCGAGAGGAAGGATCTCGGAGACGACATCCTCGCTGCCGGCGGGCTCCGACCAATCCGCAAGACCCTGCCAACCTCGATCGTCCTCGAGCAGGACCTGATCGACAAGCTACGGAAGAAAGCCGCCAAGCGCGGTCTGGGTTACCAAACAATGTTGAAAGTGATCGTCCGCGAGCACGTCGACGAGTACTGAACTCGGCATGATATCACCTCAGCTCAGGTCGCAGGCGTGCTCCCGCAGCAGACTTGCGGGCGACCGCGTGAATCGTGGCAACTCGTTTCACGCGTCGGTTTCAGCCCACGACCCCGTTCTCGATAGGTGACCTGAGCTCCGCAAGCGCAACTTTGAATACTCGCTCCGTATCGGCCCGGTGGCGACCTTTGAACCACTCGTGGACGTTCTTGGCATTCCACCAAAGGTCGGTTTTTTCGCGAAACTGGACGTGATCGAGTCCGCAACGATGCCACCCCGCATACTCGGTCTTGCAGCGGCGAAATTTGCGGGCACCCGCTGGAAGCTGCCCGAGTTTCGAGACCCAAGACGCCCCGACGAGCAGGCACATTCCACATCCTCTTGCAGACTGCTCCGTTTCAAACGCCTCGACTTGGCCAGCCCCCACAATCGTGATCACGGTTCCTGGCCGGGTCGGATCCTCAAGGTGAAACAGCTCGCCATAGGCGAGCCCGCCTCGTACCGGAACTGCGAACACGACTGCTCGTCCATAGTTGTCGCAGACAAGATCGAGAACTGCCTCGGGGTCATTCCCATAAACGATCAGGGAATCACCGAGTTGGACGAAGTTGAGAATCCTGCCATCCTCGACGTTCCCCTTGCCGGGCAACGACGGCGTCCTCTCACTGGCAAGAAGCAGTTTCGCCAATTTGTGAAGACTAAGTCGGCAGAACTGGCGTGACCCCTCCAGTGGTTCATCGCGCTTCTAAAGCCAAGAACGTCGAGGAACCCTATGAACATCGGATCCCCAAAAACGACTCTACGCCCGACCCAACGCCACTTCCTCAGGAAGCTGCTCTTTCGGCGCACCGAGTACTCCAACCCTGTACCCGCGGACCCCGACTTTCCGCCGCCGCTCAGGCCGTTCAGAAGACACTCCGGCACACCGACGCGCAGGTTGCGAACGACCGCTACGTGCAACGTCGTGGCTGGACACCTGCAGGGCGCAGATCGGACGCCTGAAGTTGATCCGTTTGCTTCCCCTTCTTACCGGGTTATCCGCCGTAACCGCTCTCGAGCTTCCGGAGGCTGCCTGAACGGCGTTCCGCGCGCTGAAGCGCGCGGTGTGTTGGAGCGGGAAACCGGATTCGAACCGGCGACCCTCAGCTTGGGAAGCTGATGCTCTACCAACTGAGCTATTCCCGCCCGGGAGCAGGAAGGCTAGTCGCGCGGTCCGGGGGCGTCAAGCGCTACTGCACCCGCAGCGTGTACGGGTCGGAGGCGCTCGCGTCCTTGTTGCGCGGGCTCATCACCTCCACGGCGTAGTCGCCCTCCTTGAGCGGCACCGAGACGAGCTTCTCCTCGCCCTCGCCGTGCGCGCCATCGGAGGAGCCGATGATCTCCGGCGGCCCCTCGCCGTGAAGCTGGTAGAGGCGCAGCGCCAGATCCACGCCGCGCACGGCGGACAACAGGATGCTCACCGGCGGGTGCCCGGCCTCGACGTGGAAGCGGAAGAAGTCCACGTCCTTGCGCGGCCAGATGTAGCCCTTCACCGCGATGGGCAGCGCGAGCGTCTGCGCGGTCTTCACGTCGTTGTCCGGCTCGCGCTCGATCGAGCCGTCGTCCGGCGAGAGCTGCACCGCGAGCTTGTAGGGCGTCTGCCGATCCTCCGCATCGCGGACCCACTTGCCCTCGACCTGGCGCGGCGCCGACTGCACCAGCACGTAACTGTCTCCGGCCGGCAGCCCGATGGCCGGCAGCACCTCCACCTCGCGCGGGCCGCCTTCGTTCACGCGCGCGAGCAGCGCCGGTTTCTCGCCGGGGCCGTAGACCGCAAGCTCCAGGTCGGCGCGGTCGGCGCCGGACAGCTCTGCGTGGAGCACCGAGGACGCGTCGGCGTGGATGCGGAACCAATCCTGATCTCCCGCCGGCGCCAGATACCCGACGGCGGTTTCGCGAATCGCAGTGGCGTGATGCGGATCGTCGTTCGGCTCCTGCTCCAGGCCGGGCTGGCCGGGCTCCACCGTGGCCGTGAGCGTGTACGGCGTGAGCGGAGCGCCGTGGCGCGATCTGCCCTTGAGCACGAGGAAATAGCCCGGCACCGAAGGCAGCTCGCTCGCGGCGACTGCGGCATCCGCCGCTCCAGCGTCCACCGCTCCGGCATCGGCGTCCCCCGCATCCGGATTCGCGACACCTGCGTCGGGTATCGCCGGCTGCTGCCCCAGGTGCAGCGAGAGGTCGCGCACGTAGAGCGCCTCCTCGGCGCGAAAGGTCGCGAGGAACGCCCCATCCGCAAGCGCGCGAACCTGAAGTTCCGGCCGCACTCCCGCGACCGCGGTCACCTCCACCCGCAGCACGTCGTCGGGACCCGCCGTGAGCGGCAGCCGGTACCAGTCCTCGTCGTCGGCGGACAGATACGTGCCCTGCATCGCCACGCCGGGCTGCAGCTCGTTCGCATCGACGGCGCGGTCATCCGGCTCCAGCTCCTGCCCGGCCACCGGCACACCGCCCGCGACCGACAGCTCGTAATCCTGAAGTCCGGCTCCCGAGACGCGCACGAAGCACGCCTCGACGCAAGCCACCGCCGGGACGACGCCGGGGTCGTCTCCCCCCGCGTGCACGCGCAGCACGCGGTTTCTGTCGCGGTCGTAGATCTCCAGCGACGCGTCCGTCACCTTGCGCAACTCCACGCGAAGCGAAAGCCGCGCCCCCGCCACCCGATACCAGTCGTCGTCGCGCGGCGCCGCCAGAGATCCCGTCACCACCGACAGCGCGGGAATCTGCTGCGCGTGCTGGAAGTCGTTCGGCTCCTGCTCGGCCACGCGCACAGGCCCGGCCGGCGGGGCCGGCTCGGGCGGCGGCGCGGGAGGCGGTTTCTTGCAGGCGGCGCAGACGGCGAGGAGCGCCAGGGCGCGGCGCATCTACTTGCGCGCGGCCTTGTGACCCGGACCCAGCTTGACCGCGAACTCGCGGTAGAAGTCGACGATGCCCTTGATCATCTCCTCCGCCGACTCGCCTTCCTCGGCGAAGTCCGCGGACTCGAGCCAGATGCCCCCGCAGCTCTCGCAGGTCTCGTAGATGAGCGGGTTGCGCTTGTGCGCGCTCTCCACCGCGAGCAGGGCCACGTTGTCCACGGGGCACTCGCCCGCGTCCTCCTCCGGATTCGCGCGCCCTCCCATGGCCTCCAGGGTGGGCAGGCCGGCGTGCAGGAGGATGCGGTTCAGATCCGCGACCTCGACCCAGAGACCTCCGCACTCGGCGCAACGGAAGAGGACGCGCTCCTCTCCGTCGCTGAGCTCGGTCATCTCCGTGTTGTCACGCGGGCAATCCATTTGGTCTCGTGCTCCGGTGGTGGTGGACGGTCGATCAGAGCCTAGCTCAGCGCTCTTCCCGAGGGCAACGACGTTTACGCGGAAGCGCCCTTGACGCGACGGATGTTCGCGCCCAGCGTGGCCAGCTTCTTCTCCAGCGACTCGTAGCCGCGGTCGAGGTGGTAGACGCGGTGCACGAAGGTGGTCCCTTCTGCGCGCAGGCCGGCCAGGACCAGGGATGCGCTGGCACGCAGGTCGGTCGCCATCACCTCCGCCCCCGAAAGTTTTGCGACCCCCCTCACGACGGCCGTGTGCCCGTCGATGGCGATGTCCGCCCCCATGCGGGTCAGCTCCTGCACGTGCATGAAGCGGTTCTCGAACACCGTCTCCACCACCCGCGACGCGCCCTTGCCCACGGCGAGACACGCCATCATCTGCGCCTGCAGGTCTGTCGGAAATCCAGGGAAGGGCGCGGTGATGAAGTCCACCGCCTGCGGCCGCGCCGGCCCTGCCACCCGCAGCCCGCCGCCCTCCTGCTCGATCTTCGCGCCCGCCTCGCGCATCTTGGCCAGCGCCGCGTCCAGGTCCTGCGCCCGGGCCCCTCGCACCAGGACGTCGCCGCCGGTGACCAGGGCGGCCATGAGCAGGGTCCCGGCCTCGATGCGGTCGGGGATGACCTGCAGGTCCATGGGCCGCAGCCGCGTCACGCCGTCGACGGTGATCACGGTGCTTCCCGCCCCTTGCACCTTCGCGCCCATGGCGTTGAGCGCGTCGGCCAGCGCCACCACTTCGGGCTCGCGGGCGCAGTTCTCCAGCTCCGTGCGGCCCTCGGCCAGCGCCGCGGCCATCATCAGGTTTTCGGTCCCGGTCACCGTGGGCAGGTCGAAGAGGATGCGCGCGCCGCGCAGCCGCTCGGCCCTGGCCTCGACGTAGCCGTGCGCCAGGTCGATGTGCGCGCCCAGAAGCTGCAGGCCCTTGAGGTGCTGGTCGATGGGCCGCGCGCCGATGGCACAGCCCCCCGGCATGGAGACGCGGGCGCGGCCGAAGCGCGCCACCAGCGGGCCGAGGACCAGCACACTCGCCCGCATGGTCTTGACCAGCTCGTAGGGCGCCTGCGGGTTCGTCACCGCCGATGCGTCGACGTGCAGGTCGGCGCCGCTGCGCTCCACCTGCACGCCCATGTTCGCAAGCAGCCGCCCGAGCGTGCGGATGTCCGCCAGGTCCGGCACGCCGCGAAAGACCGAGGTGCCCGGCGCGAGCAGCGCCGCGGCGATCTGCGGGAGCGTGGCGTTCTTCGACCCGGAGACCTGCACCTCGCCGCGCAGCGGCCTGCCGCCGGAGATCTCGATGGCGTCCATCTACGCCCCCCTCCCCGTCACGTGCCGCTCCAATCCGGCGAGATCGCGCTCCACCCGCACCTGCACGAGCCCGGCGTCGCGCAGCAGGGCGGCGACGGCACTTCCCTGGGACGGATCGATCTCGGTCACGAAGGTTGCTCCCGGGCGCAGCCAGTCAGGCAACCCCGCGGCGATGCGGCGGATCACCGAGAGACCGTCCTCGCCGGCGAAGAGGGCGGCGTGCGGTTCGTGATCGAGGATCTCGGGGGCAAGCTCGTGGCCATGCACGGTGGGAACGTAGGGCGGGTTCGCCGTGATCACATCGTAGCGGACGCGCTCCGGCAGCGCCGCAAAGAGATCGCCAGGGAGCACGCGCACGCGTCCCGGCGCATGCTTCTGCGCGTTCCGCTCCGCCACCGCCACGGCGTCCTGCGACAGCTCCACCAGATCCACCTGCGCCAGCGGCCGCTCCGCCGCCATGGTGATGCCCACCGCTCCCGAGCCGGCGCAGAGGTCGAGAGCGCGCACGGCGGCGCCCCCCTTCACCTGCTCGAGCGCGAGCCGCACCAGCAGCTCCGTCTCGGGCCGGGGGATGAACACGCCCCGGGTCACTTCGAAAGGCCGTCCGTAGAACTCCTTGACGCCGAGGATGTACGCCACCGGCTCGCGCGCCCCGCGCCGCTGGATGAGCAGCTTGAACCGCGCCAGCTCGGCCGCGCCCAGCGGCTTGTCGGCGTCCACGTAGAGCCGCACGCGGTCGCAGCCCAGCGCGCTCGCGAGCAGGAGCTCCGCGTCGAGA